>NZ_AMXD01000118.1 GCF_000310185.1 Thauera aminoaromatica S2 | reverse complement strand
GCACATGGACGTCGCCGCCCAGCTTCGCGGCCGCGCTCACGGTGTTGAGCGTGGCCGCCTTGATCGATTGATTGTCGTGTTCGGCAATGACGAGAATGGCCATGTTCAGATCACCTTCGCAACGTTCTTGAGTTTGTCGATCAGCTGGGCCACGTCGGCCACGCGCTCGCCGGCGCTGCGCTTGGGCGGCTCGGCGACCTTCAGCGTGGCCAGACGCGGCGCGACATCCACGCCCAGGTCGGCCGGCTTCACGGTGTCGAGCGGCTTCTTCTTGGCCTTCATGATGTTGGGCAGCGTCGCGTAGCGCGGCTCGTTCAGGCGCAGGTCGGTGGTCATCACCGCCGGCAGCTTCACCGACAGGGTCTCGAGGCCGCCGTCGATCTCGCGCGTCACCGCGGCTTTCCCGTCGGCCAGCGTCACCTTGGACGCGAAGGTCGCCTGCGGCCAGCCCGCCAGCGCCGCCAGCATCTGGCCGGTCTGGTTGGCGTCGTCGTCGATCGCCTGCTTGCCGCAGATCACCAGCTGCGGCTGCTCCTTGTCGCACACCGCCTTCAGGAGCTTGGCCACCGCCAGCGGCTGCAGCTCGACATCGGTCTCGACCAGGATGCCGCGGTCGGCACCGATCGCCATCGCCGCGCGCAGGGTCTCCTGGCAGGCGCCCACGCCGCAGGACACCGCCACCACCTCGGTGGCCACGCCCGCTTCCTTCAGCCGCACCGCCTCCTCGACCGAGATCTCGTCGAAGGGGTTCATGCTCATCTTGACGTTGGCCAGGTCCACGCCGCTGCCGTCGGCCTTGACGCGAACCTTGACGTTGTAATCCACCACGCGCTTTACGGGTACGAGGATCTTCATGCTGTTCCCTTGTGTTCGTCTTCTGTGTTCTTGTTCCGGCTCAGACCACGCCGTCCGCACGCAGGCGGGCGATTGCCCCGGCATCGAGACCGAGCGTTGCGGCGAGGATCCCGTCGGTGTGCTCGCCGAGCATCGGCGGCGGCAGGCGGTAGTCCACCGGCGTGGCCGAGAGCTTCATCGGGCTGGCGACGAGCGGCACCTGGCCGGCGACCGGATGCGGCATCGTCACCTTCATCTCGCGCGCCTGCACCTGCGGGTCGGCGAAGACGTCGGCCAGGGTGTTGATCGGACCGCAGGGCACGGCGAGCGCCTCGAGCTTCGTGATCCACTCCGCGGTGCCGCGCTCGACGGTGAGCTTCTTCAGCAGCGGGATCAGCGTGGCGCGATTGACCACGCGCGCGCGGTTGGTGGCGAAGCGTTCGTCGGTCGCGAGCTGCGGCGCACCGGCGGCCGCGCAGAAGCGCGCGAACTGCCCGTCGTTGCCGATGGCGAGGATCATGTAGCCGTCGGCGGTCGGAAAATCCTGGTAGGGCACGATGTTGGGGTGCGCATTGCCCAGCCGCTTCGGGCTCTGCCCGGTGGCGAGGTAGTTGCCCGCCTGGTTGGCGAGGCAGGCCACCTGCACGTCGAGCAGTGCCATGTCGATGTACTGGCCTTCGCCGCTGCGCTCGCGCCAGGCCAGCGCGGCGAGCACGGCGTTGGTGGCGTACAGGCCGGTGAGGATGTCGGTGAGCGCCACGCCCACCTTCATCGGGCCACCGCCCTCCTCGCCGTCGGGCCGGCCGGTGATGCTCATCAGCCCGCCCAGGCCCTGGATCAGGAAGTCGTAGCCGGCGCGCGGCGCATACGGCCCGTCCTGGCCGAAGCCGGTGATCGAACAGTACACCAGGCGCGGATTGACCGCCTTCAGGCTGTCATAGTCGAGGCCGTACTGCGCCAGGCCGCCGACCTTGAAGTTCTCCAGCACCACGTCGGACTCGGCGGCGAGCCGGCGCACCAGCGCCTGGCCCTCGGCCTGGGTGATGTCGATGGTGATCGAGCGCTTGTTGCGGTTGGCGCACAGGTAATACGCCGCCACGTCGGTGTCGGCGCCCTGCTCGTCCTTGAGCCAGGGCGGCCCCCAGCCGCGGGTGTCGTCGCCGGCACCCGGACGCTCGACCTTGATCACGTCCGCGCCGAGATCGGCGAGCATCTGCCCGGCCCAGGGGCCGGCCAGAATGCGAGACAGGTCGAGGACGCGGATGTGCGACAGGGCGCCGGGCATCGGGGGTCTCCGGGGACTCAGTTGCTGAACGCGGCGAGGCCGGTGATGGCGCGGCCGAGGATCAGCGCATGCACGTCGTGGGTGCCCTCGTAGGTGTTGACCACCTCGAGGTTCACCAGGTGGCGGGCCACCGGGTACTCGTCCGAGATGCCGTTGCCGCCGAGCATGTCGCGCGCCATGCGGGCGATGTCGAGCGCCTTGCCGCAGGAGTTGCGCTTGATGATCGAGGTGATCTCGACCGGGGCGATGCCCTCGTCCTTCATGCGGCCCACGCGCAGCACCGCCTGCAGGCCGAGGGTGATCTCGGTCAGCATGTCGGCGAGCTTCTTCTGGATGAGCTGGTTGGCGGCGAGCGGACGGCCGAACTGGTTACGGTCCATCGTGTACTGGCGGGCGGTCTCGTAGCAGGCCTCGGCGGCGCCGAGCGCACCCCAGGCGATGCCGAAGCGCGCCGAGTTGAGGCAGGTGAAGGGGCCCTTGAGCCCGCGCACGGTCGGGAAGGCGTTCTCTTCCGGCACGAAGACCTCGTCCATGACGATCTCGCCGGTGATCGAGGCACGCAGGCCGACCTTGCCGTGGATGGCGGGCGCGGAGAGGCCCTTCCAGCCCTTCTCGAGGATGAAGCCGCGGATCTGGCCTTCGTCGTCCTTGGCCCACACCACGAACACGTCGGCGATCGGGCTGTTGGTGATCCACATCTTGCTGCCGGAGAGGCTGAAGCCGCCATCGACCTTGCGCGCACGGGTGATCATGGAGCCCGGGTCGGAGCCGTGGTTCGGCTCGGTGAGGCCGAAGCAGCCGATCCATTCGCCGGTGGCGAGCTTGGGCAGGTACTTCTGCTTCTGCGCCTCGGTACCGAATTCGTTGATCGGCACCATCACCAGCGAGCTCTGCACGCTCATCATCGAACGGTAGCCGGAGTCGACACGCTCGACCTCGCGGGCGATCAGGCCGTAGCACACGTAGTTGAGGCCGGAGCCGCCGTACTGCTCGGGGATGGTGGCGCCGAGCAGACCGAGTTCGCCCATCTCGCGGAAGATCGCGGCATCGGTCTTCTCGTGGCGGAAGGCCTCCTGCACGCGCGGCAGCAGCTTGTCCTGGCTGTAGGCGCGCGCCGTGTCGCGCACCATGCGCTCGGTCTCGGTCAGCTGCAGGTCGAGCAGCAGCGGGTCTTCCCAGTTGAAGCTAGCCTTGTTCGAAGCCATGTCGTGTCTCCTCGTGCGATCGGTCGTGCAGGCGGCTGCCTGTGTGTGATTCGCATCCTATGAACTCCGGAAGCGCAGCTCAAGCGATATTTCTGCAGTAATCTGTGCCTTTCCGGAACTCCGAAAGAAAATCTCGACCGCCATGCGCAAGAAGATCCCCAGCACCGCCGCGCTGCTCGCCTTCGAGGCCGCCGCGCGCCACGAGAGCTTCACCCGCGCCGCCGAGGAGCTCGCGCTCACGCAGAGCGCGATCTGCCGGCAGATCGGCGCGCTCGAGGACTTCCTCGGCGTGCCGCTGTTCCGCCGCACCCGGCGCGGCGTGCAGCTCACCGAGGCAGGACTGAGCTACAGCCGCCAGATCGCCCCGCGGCTGGATGCGATCGAGCACGACACGCTCGCGGTCATGGCACACCACGGCGCCGGCAGCGTGCTCGAGCTGGCCGTCGTGCCGACCTTCGCCACGCGCTGGCTGCTGCCCCGCCTGGCCGGCTTCCAGGCGCGGAACCCGGACGTGGTGGTGAACATGCACACCCAGACGCGGCCGTTCCTCTTCGACCAGACCGAGTTCGACGCCGCGATCTACTTCGGCGACACCGGCTGGCCGGGCACCGAGGCGCACTTCCTGATGCGGGAATATCCGGTGCCGGTATGCAGCCCGGCCCTGCCCGGCGTGCGCGAGCAGATGAGCCCGGACGAGGTCGCCGAGCTGCCGCTGCTGCAGCAGACCACCCGCCCCTACGCCTGGCGGCAGTGGTTCGCCTCGGCCGGCGTGCGCCCCGCGAACGACATGGGCGGCATGCGCCTGGAGCTGTTCTCGATGCTCGCGCAGGCGGCGATCGAGCGCATGGGCGTGGCGCTGATCCCGCCCTTCCTGATCCAGCAGGAGCTCGCCGCCGGCAGCCTGATCAGCCCCTGCCTGCGCAGCTTCCCGAGCACGCGGGCGTACTACCTGATCGTGCCCGAGGGCAAGGCGGAACGGCCGGCGCTGACGAACTTCCGCGAATGGCTGGTCGAGGAAGCGCGCGCCACGCCGCTGTAGGGGCGCCCTCAGGCGTTCACATAGGCACGGATGCCCGCTGCGATGAACTCCACCGCGAGCGCCGCCAGCACCAGGCCCATCAGCCGGGTCATGATGTTGAGTCCGGTGCGCCCGGCCAGGCGGCTGATCGGACCGGCCAGGTTGAAGGCGAACCACACCACGACGCCCATCACGAGGCCGGCGCCGAGCAGCATCAGCACCGTTCGCGTACCCTGGTCGGCGTAGATGATCACCGTGCTGACCGTGCCCGGCCCGGTCAGCAGCGGGATCGTCAGCGGCACCACGGCGATGTTGGCGCGCTCGGCGGCCTCGTCGGTTTCCTCGGGGGTGGTGCGGCTCGGCGCGGGCTGGGCGTTGAACATCGAGATCGCGACGATGAACAGCAGCACGCCGCCACCGACCTGCAGCGAGGGCACGGTGATGCCGAAACCCGCCAGGATGTACTGGCCGGCGAGCGCGGTCACGGTGATGACGAGGACGGTCGCCAGTGCGGCGGTACGCGCGGTGCGGCGGCGTTCGAGGGACGATTGCCCCTGGGTCAGGCCGATGAAGGCCGGGATGGCGCCGAAGGGGTTGATCAGGGCCGCCAGCGTGATGAAGATCTTCGCGAATTCCATTCGATTTGCTCCTGCGGGCGGGCGGGCATCCCCGCCGTCGTCCCGCGACGCGCAGACTACGATGCCGGCCGGACCCACCGCAAATCGACGTGGGCGCGGACGCAATGCGCGGCTTGACCGGCCAAAAGATTCATCTGATACTCCACTTTAAATATCCTACCAGAGCCCCCGATGTTCTTCTCCGGACCGAGAGACAGGCTGCGCGCCAGCGAAGCCGAGAACCTGCTGCTCGAGCAGGCCAACGCCGCCCTGCAGGAACGTATCCGCGACCTCGAGGCGGAGCAGTCCGAGCTGCGCGCGCAGACAGACGCCTTGCGCCGCGAGCGCACCGTGCTGGGCGGCGTGTTCGCCAGCCTGGGCAGCTTTGGCGACTCGCTCGGCGGCGTGCGCGAATCCTTCCTGGGCCTCGCCGGCACCCTCAACCAGGAAAAGGCATCGGCGCTCGAAGCGGCGGCGCAGTCCGACACCAGCCGCGCCGCGTTCGAGCGGATCGCCGGCAATCTCCACGCCACCTTCGAGCGCATGGGCGAGGCGTCGGGGAACGTCGGCATCCTGAGCCGTCGGGCCGAGGAGATCGGCGGCATCGTCCGCCTGATCAAGGAGATCGCCGACCAGACCAACCTGCTCGCCCTCAACGCGGCGATCGAGGCTGCGCGCGCCGGCGACGCGGGACGGGGTTTCGCGGTGGTGGCGGACGAGGTGCGCAAGCTTGCCGAGCGCACCGCGAAGGCCACCACCGAGATCGCCACCCTGGTCGAGAACATCCAGGACGAGACGCGCGCCGCGCGGGAGGTCATGGAGTTCGGCGCCGCCGACGCCGGACGCCACGCCGCGGACAGCACGCAGGCCGTCTCCAGCATGAAGCACCTGCTCGAGCTGTCGCGCCGCATGGAACGGGCGGTGACCTCTTCCGCCCTGCTCGCCAACGTCGAGCTCGCCAACATCGACGAACTCGCGCTCAAGCTCGAGGTGTACAAGGTCTTCCTCGGCGTATCGACGCTGCGCCCCGCAGACCTGCCCGACGAGCGGCACTGCCGCCTCGGCCAGTGGTACTACGACGGCGAGGGACGCGAGCACTTCGCCGGGCTGCCGGGCTACGGGGAACTCGAAGACCCGCATCGCGCGGTGCACGTGCATGCGCGGCGCGCCGTGGAACTGCACGCACAGGGCCGACTGGAGGAGGCGCTCGCCGAACTGCAGGCGATGGAGCGGGCAAACCTGACGGTGATGCGCGGCCTCGGCAGGATGCTGGACAAGGCCGTCGGTCGCTGAGTACGCGCCGCGCCGGCATCCGGCGTGCGCGACGGGCGCCGCTCAGACGCCGGGCGCAGCGGCGACCGGATCCGCGCAGTGCGGGCAAGAGCGGCCGGTCGCCCTCGCAGGCAGGCCGTGCGCAGCACATGCTCGCCGAGCGGAACGATCAGGCCGGTCTCCTCCGCGATCGGGATGAACTCGTCGGGCCCGATCGTCCCCTCGCGCGGATGGCGCCAGCGCACCAGCGCCTCCACCCCGCACAGGCGTCCGTCCCCGGGCGACACCTGGGACTGGCAATGCACCTCCAGCCGCCCCTCGGCGAGGGCGCGACGCAGGCCGTTCTCGAGGTCGAGGCGCCGATGTGCCTGCGCGTTCATCTCCCCGGCGTAGAAGCAGAACCCGCCCCGGCCCGACTCCTTGGCACGGTACATCGCCGTGTCGGCATTCTTGAGCAGGGTCTGCGGGTCGCGGCCGTCGCGCGGATGGAGGGCGATGCCCACGCTGGCAGACACCGGAAGCGTGCGCCCGCCGATGAGCACCGGCTCGGCGAGGCGGGCGGCGATCTTCGCCGCGAACGCCGTCCCGGGCAGGTCCTCGATGAGGACGACGAACTCGTCTCCACCGAAGCGGGCCACGGTGTCCTCGGCCCGCAGGCAGGACGACAGGCGTGCCGCGACTTCGCGCAGCAAGGCGTCGCCGACGTCGTGGCCGTAGCCGTCGTTGACCTGCTTGAAGCGGTCGAGGTCGAGGAAGAGCACCGCCAGCGCACCGTGGTTGCGGCGGGCGATCGCATGGCGGAGACGGTCATGGAACAGCATCCGGTTGGGCAGCCCGGTCAGCGGATCGTGGCTGGCGAGGTGGTTGAGGCGCTCCTCGGCGTCCTTGCGCCGGGTGACGTCGTTGAGGCCCCCCACGTAATGCGTGACGGCGTCGGCCTCGTTGCGCACCGGCGCGAGGAAGAGCTCCACCCAGCGCCGCTCGCCGTCCTCGCGGCGCAGGTCGAGGACGGTCGTGCCCTCGCTGCCGCTCGCGATCGCGTGCCGTATCTCGGCATAGCCATCGTCCACATGATTGCGGCGGATGCACGATCTCCTCCGCATCGATGCGCATCTCGCGTGCGCTGTCCTCGCCTTCTCGCTGTATCCGCTGCCACCCTCTTCCCGGTTCATGAGGATTGCGTGCAGGCGCCCGCCCGGGCGCCGTTTCATGCCTTCGCGTCGGGGTCGCCCGCCCGCGCCGTGTCGAGCCACGCGCGCTTGTCGGCCACCTTCACCCATGCATCGGCATCGGGCAGCGGCGCATGCGCCTCGACGATACGCGGCCAGTCCTTCGCCAGCGCCGCGTTGAGGGCGAGGTATTCGCGCTGCTCGTCGCTCAACTCATCTTCCGGCACGATCGCATCGACCGGACACTCGGCGACGCACAGGGTGCAGTCGATGCACTCCTCGGGGTCGATCACGAGGAAGTTCGGCCCCTCGCGAAAGGCGTCGACCGGGCACATGCTCACGCAATCCGTGTATTTGCAGCGGATGCAGGCTTCGGTGACGACATGGGTCATGGCAGCACTTCCTCGAACAGGGTTTCGATCGCCGGAAACAGTTCGCGCTCCTCGAAGCGCACATGGTCGATCAGCGCCTGCCCGGCCGCGGCCTCGCGCACGCCGTCCGCTGCGGTGGCGAACAGGGACCTCAGGTGGGCATGCTCGGCGCGCAGGCGCGCGGCGAGTGCGCCGTGACCGCCCGTTTCGAGCAAGGGGGCCAGCTCGCGCTCTTCCTCGGCAAAGTGGGTGACGAGCGCGACGTGTTCCGCGCGCAGCTCGGCCGCCGCGCCGCCGGCGAGCAGATGCCTGCCGAGCCGCAGCGCGGCATGGTGTTCGCGCGACAGCCGGACGAGATGGGGGTGGCGTTTCATGGCAGCTCCTTCGGTCGAGGCCTTTAAGATACATATTAAATGCATCTTTAAAAGAGTCAACAGAAATGAATCTATTGCTGCTACCATGCAGCCCGCCATACGCCCGGCGCACCTTCGCGATGAACATCACCCAGCACACCGATTACGCGCTTCGCCTGCTCATGTACCTCGGCACCTGCACCGAGCGACGCGTGACCATCAAGGAAGTGGCGGAACGCTTCGACATCTCGCGCAGCCACCTGATGAAGGTGGTCACCGGGCTGGTGGCGAAGGGTTTTGTCGACGGCGCGCGCGGCAAGGGCGGCGGACTCCGGCTGGCGCGTGCGGCGACGCAGATCGGTCTCGGCGACGTGGTCCGCGGGATGGAGCCCAGCTTCGAGCTGGTCGAGTGCTTCGGATCGGGATCGCACTGCCTGCTGGATCCGGCCTGCCGGCTCAAGGGCGCACTGGCCGGCGCCCTGCAGGCCTTCTTTGCCGCCCTCGACCGCCTCACGCTCGCCGACCTGATCGGCGACGACGGGCAGCTGCACGCCGTGCTCGGCATCCCGCAAGCGGACGCGCAAGCCCCCCGGCCGACGATCGAGATCAGGCCGGGCACCCGGGCAGACTGAGGCGAGTCGGCACGGGTACCGCCACCCGGGGCGCTCAGGTTTCCGCGTAGCGCACGCGCAGCTCGCGCTTGAGCAGCTTGCCGGAGGCGTTGCGCGGCATGTCCTCTACGAAGAACACCCGCTTGGGCACCTTGAAGGCCGCCAGCCGGGCATGCACGTGGGCGATCAGCTCTGCGGCCGTGGCCTGCGCGCCCTGCTTGAGCGCCACCACCGCCGTCACCGCCTCGATCCAGCGCTCGTCGGGCAGGCCGATCACCGCGACCTCGGCCACCGCGGGGTGGGTGTACAGGCACTCCTCCACCTCGCGGCTCGCCACCACCACGCCGCCGGTCTTGATGATGTCCTTGATGCGGTCGGTGATGTAGAGGTAGCCGGCCTCGTCGAGGTAGCCGACGTCCCCCGAGCGGAACCAGCCGTCGCGGAAGCTGGCCGCGGTCTCCTCCGGCTTGTCCCAGTAGCCGCTCATGAGCTGCGGCGAGCGGTGCACGATCTCGCCCATCTCGCCCGCAGGCACGTCGTTGAGGTCGCTGTCGACGATGCGGGTTTCGACGTTGAAGATCGGCCGCCCGGCGGACGCGGGGCGCTCGGCGTGTTCCTCCGGACGCAGCACGGTGGCGAGCGGGGCGATCTCGCTCTGGCCATAGCAGTTGTAGAGCTGCAGCGCCGGCAGGCGTGCGGCCAGCTCCTGCAGCACCGGCACCGGCATGATCGAGGCGCCGTAGTAGCCCTTCTGCAGCGAGGCCAGCCGCGCCGGCGCGAAGGCCGGATGACGCAGGAAGGCGATCCACACCGTGGGCGGGGCGAAGAAGGACGTCACGCGCTCGCGCTCGATCAGCTCGAAGCAGCGCTCGGGCTGCGGCGCCTGGATCAGCAGGGTGGTCGCGCCCACCAGCAGCTGCGGCATCAGGAAGACGTGCATCTGCGCCGAGTGGTACAGCGGCAGCGCGGCGAGCGCGCAGTCCTCGGCGCGGATGTCGGTGGCGAGCAGCGTGCTGGTGTATTCGGCGAGCAGCGCGCGATGGCTCATCATCGCGCCCTTGGGCGCGGCGGTGGTGCCCGAGGTGTACAGCAGCTGCGCGATGGCCTCCTCGTCGAGCGCGATCGCCGGGGCCGTGTCCGTGCCGCCGGCCTGCGCCCACTCGAGGACGTCGCGCTCGTGTCCGCCGTGCAGCGTGCCGCGCCATTCGCAGGGCAGGTCGCTGCCGAGGGCCTCGACGTGGGTCGCCATGTCGGCGTCGCAGAACAACGCACGCGCGCCCGACTGCTCGACGATGTAGCGCAGCTCGGCGTCGAGCAGCGCGTAGTTGATCGGGACGTGGATCAGCCCCGCCTTCACGCAGCCCAGCCACAGCAGCACGTAGGCGTCGGAATTGCGCCCATAGGCGGCGACGCGATCGCCGACCGCCAGGCCGAGGCCGAGCAGGCGGTTGGCGACGCGGTTGGCGGCACGGTCGAGCTGGGCGTAGCGCCAGCTGCGCCCCTCGAAGCGCAGCGCCTCGCGCTCGGGGTTGCGGCGCACCGAGCGCGCGAAGGCGTCGCCGATCAGGTTGCGCCCGGCACGACGGACGTCGGCGGGAATCATGGTCGTGTGTACGGGGTTCATGCCGGGCTCCTCACTTGGCTGCCATGCGGATCGCGCCATCGAGACGGATGACCTCGCCGTTCAACATCGGGTTCTCGCAGATCGAACGCACCAGCTGCGCATATTCGCTGGAGCGGCCGAGGCGCGAGGGGAAAGGCACCATCTCGCCGAGCGAATCCTGCACCGCCTGCGGCAGCCCGCGCAGCATCGGGGTCTCGAAGATGCCGGGGGCGATGCTCATCACGCGGATGCCGTAGCGTGCCAGCTCGCGCGCGATCGGCAGCGTCATGCCGACCACGCCGGCCTTGGACGCCGCATACGTCGCCTGGCCGATCTGGCCGTCGAAGGCGGCGACCGAGGCGGTGGTGACGATCACGCCACGCTCGCCCTCCTCGTTGGGCGCGGCCTTGCTCATCGCGGCGGCGGCGAGGCGGATCGGGTTGAAGGTGCCGACAAGGTTGATCATCACGCCGCGAACGAAGCGGTCGAGACCATGCGGGCCGTCCTTGCCCACCACCTTCTCGCCCGGCGCCACGCCCGCGCAGCACACCAGTCCGTGCAGGCCCCCGCAGCCCTGCACCGCGGCCTCGACCGCCGCCTGCGTCGAGGCCTCGTCGGTGACGTCGGTGCGCACGAAACGGGCCGCCGCGCCGAGTTCGGCCGCCAACGCCTTGCCGGCCTCTTCGTTGAGGTCGGCGAGCACCACCCTGCCGCCGCCTTCGACCACCATGCGCGCGGTGGCCGCGCCCAGCCCGGAGGCGCCGCCGGTCACCAGGAATACCGAGTTTGCGATCTTCATTGCGTGTGCTCCTTGTGTCTCAGATTCGTTCGATGACGGTGGCGGTGGCCATGCCGTGGCCGATGCACATGACCTGCAGGCCGAAGCGGCCGTCGCGGCATTCGAGGCCGGCGAGCATCTTGGCCAGCAGGCCGGCGCCGCTGCCGCCCAGCGGGTGGCCGTGGGCGATCGCCCCACCCCAGGGGTTGAGGCGATCCAGGTCGGGCGCGAACTCGCGCACGAAGCACAGCGCCACGCTGGCGAAGGCCTCGTTGACCTCGATCCAGTCCATGTCGCGGATCGACAGCCCGGCCATCTCGAGCGCACGCCGCGCCGCCGGGATCACCCCGGTGAGCTGCAGCACCGGGTCGGAGCCGAGCGCGACGCGGGCGCGGAAGCGGGCGCGCGGCCGGATGCCGAGCGCCTCGGCGGCGGCGCGGCG
>NZ_AMXD01000117.1 GCF_000310185.1 Thauera aminoaromatica S2 | reverse complement strand
TCCGCCGCATCGCGGCGGAGGGCCGGTCATCCGCGGCGGCAGCCTCGGCGGCCTGGGCGGCGGCAGGCTCGGGGGTGGCGGGTTCCGTTCCGGCGGCGGAGGCAGTTTCGGTGGCGGCGGCGCCTCGGGGAGCTGGTGATGGAGACACTGCGCAGGCTCCTGCGCCACCTCTGGCTCGACGCCGACGACGCCCGTCGCGCACTCGGCGAGGCGGCGCTCGACCGCCTGGAAGCGCGTGTTCGCTCAAGCGAGACCGGCCACACCGGGCAGATCTGCCTGTGCGTCGAGGCCAGCCTGCCGCCGAGCTACCTCTGGCGCCACCTCGCGCGCCGCGAGGCGCTCGCGAGCGTAATCCGCGACCGCGCGATCACGCTGTTCGGCAAGCAGCGCGTGTGGGACACCGAGGACAACAACGGCGTGCTGGTCTATCTGCTGCTCGCCGAGCACCGCATCGAGATCGTCGCGGATCGTGCGCTCGCACGCCAGCTCGAACCCGCCGCCTGGCAGGCACTGGTCGATCGCCTCGCCACGCCCTGCCGCGAAGCGCGCTTCGAGGACGCGCTCGCGGCCGCGGTGGATTGCCTGGACCAGCTGCTGCGCGCGGCTTTCCGCGGGGCGGGCGCCACCGGCCTTGCGAGCGGTGGCGGTCTCTCCGACCGCCCGGTGCTGCGCTGAAGCGACCGAAGCTGTTGCAGCGCAGCATCATACGCACCCGTCACGCCGTCGAAGCACCGGATGCGCCGCGGAGCCGCAAGCGAGCTGTGCTATTGTGGAAGCCGGGATGGTGAAGTCGGTGAGGATGTGCCGGCCCGAGAACAACAAGGGACACCGTCCCGAGGGCGCCAAGCCCGGAAAAAGTCAGACAACCGATACGTGCGAGTGGAGAGGAGCCTATGGCCAGCAAACAGGAACAGTTGAACGAACTTCAGAAGAAGAACCTCGAGGCGGCGATGCGCCTGGCCCAGATGTCGATCGAGAACTCGCAGCGCATCATGGAGATCCAGGTCACCACGGCCAAGCGTCTGTTCGAGGAAGGCGTGCAGAACGCCAAGGCCCTCTCGGCCGCGAAGGACCCGCAGGGCGCGATGGAAATGCGCGCGAGCTACGCGCAGCGCACCACCGAAGAGATGCTCGCGTGCGCACGCCAGATTGCCGAGATCACCGCTGCCACCCAGGCCGAGTTCGGCCGGCTGGTGGGGGAGCAGCTGAGCTCGGGCAGCACCGACATGTTCGAAGCCATGCAGAAGATGTTCACCGGCATGCCGATCGCCGATCAGAACGCGCTGGGCGCGATGCAGACCGCGATGGACACCACCCGTGCGGCCTTCGAACAGATGACGCGCGCCTCCACCCAGGCCTTCCAGGCCTTCACCCAGCAGGGTGGCAAGGGTCGTCGCTGAACGCCTCCGCCTCGTGTGGCGGGCCGTTCCCGCTGCGATTGAAAACGGCGCCTTGCGGCGCCGTTTTATTTGATCCGCATCCCGCAAGAACCCGCAAAGGGCGGCCTCCCCGGCCGTCCTCGCCCCCTCAGCGCCGCAGCTCGATGTCGTCCCAGTCCTCGCCCTCGCCCGCGGGGACCTGCGCACCGGAGGCGGCCCAGCGCGCAGCGGCCGAGTCGTCACTCTCGCGCGCATCGACCCAACGCGCGCCCTGCGGCGTCTCCTCGCACTTCCAGAACGGGGCCCGCGTCTTCAGGTAGTCCATGATGAACTCGCAGGCGGCGAAGGCCTCGCCACGATGCGCGCTCGTCACGCCGACGAAGACGATGCGGTCGGCGGGCTCCAGGCGGCCGTAGCGGTGGATGACGCGCACGGAGAGCAGCGACCAGCGCGCCTTCGCCTGCTCGACGATCTCCTCGAGCGCGCGCTCGGTCATGCCCGGGTAGTGCTCCAGCGTCATCGCGCGCACGCCGCTGCCGTCGTTGGCGTCGCGCACCAGGCCGACGAAGCTCGCCACCGCGCCGACGTCGCGCCGTCCCTCGCCGAGGCGCGCGATCTCGCCCCCGACGTCGAAGTCCTCGTGCTGGACGCTGACCTCGGCGGCGTCCTGCGCTCTCGCTTCCACCATCGTCAGCCTCCGGTCACCGGCGGAAAGAAGGCGACCTCGTCGCCGGCATCGAGCGACGCATCGGCGCCCGCCATCTTCTGGTTGAGCGCCGCGCGCACGTTGCGCCCGGCCGCCAGCGCCTGCCAGCCCTCGCCGCGCGCGGCCAGGTGGCTGCGCAAGGCCCCCACCGTGCCGACGCCGGCGGGCAGGTCCAGCTCCTCGCCGGCGCACCCCACAGCCTCGCGCAGGCTCGCGAAATACAGAATCTTCACCTTGCTCGTCATGTCCGTCTCGTTCCCTTGATTGCCCGTCCGCGTCCGCTCGTCCCCATCCGCGCCTCAGTGCAGCAGGTCGCCGTAGGGCAGGAAGCGCACCGTCTCGCCGCACGCGATCACCGTGCCGGCCGGGATGTCGACCAGGCCGTTGGCCCACACGGTGGACTCGAGCGCCGCCGAGCCCTGGTTGGCGAAGAGTTCCACCCCGCCCTGCGCGTTCATGCGCGCGCGCAGGAACTCACGCCGGCGGTCGGGCCGCGGCCAGTCGAAGTCGGCGCGCAACTGCATCGACGCCGGAGCGACCTCGCTCACTCCCTGGGTGGCGAGCAGGAAGGGCCGCACCATCAACAGGAAGGTCACGAAGCTCGACACCGGGTTGCCCGGCAGACCGATGAAGGCGGCACCATGCACCCGCCCGTAGGCCAGCGGCTTGCCCGGCTTCATCGCGATCTTCCACATGTCCAGGCTGCCCTCGGCCTCGACCGCCGACTTGACGTGGTCTTCCTCGCCCACCGACACGCCGCCGCTGGTGAGGATGAGATCGTGTCCCTCGGCCGCGCGGCGCAGCACCTCGCGGGTGGCGTCGAAGCGGTCGGGCACGATGCCGAAGTCCTCGACCTCGCAGCCTAGCCCGGCGAGCAGGCCGCGCAGCAGGTACCGGTTGGAGTTGTAGATGCCGCCGGGCGGCAGGGGCTCGCCCGGCATCACCAGCTCGGAGCCGGTCGAGAAGACGGCGACCTTGACGCGCCGATGCACCGGCAGCCGCGCCAGACCCACCGAGGCGGCGAGCGCGACCGCCTGCGGGCTCAGGCGCAGCCCGGCGGGCAGCACGCGCGCGCCGCGGGCGACATCCTCGCCCATGCGACGCACCGCCTCGCCGGCACGCGGCACCGTGTTGACCACCACCTCGTCGCCGGCGTGCTCGCACAGCTCCTGCATCACCACGGTATCCGCGCCGGGGGGCAGCGGCGCGCCGGTGAAGATGCGCGCGGCGGTGCCGGGGGCGAGCTCGTGGCCGACGCTGCCGGCGGGGATGCGCTGGCTCACCGGCAGGCGGGTTCCGGCCACCGGCACGTCGACGGCGCGCAGGGCGTAGCCGTCCATGCCGGAGTTGTCCATCGGCGGCTGGTCGATGGTGGAATGCTGATCGACCGCGAGCACGCGGCCGGCGGCGAACAGGGTGTCCACCTCCTCCACCTCGCGCACCGGGCGGACGAAGCCGAGCAGCTTCTCGTAGGCCTCGTCGAAGGAAAGCATGTCGGGGTTCATCGGTTCTTGAAGTAGTCCAGGATGAAGTCGGCGACCACGGCGGGCTCGTCGAGCGGCAGACGCGGCAGCGGACAGTCGATCTCGCCGTTGGTGGCGACCGCGACCACGTGCGGGTTCTCGGGCCACAGCGGCGGCTTGCCGTGCGAGGGGCGGTGGATCTCGATCTTGGGTACCGCCGCCGCCTTGTAGCCTTCGATCAGCACCAGGTCGCAGGGTTCGAGCAGGCGCAGCTGCTCGTCCAGCGTGGGCTCGGGGGCGCCGCGCAGCTCGTGCATCAGCACCCAGCGGTCGTTCGACAGCATCAGCACCTGCATCGCGCCGGCCTCGCGGTGGCGCCACGAGTCCTTGCCCGGCTTGTCGAGGTCGAAGCCGTGGTGGGCGTGCTTGATCACCGACACGCGCAGACCGCGCGCGGTGAATTCGGGGATCAGCTTTTCGACCAGGGTGGTCTTGCCGGAGCCGGACCAGCCGGCGAAACCGAAGACTTTCATCGAGACTCGCCCCACGGCGTGATATGAGCAGGGCCGAAGGATACAACAGAGCGCCGCTGCCCACCCTTGACCCAGCTCAGCCGCCCTGCCGCGGCGGCGGCAGGCTCTCGAGGAAGGCGACCGCGTCGGCTTCGGCGCGCGTGCGGCGCATGGGCGGCAGGCTGCGCCAGACGACCTTGCCGTAGGACTTGTCGATCATGCGCGGGTCGCAGATGCACAGCACGCCGCGGTCGCGCTCGCTGCGGATCAGGCGCCCGGCGCCCTGCTTCATGTTGATCACGGTCTTGGGCAGCTGGTGATGCACGAAGGGGCTCAGGCCCTGCTTCTGCATGTGCTCGACGCGCGCCGCCAGCACCGGGTCGTCGGGCGGCGCGAAGGGCAGCTTGTCGATCACCACCAGCGAGAGCGCGTCGCCCGGCACGTCGACGCCCTCCCAGAAGCTCTGGCTCGCCACCAGCACCGCGTTGCCCAGGCGGCGGAAGCGCTCGAGCAGCTCGGTGCGCGAACCCTCGCCCTGCAGCAGCACCGGCAGCGCGTCACCGCTCTGCGCAAGCCCGTCGAGGATCAGCTCGTGGATGCGGCGCATCGCACGCAGCGAGGTGCACAGCACGAAGGCGCGCCCTCTTGCGGCGCGGATCAGCGGCAGCGCGACCTTCGCGACACGCTCGGTGTAGTCGGGCGAGTTGGGCTCGGGCATGCCGGCCGGCGCGTACAGCAGCGCCTGCTCGGCGTAGTCGAAGGGGCTGCCCCACACCGCGGTGAGCGGCGGCGGGTCCATCCAGGCCAGGCCCAGCTCGCGGCAGTAGTGACCGAAGTCGGCCTTGCCCACCGCCAGTGTCGCCGAGGTGAAGATCCACGCGCGCGGGTGGCCTTCGAGCTGGCGCTTGAACACGTCCGACACGTGCAGGGGGGTGGCATTGAGCGCGAGCGACTGGGTGAAGACCTCGACCCAGCGGATCAGCTCCTTGTCTTCGGGCTTGCGCCAGCTCGCCAGGCGGTCGGACATCTCCTCGGTGCGGCGCAGGCAGTTGCCCAGGCCCTCGGAGCGCTCGGCCTGGGTGGCGAGGACCGCGTGGAAGTCGGCGAGCGCCTTCTCCAGCGCCTCGACCATGGCGTCGAAGTTCTCATGCTCGGCGGCCTGCGCGGCGGAGAGCCGCGCGCTCTCCGGCCCGAACACCAGGCGCAGGTCGCGTGCGGCCTTTTCCAGGTTGCGGGTCTGGTCGATCATCGCCACGCAGTCGCGCGCCGCGGCCACGGTCTCGGAGCGCGTATCGCGCGCCAGCTCCAGCACCTGGGCGGTGGACACGCTGTCGCCGAAGAACAGGCTCGCGGTCTCGGGGAGCTGGTGGGCCTCGTCGAAGATCACCGCGTTGCACGCCGGCAGCAGCTCGCCCATGCCCTCGTCGCGCAACATCACGTCGGCGAAGAAGAGGTGGTGATTGACCACCACCACGTCGGCCTCCATCGCGTTGCGCCGCGCCTGCATCACGAAGCACTCGTCCTTGTGCGGGCAGTCCTGGCCGAGGCAGTTGTCGCGTGTCGAGGTCGCGGCGAGCCAGGCCAGCGAGTCCTCGCGCACGTCGGTGCATTCGGCCTTGTCGCCGGTCTGCGTGAGCCTGGCGAAGCGCGTGATCGCGCGCAGGTCTGCGGCGTCCTGCGCGGTGAGGAAGCGGCCGTCGCGCGCGTTGCGCTCGAGGTGGTAGTGGCAGACGTAGTTGGCGCGCCCCTTCAGCAGCGCGATCGTCACCGGCACCTTCAACGCGGCGCGCACGGTGGGCAGGTCGCGGTTGAAGAGCTGGTCCTGCAGCGTCTTGGTGCCGGTGGAGATGATGGCCTTGCCCCCGGCCAGCAGCGCCGGCACCAGGTAGGCGAAGGTCTTGCCGGTGCCGGTGCCGGCCTCCGCCACCAGCACGCGGTTCTCGCGCAGCGCCTCGGCGATCTTCTGCGCCATCTCGATCTGCTGCGGACGGGCACGAAAACCGGGGATCGCGGCGGCGAGCGGGCCGTCGTCGGCGAAGATCGGGGCGGGGTCGGACATGATGCGTCGTGGGCTTCCGGGGCAAGCTGTACATTATCCCAGTTTCGGTGCAACTAGCCTATTCGCTTGCCGCGCCCACGAGGCTCCACGGCCCGCTCGGGCGATCGCGGCACGCCCCGGGTCCGGTCGACGGCAACACCACTGCAACATCTCCAGCCGATAGTCCACAGCCTTTGCCAGCGACAGAACGGCGATCACCCCGAATGGCCCCATGAGGGGACGGACGCCAGCCCACGCATGCGAACTGGCGCCTGCTTTCCCGAAAACGCGCATTCCGGTGGCGTCCCATGCCCTGCGCCGAACGACAGACGACCTGTCGCTGCGATCCCGTCGCGCGCGCCGGACATCGCGCCTGCGGTCTTCACCAGTGTCCCCGCTCCTGCCGATGCCGACGTATTCCCGCCGCCACACCGCCGCCCTCCGCTCCCTGCCGAACACCCTGCCCACGCTCGCCTGGCTGCTCGCGCTGACCTCTTGCGCCTGGGTGGCGGCGGAGCTGTTCTGGCAACTTGCGGCGCCCGCGCCGGTGGCTGCGGTTGCGCGCCACGAGACCGACGCCCGCAAGGTGGCCGCACGCATCGGCCTGCATGTGGGTCGTGCCGCACCGGTCGCCGACAAGGCCCCGATGCGCGCGGCAGGCCCGGATGCACGCTACACGGTCACCGGCATCGCCACCGGCTTCGGCGCCCTGCCCGGCTTCGCGATCCTGCAGGCCGAGGACGGCTCCAGCCTCAGCCTGAGCCCCGGCCAGGCCCTGCCCGATGGCCGCAGGCTCGTCCGCCTACTGCCCGAGGCCGCCGAATTCGAGCTCGATGGCCGCCGCAGCACGCTCGCCCTGCCCGCGCGCGCCAGCGAGCGCGGCGAGTCCTCCCGCCCACCCACGCCCGTCGCCGATGGCGGGCCCAGACGCGATCCCCGATGACCCGCCTTTCCACCCTCCGACCGCTTCCTCGTTCCTTCCCCGCGCGGGGCCGAGCCGTGTTGCGCAATGCGCTGCGCGCGCTCGCCATTGCCGCGCTCGGCCTCGGCTCGTGCCTCGTGCACGCCGCGGGCGAGCCGGTGGCGCTCAACTTCCAGAACGCCGAGATCGACGCGGTGATCCAGGCGATCGGACGCATCTCGGGGCGCAACTTTCTCATCGATCCACGCGTCAAGGGCAAGATCAACCTCGTCACCAACACCCCCGTGGCCCCGGAGCTGACCTACCAGATCCTGCTGTCGGCGCTGCGCCTGCAGGGCTACGCGGCGATCGAGGAGTCGGGCGTGACCAAGCTCGTGCCCGAGGCCGACGCCAAGCTGCACGGCGTGCCGGTGGTCAGTGGCCGTCCGGGCGCGGGCGCAGCGCGCGGCGACCGCCTGGTGACCCAGGTGTTCGCGCTGCGCCATGAATCCGCGGTGCATATGGTCAACGTGGTGCGCCCGCTGGTCTCGGCCAACAACGCGGTCACCGCCTTCCCCGGCAACAACACCCTGGTGGTCACCGACTACGCCGAGAACCTGCGCCGGCTGGCAACCGTGATCGACTCGATCGACACGCCGCAGGGCGACGTCGCGGTGCTGCAGCTGCAGCACGCGATGGCCAACGACCTTGCCCCGGTGCTCGTCCGCCTGCTCGCCGAGCAGCAGACCGGTGGCCAGAACGCGGGCGGGCTCGCACCGCCGCAGATCGTCGCCGAACCCAACAGCAACAGCCTGCTGGTGCGTGCCGACACGCCGAGCCGCCTGGCCGCGCTGCGCCAGCTCGTCACCGCGCTCGACCGTCCGGGCGCGGGCGGCGACATTCGCGTGGTGTATCTGCGCAACGCCGACGCCGTCCAGGTCGCCGCGACGCTCAATGCCGCGCTCGCCGGGGAGGGCGGCACGAGCGACGCTGCAAGCACGCAGCCGCTGTCGCGCAACAGCGGCGGCGGCAGTGGCTTCGGCACGGACAGTTCCGCCCCGTCCGGAATGGGCGTCGCCAGCGCCCCCCTGCGCGGCACCGGCTCCACCTCCGGCAGCGCAGCAGGCGGTCTTTCCTCCGCCACGCGCGGCGGCATGGTGCAGCCGGACGCGGTGAACAACGCGCTGATCATCACCGCGCCCGACGCCGTCTACCGCAACCTGCGCGCGGTCATCGACCAGCTCGACCGCCGCCGTGCGCAGGTCTACATCGAGGCGCTGATCGCCGAGATCTCCACCGAGCGCGCCGCCGAGTTCGGCTTCCAGTGGGTCGCCGGCGCCTCGGCGGGCGAGGTCGGCGTACTCGGCGCGCAGCTCTTCAACAGCGGCGGCGGCAACCTCGGCCAGCTCATCGCCGGCAGCGCCGACCGGACCAGGCTGACGCTGCCGAACAATGGCCTCAACCTGGTGGTGGGCGGCGGCAAGGTCAACGTGCCCGGCATCGGCGAAGTGCTTAGCCTGGGCGTGCTGGCCCGTTTCCTCGAGAACGAGGTCAGCGCCAACATCCTGTCCACGCCCAACCTCATCACCCTCGACAACGAGGAGGCGCGCATCGTCGTCGGTCGCAACCTGCCCTTCGTCACCGGCCAGTACGCCAACACCGGCGGCGGCACCACGCCCGCCAACCCCTTCCAGACCATCGAGCGCCGCGATGTCGGCCTCACCCTGCACGTCAAGCCGCAGATCTCCGAGGGCGGCGCGATCCGCCTGCAGATCTACCAGGAGGCCTCGGCCGTGGTGGGCAGCGCCGAGAGCGCCGCCGCCGGCAACTCGGTGACCACGAAGCGCTCGATCGAGTCCATGGTGCTGGTCGACGACGGCGCCATCCTCGCCCTCGGCGGACTGGTCGAGGACAGCTACAGCGGCGGCGAGGAGAAGGTGCCGGTGCTCGGCGACCTCCCCTTCGCCGGCAGCCTGTTCCGCTACGACACGCGCAAGCGCGCCAAGACCAACCTGGTGGTGTTCCTGCGCCCGGTGATCCTGCGCGACCGCGAAAGCTACGCCGCGCTCACCGACAGCCGCTACGACTACGTGATCGGCCGCCGCGACCAGCTGCCCTCGGGCGCCAATCTGCTGCGCGACCCGCCGCCGGGCGAGCCGGCGCCGGTGGTCGACCTCGCCTTCCGCCCCTTGCAGCCCGCCGTGACGCCGGCGGCCCCGCGCTGATGGGTTTCGAGCTGCCCTACGGCTTCGCGCGCGACCACGGCGTGCTGGTCGCGGCCCTCGGCGCCGAACACGCCGAGGTGCTGGTGCGCGAGGACGTTCGCCCGCAAGCGCTCGCCGAAGTGCGCCGCAGCCTCGGCCTGCCCCTGCGCCTGCAGCGCGTGCCGCGCGCGCTCTTCGACGCCCGCCTCGCCGAGGCCTACGGCGGCGCCGGCGACAGTGCGGCGGAGATCGTCGCCGACGTCGGTCAGGAGGTCGACCTCGATCGCCTGATGACCGAGCTGCCCGCGGTCGAGGACCTGCTCGACACCCAGGACGACGCGCCGATCATCCGCCTGATCAACGCCTTGCTCACCCAGGCGGTGCGCGACGGCGCCTCGGACGTGCACATCGAGCCCTACGAGCGCGAGTCGGTGGTGCGCCTGCGCCGCGACGGCGTGCTGCGCGACATCGCCCGACCGCGCCGCGGCCTGCACGCGGCGATGGCCTCGCGCATCAAGATCATGGCGCAGCTCGACATCGCCGAGAAACGCCTGCCCCAGGACGGCCGCATCACCCTGCGCCTGGCCGGGCGGGCGGTCGATGTGCGCGTGTCCACCGTACCGACCACCCACGGCGAACGCCTGGTGCTGCGCCTGCTCGACAAGCAGGCCGGGCAGATCGGCCTCGACGGCCTCGGCATGGCGCCCGACACCAGCGCCGTGTTCGCCGACCTGCTCGCCCGGCCGCACGGCATCCTGCTCGTCACCGGCCCCACCGGCTCGGGCAAGACGACCACGCTGTACGCGGCGCTGCAAAGCCTGGATGCCGGCCGCCTCAACATCGTCACGGTCGAGGATCCGGTGGAATTCGATCTGCCCGGGGTCGGCCAGATCCCGGTCAACCCGCGCATCGAGCTCGACTTCGCGCGCGCGCTGCGCGCCATCCTGCGCCAGGACCCGGACGTGATCATGATCGGCGAGATCCGCGACCTCGAGACCGCGCAGATCGCCATCCAGGCCAGCCTCACCGGCCACCTCGTGCTCGCCACCCTGCACACCAACGACAGCGCGGCCGCGCTCACCCGCCTGGTGGACATGGGCATCGAGCCCTTCCTGCTCGCCTCCACACTGCGCGGCGTGCTCGCCCAGCGCCTGGTGCGCAAGCTCTGTCCCGACTGCCGCCAGCCCGCCGCGCCCGCCAGCACGACGCGGGGCTGGGAAGCCGGCCAGTGCGCGCACTGCGGCCACAGCGGCTACCGCGGGCGTGCCGGCATCTACGAGCTGCTGGTGGTCGACGAGGGCCTGCGCCGCCTGATCCACGACGGCGCCGACGAGGACCGCCTGCGCGCCCACGCGCGCGCCGCCGGCATGCACAGCCTGCACGAGGACGGCCTGCGCCACGTCGCCAGCGGGCTGACCAGCGCCGCCGAGCTGCAGCGCGTGATCCGCGCCTGAGCCATTTGTCATGAGCGCCTTCCGCTATCGCGCCTTCGACCTCCAGGGCACGCCGAGCACCGGCGTGATCGAGGCCGACTCGGGCCGCGCCGCACGCAGCGCGCTGCGCGAGCGCGGCCTGCATCCGGTCGAGGTCATCGACCTCGGCCAGCAGGCCCGCGCTGCCGCCGATCGCCCGGGCTGGCTCGCACGCGTGCAGGCGCGCCGCCGCCTGCCGGTGAGCGAGCTCGCGCTGCTGTCGCGCCAGTGGGCGACCCTGCTCGCCGCCGGGCTCACGGTCGAGCACGCGCTGTCGGCGCTGATCGAGCAGGCCGAGAGCGAGCGCGTGCACGACACCCTGGCGGCGATCCGCTCCGACGTCATCTCCGGCCACAGCCTGCGCATCGCGCTCGACCGCCACAGCGGCGCCTTCCCGCCGATCTACCGCGCGGCGATCGCCGCCGGCGAGCAGTCCGGGGAGCTCGCCGCGGTGATGAACCAGCTCGCCGACCACCTCGAACGCGGCGCCGACCTGCAGAGGAAGACGATGCAGGCGCTGATCTACCCGGCCCTCGTGGCGATAGTGGCGCTGCTGGTGGTGACCGGGCTGATGGTCTTCGTGGTGCCGCAGGTGGTGGGCGTGTTCGCGCACAGCAAGCAGGCCCTGCCGCTGCTCACCCGCATCATGATCGGGGTGTCGAACTTCATCCGCGACTGGGGCTGGCTCGCGCTCGCCGCGGGTGCCGCCGCCCTGCTCGGCGCGCTCGCGCTGTTGCGCGACGAGCGCATCCGCCACGCCTTCGACCGCCGCCTGCTCGCGCTGCCTGTGCTCGGCCGCCACCTGCGCAGCCTGGACGCCACCCGCTTCGCGAGCACGCTCGCCATCCTGGTCGGCAGCGGCGTACCGCTGCTCGCCGCGCTCGACGCCGCCGGCCGCGTGGTGCAGCGCCTGCCGATCCGCGCCGCGGTGCGCGAAGCCGCCGAGCAGGTGCGCGAAGGGCGGCCGCTG
>NZ_AMXD01000116.1 GCF_000310185.1 Thauera aminoaromatica S2 | reverse complement strand
TTTGGGGGCGAAAGCCGATCTCCGGCAGCTGTGGCGGGCTCGGCTCGATGGGTCAGGACTGCGAGTTCGGCTGCAAGAAGCCGTGCTCGAAGCGCCAGGCCCGCATGATGGCGGCGCAGGCCGAACAACCACACTGATTCCCCGGAGACATGATGCTCGGCTCCCTTCTCGTCAAGGACTACATGGTCGGCGACCACCTCGCCTTCTCGCCGGACACCGATCTGCTCAAGGCGGTCCGTCTGCTGCTCCAGCGCGGCCTCTCCGGAGCGCCGGTGGTCGACGAAAACCGACGCCTCATCGGCTTCCTCTCCGAGAAGGACTGCCTCAAGGCGGCGTTGGACGCCTCGTATTTCCGCCGCGACGAAGGGAAGGTGGAAGACTTCATGAACCGCGACGTCGTCTCGATCCGCGCCAGTGCCAGCCTGATCGACGCGATCGAACTCTTCCTTGCCAGGAACCACCACATCCTGCCGGTCGTCGAGGGCGCGCGCCTGATCGGGCAGATTTCCCGCCACGACATCCTCAAGGGCCTGGAGAAGGTCCGCCGCGACGAACGCTAGCCTTCAGCGTCCTCGTGCACGAAACCGGTGCGCTGCGGGGCACCTGCGGAGCGATGCGAGTCGCGAGCGGGCGCTTCCATGGCGCCGTCGCAGATCCCATGCGCCCTGATCACGACTTGCATCGCCTTCCATGAGCGCCGGCGCACGCTCCCGCATCTGCAGGGGCGTGGCAAGTCACGGCGGGCTCAGCCGCCAGGCGCTCATCCCGCCGACGCCGGCTCCGGAGGCAACCACAAGCACAGCCCCTTGTTCGCCTTTGCGATGTCGGCGAGCGCTGCATCGTGGGCGGCGCATTCGTCGGCGCTCGCACGCAACACCCGGACCGCGGCGCGCAGCACGGGCGCGCCCTCGCTGTCGGACTCCCGCGGCGCGGCTTCCTCGTCGAGCCCGATCATGAGACTTTCCTGGCCGCGCGTCATCGCCAGGAAGACCTCGGCGAGCAGTTCCGCGTCGAGCAGCGCGCCGTGCAGTTCGCGGTGCGCGTTGTCGATCTCGTAGCGGTCGCAGAGCGCGTCGAGCGAAGCCTTCTTGCCCGGGTTTTGCTCCTTGGCGAGCTTCAGCGTATCGACGACCCCGGCGCACAGCGCACCCAGCTTCGCGCGCCCGAGGCGCTCGAGTTCGGCATCTAGGAAGCCGACGTCGAAGCTCGCGTTGTGGATCACCAGCTCGGCGTCGCGCACGAAGTCCTCGAAGTCGGCGACGATATCGGCGAACTTCGGCTTGTCGGCGAGGAATTCCTCGGTGATGCCGTGCACCGCCACCGCCTCGGCGTCGATGCCGCGCCCGGGGTTGATGTAGACGTGGTAGTGGCGGCCGGTGAGGCTGCGGTCGAGCAGTTCGACGCAGCCGATCTCGATGACGCGGTCGCCGTTGCGCCAGTCGAGGCCCGTGGTTTCGGTGTCGAGGACGATCTGTCTCATTGCACGCTCCCGCTCAGCATTGCACCGCGGCGCCGGACTTGCGCACCGCGTCCACGCCGCGGCGCGCGAGCGCGTCGGCGCGTTCGTTCTCGGGGTGGCCATTGTGGCCGCGGACCCACAACCACTTCACCTGGTGGCGCGATGCCGCCTCGTCGAGCGCCCGCCACAGGTCGGCGTTCTTGACCGGCTCCTTCGAGGCCGTCTTCCAGCCCCGCGCCTTCCAGCCGTGGATCCACTCCGAGATCCCCTTCTGCACGTACTGGCTGTCGGTGTGAACTCGCGCCGCCACCGGGCGCTTGAGCGCGTCGAGGGCACGGATCACCGCGAGCAGCTCCATGCGGTTGTTGGTCGTCGCCGGCTCGCCACCCCAGATCTCCTTCTCGTGCGATCCGGAGCGCAGGATCGCGCCCCAGCCGCCGGGTCCGGGATTGCCGCTGCAGGCGCCGTCGGTATAGATATCCACTTCTTCCATCGTTACTGCATGTTCCTCGTCGAGCCGTCGCGCTGGGCGACCGGCGAAAGTCGTTTGGCCGCGGCCTTGCGGCCGCGCCAGTGGGGGGTGATCAGCCGCATGCCCTGCACCCGCTTGACCCCGTGCAGCAGATAGCCCGCGCCCAGCACCGGCCACCAGCGCGAGCCAGCCCGGTCGAGGCAGCCCCAGCGCTCCAGCCACTGCGGCGTGCGCAGCGGCGGGGCGTAACAGCCGAAGCGGCTCTCCTGGATCTCGAAGCCGAGCAGGTTGAGCCAGTCGCGGATGCGCATCGCCGAGCGGTAATGCCCGCTCCACGGCGCCTCCGCGCCGCGGCGCGCGATCAGGCGACGCAGGCCCCACAGGCTGAGCGGGTTGAAGCCGCTGATCACGACGCTGCCCTCGGGCACCAGCACGCGCTCGACCTCGCGCAGCACCCGGTGCGGGTGCGCGGAAAACTCGAGCACATGCGGCAGCAGCACAAGGTCGAGGCTGCCGGTGGCAAAGGGCAGCTCGTATTCGCTGCAGCGCAGGTCGCGACCCTGCGGGCCGCAATCGATCCGGCGCGGCATGCGATTGGCGCGCAGCAAATCGAATCCGGACAGCCCGAGCTGCACCGCGTGATAGCCGAAAATGTCCGCCACCAGGCGGTCCAGTCCGTCCTGCTCCCAGTCGAGCAGGTAGCGCCCCTGCGGGGTCTGCAGCCATTCCTCGAGCCGGAGGATTGACATCGGCACTCAGGTCCTCACAATTCGCGGGATGGACATTATCCCCGTTCCCGCCTTCCGCGATAACTATATCTGGCTCGTCCACGACGGCCGCCATGCCTTGGTGGTCGATCCGGGCGACGCGACCCCGGTCGAGGAAGCCCTGCGCGAGCACGGCCTCGTGCTCGGCGCGATCCTGGTCACCCACCACCACCCCGACCACACCGGCGGCATCGCCGCGCTGGTGGCGAGCCACCGTGTACCGGTTTACGGCCCCGCGCGCGAATCGATCGCGGGCGTCGTCCATGCCGTCTCCGACGGCGACGAAATCCACCTGCCCGCGCCCGCCATCGCGCTGCGCGTCCTCGACGTGCCCGGGCACACCGCCGGCCATGTGGCCTACGTCGGCATGGACATCGAGCCGGGCCTGGTGTTCTGCGGGGATACGCTCTTTTCCGCCGGCTGCGGCCGGCTCTTCGAAGGCACGCCGACCCAGCTCGAGCACTCGCTCGCCCGCCTGGCCGCCCTGCCCCCCGACACCCGGGTGTTCTGCACCCACGAATACACGCTGTCCAACCTGGCCTTCGCACGCGCGGCCGAGCCCGAGAACGTCGAACGCGACGCCTGGGCCGCGCACTGCGAGACGCTGCGCGCACGCGGCGAACCCACCCTGCCGAGCACCGTCTCCCGCGAGCTGGCGATCAACCCCTTCCTGCGCTGCGACCAGCCCGGGGTGATCGAGGCCGTCGCCGCGCACACCGGCAGCCGCCCGCAGGATGCGCTCGAATGCCTCGCCGCGCTGCGTGCCTGGAAGGACCGCTTCTGAGCCCCGATGACCTCTTCCGCTTCTTGTGCCGCCCAGCCCCGCGGCGGCCGCAGGCATGGCCCGCTGCTGGCCGTCTGCGCCTGCGCCCTCGCCCTTGCCGCCCTCGCCTCTCCCGCGTCCGCCCGTGACGTGACGGCGGCCCCGGCCACCCTCACCGCCAGCGACACCGCCGCTAGCGCCGCGGTAGCGACGTCCGCGCCCGAGACGGCGCGCGTGCTCACGCTCGATCTCACCCGCGACGCCAACGACATATGGGATCGCATCCGCCGCGGCTTCGGCATGCCCGACCTCGACAGCCAGCGGGTGATGGACCAGCAGAGCTTCTACCTCAACCGCCCGCGCTTCCTCAAGCAGGTCTTCGAGCGCGGCGGGCGCTATCTCTACTACATCGTCGACGAACTCGAGCGCCGTGGCATGCCGACCGAGCTCGCGCTGCTGCCGATGGTCGAGAGCAGCTACAACCCGATGGCCTACTCGCGCGCGCACGCTTCCGGCCTGTGGCAGTTCATCCCCTCGACCGGCAAGCACTACAACCTCACCCAGGACCACTGGGTGGACGAGCGCCGCGACGTGATCGCCTCGACCAACGCCGCGCTCGACTACCTGCAGCGCATCTACGAGATGCACGGCGACTGGCACCTCGCGCTCGCCTCCTACAACTGGGGCGAAGGCGCGGTGCAGCGCGCGCTCAAGCGCAACGCCGAGGACGGCCTGCCGCTCGAATACGAGCACCTGCGCATGCCCGACGAGACGCGGAACTACGTGCCCAAGCTGCAGGCGATCAAGAACATCGTCGCCGAGCCCGAGCTCTTCCACTTCGAGTTGCCCTACGTCGCCAACGAGCTGCACTTCGTCAGCGTCGAGGCACCGATCGGGGTCGACCTCGCCACCGCGGCGAAGCTCTCCGGCATGCCGCTGGACGAGTTCCTCGCCCTCAACCCGGGCTTCAACCGCCCCGCGGTGACCACGCCCGGGCAGATCTTCATCGTGCCCACCGACCGCGCCGAGCAGCTGCAGCAAGGCCTCGCCGAGCTCGACGAGGAGGACGGCGAATGGCGGATGCACGTGATGGCCGCGGGCGAGACCCTCGAGGCGGTCGCCGCCCGCCATGGCCTGAGCTCGGCCGAGCTGCGCAGGCTCAACGGCCTCGGCCCCGGCAGCCAGCCGGGCGAAGGCCATTCGCTGCTGGTGCCCGACGGCATCGACCCGGACGGTGCGCTCGAGGTGACCAGCCTGCTCCCGTTCGCCGCCACCGCCGCCCGCCAACCGGGCCTCAAGCTCAACACCAGCCAGGCCCGCAGCGGCGAGCCTCACCTCAAGTCGCCCAAGGCCAGGCAACGCCCGGGCGAGAAGCGCAGCACCAAGCGCAGCAAGAAGCGCTGATCCTGGCGGCGGGGGCATGGAGTCCCGGGGCTCCCACCGCGCTTCGCGCCCCCTGCACAAGGAGCGACGCCAGTCGCGACTGCAGCGCCTCGACGAGCGCAGGCGCTTGAACGCTCGCGCGATCGCGACGCGCGTCGCTCCTGCAAGAAAACCGGTGTCAGCGGAGCGCTAGCGGCCAGTGGCAGCGCACGCGGTGGCCCTGGCCGAGGTCGGCGGGCGCGGGGTAGCGGATCCGGCATACGTCGGTGGCGTATGGGCAGCGCGGATGGAAATGGCAGCCGCTCGGCGGGGCGAGCGGCGACGGCAGCTCGGCCATGATCGTGCCGGGGGTCGCCGTGCTCCCGCCCGCAACGCCTGTGCCCCCCACGTCCGGTGCCGCGCCGCCCGCGCCCTCGATCCGCGGCACCGCCGCGAGCAGCGCGCGGGTGTAGGGGTGGGCGCGCACGCCGAGCACGCGCTCGATCGGGCCCTCCTCGACGATGCGACCGAGATACATCACCGCGACCTCGTCGGCGAGGTACTCCACCACCGCGAGGTTGTGGGTGATGAAGAGGTAGGCGAGGCCTTGCTCGTGCTGCAGCTCGCGCATCAGGTTGAGCAGCTGCGCCTGCACCGAAACGTCGAGCGCGCTGGTGGGCTCGTCGCACACGATCACCCGCGGCGCCACCGCGAGCGCACGCGCCACCGCGATGCGCTGGCGCTGACCGCCGGAGAACTCGTGCGGATAGCGCCAGCGCATCTCCGCCGACAGCCCCACACGCTCGAGCAGTTCGGTCACGCGGGCCTGGCGCGCGCGGTGGTCGGCGCCGACGCCGAGCGCAGCCAGGCCCTCCTCGATGATCTCGCCCACCCGCATGCGCGGATCGAGCGAGGCGAAGGGGTCCTGAAAGACCATCTGCACCGCACGCCGCAGGGGTTGCAGCGCCGAGAGCGGCAGTGCGTCGTAGCGCTCGCCATCGAGCCATAGGCGGCCGGCGGTGGGCTCGATCAGGCGCAGCAGGGCCTTGCCCACGGTGGTCTTGCCGCAGCCCGATTCGCCCACCAGCGCGAGCGTGCGCCCGGGCTGCAGGCGCAGGCTCACGCCGTCGACGGCCTTCACGTGACCGACGGTGCGGCGCAGGAAACCCTTGCGTACCGGGAAATGCACCGCCAGCTCGGCCACCTCGAGCACGCTCTGCGCCGGGCGTGCGGCGACGACATCGGCCGCACCCGCCGTCTCGCGCACGAACCGGCGCGGAATCGCAACGCCTTCGTACAGATGGCAGCGCACGGCCTGCGTGCCGACCGCATGCCAGACGGGGACTTCCTCGTCGCAGCGGTCGAAGGCGGCCGGACAGCGCTCCGCGAAGCGGCAGCCGGGGAAGTGGCGGTCGGGCGGCGGCACGCTGCCCACGGGCGCGTCGAGCGCGCCGCCGCGCTTGGCCGCCTCGGGCAGCGCGGCGAAGAGCTTGCGCGAATACGGATGCAGCGGCGTGGCGAAGAAGGCCTCGCGCGGACCGCTCTCCACCACCTGACCGGCATACATCACCCCCACGCGGTGGGCGACGCGCGCGACCACGCCGAGATCGTGGGTGATCAGCAGCATCGCCATGCCCTCGCGGCGCTGCAACTCGGCGAGCAGGTCGAGCACCTGGGCCTGGATGGTGACATCGAGGGCGGTGGTCGGCTCGTCGGCGATCAGCAGGCGCGGACGGCCGGCGAGCGCGATCGCGATCATCACGCGCTGCTTCATCCCGCCCGAGAACTGGAAGGGAAACTCCTGCAGCCGGCGCTCGGGGTCGGGGATGCCCACCGCTGCGAGCAGCCGACAGGCTTCGGCGCGCGCCGCCGCGCCGCGCAAGCCGTGGGCGGCGAGCGCCTCGGCGATCTGCGCACCCACGCTCATCACCGGGTTGAGGCTGGTGGCGGGCTCCTGGAAGATCATGCCGATGCGCCCGCCACGCACCCGCCGCATCGCCGCCTCGGGCAGCGCGAGCAGGTCCTCGTCGCCCAGGCGCACGCTGCCCGCGGCGATGCGGCCGCCGTCGGGCAGCAGGCGGGCGAGCGCGAGCGCGGTCATCGACTTGCCGCAGCCCGATTCGCCGAGCAAGGCGAAGGTCTCGCCCGCGGCGATGGCGAAATTCACCCCGTCGACCGGGCGGACCTCCTCGCCGTCGGTGCGCGCGATCGCCACGCCCAGTCCTTCGACGTGCAGCAGCGCAGCGGTCGCGGCTTCAGGGAGATCGGCGGGGAGCGGAGCGTTCATGCGCGTGGGACGACCCTTGCAGGGCCGCAGCAGATCGAGGCGGAGGAAGGCGGAGAGAGGCGAACGAGGCGCGGACGAGGCGGACGGCCCCTGACACGCACCACGCAGCCGCAGGTGCCGTCCACATGTCGAAAGGGCCGCTTGCGCGGCCCCGTCCTGACATCGGTGCAATCAGTGGTGGTGATGACCACCGGGACCATGCACATGGCCGTGGGTGATCTCCTCGGCGCTCGCCGCGCGCACCTCGGCGACGGTGACGTCGAACACCAGCGCCACGCCGGCCAGCGGGTGGTTGCCATCGACCACGACCTTGCCGTCGGCGATGTCGGTGATGCGGTAGATCATGTCTTCCTCGCCGTCCTCGGAGACGCGCTCGAAGCTCATGCCGATCTCGATGTTGTCCGGGAAGAGCTTGGCGTCCTCGACCAGGATCAGCTCCTCGTCGTAGTCGCCGAAGGCGTCTTCGGGCTGCAGCTTGACCTGCAGCTGCTCGCCGACCTTCTTGCCGTGCAGGGCCTCTTCGAGCAGCGGAAAGATGCCATCGTAGCCGCCGTGCAGATAAACGAGCGGGTGCTCGCCGTCGTCGATCACCGCGCCTTCGGGGTCGCGCACGGTGTACTTCAGCGTCACCACGCTATTCTTGACGATTTCGTTTTGCATGCTGGTGTTCCAGTTCCTTGACCAATTCGAAAACCGCGGCGGCGTGGCCGCGGGGTGTCACATCGTAGAGCGCGTGGCGGATCCTGCCCTGCTTGTCGATCACGAAGGTCGACCGCCGCACGCCCATCTTCTTCATCCCGTCGACTTCGCGCTCATGCCATACGTTGTAGAGCCGGCACACCTCGGTGTCCGAATCGGAGAGCAGGCGGATCGACAATCCTTCCTGGTCGCGAAACTCGGCGTGGGTCAGGCAATCGTCCGGGCTCACGCCGACCACGATGCAGTCGTAGCGGGCGAACTCGTCGTCGTGGTCGCTGAAATCGGCGGCCTGACGCGTGCAGCCCGGGGTCTTGTCGCGAGGGTAAAAGTAGAGAACCACATTGTGCTTGCCGGCCACCGACGCGAGGTCGAAAATTTCCATGTCGGCATCCGGCAACGAAAACGCGGGGGCGATGTCTCCGCTCTGCAGCATGTGTTCTCCCTGATGTGGGCCGGATTCTAGCCGAGACCCCAGGCGAACACTACCGCCGGGACCGCAGGCTTCGGACTGGTCGAGCATGGGGGTCTCCTCCCTTTTCCTTGTCGTCGTGTCGGGTGCCGCGATGCGGCTCCGTGTCCAACGAATAGCCCAGATCGGGGCCGTACTCAAGTCGCAGCGCACCATCGTTCCGCCTGTCCTGGAGACCGCAAGCATGCCCCGGCCCCATCCGAACGCCCCCGCCAAGCCCCCCGCCGGCATGCGCGCGATGCAACTCGAACGCCCCGGCGAGGCCCTGCGCGCGGTGCATCTGGCGGTGCCGCGCCCCGGCCCCGGGCAGGTGCTGCTGCGGGTGGAGGCCTGCGGCGTGTGCCGCACCGATCTCCACCTCATCGACGGCGAGCTGCCCGACCCGGTGCTGCCGATGATTCCCGGCCACGAGATCATCGGCCGCGTGGTCGAACTGGGCGAAGGCGTCGGCGACGCCGCGGGCATGGTGCCGGGTCAGCGCATCGGCGTGCCCTGGCTGGGGTGGACCTGCGGGCATTGCGGCTTCTGCGCCAGCCAGCGCGAGAACCTCTGCGACGCGGCGCGCTTCACCGGCTACCAGATCCAGGGCGGTTATGCCGAATACACCGTGGCCGACGCACGCTACTGCTTCCCGATCGACGAGGCGCTCGACGCCGCCGAGGCCGCGCCGCTGCTGTGCGCCGGCCTGATCGGCTATCGTGCGCTGGAGATGGCGGGCGCCGCGCGCCGCATCGGCCTCTACGGCTTCGGCGCGGCCGCCCACATCATCACCCAGGTGGCGGTGTGGCAGGGTCGCGAGGTGTACGCCTTCACCCGTCCCGGCGACAGCGCAAGCCAGGCCTTCGCCCGCCGGCTCGGCGCCTGCTGGACGGGCGCGGGCGAAGAGCGCCCCCCGCACCCGCTCGACGCCGCGCTGATCTTCGCCCCCTCCGGCGAGCTCGTCCCCGCCGCGCTGCGCGCCGTCGCCAAGGGTGGCACGGTGGTGTGCGCGGGCATCCACATGAGCACCATCCCCGCCTTCCCCTACGACATCCTGTGGGGCGAGCGCCGCATCGTCTCGGTCGCCAACCTCACCCGCCGCGACGGCGACGAATTCCTCGCCCTCGCGCCCAGGGTGCCGGTACGCACCGAGGTCGTCCGCTTCGCCCTCGAGGACGCCAACGAGGCGCTCGAGCGCCTGCGCCGCGGCGCGCTGCAGGGGGCGGCGGTGCTGCTGCCCTGAATTCCGCTTGCCAGCGCTGCGGGACTGTTTAAAATTACAGCCATCCCATGGAGGCTGTCATGACCGCCCGTAGCGAAAACCTCACCGCGCGCCAGCAGGAAATCCTCGATTTCATCCGCTCCACCGTCGAGTCCGAAGGCCGCCCGCCCACCCGCGCCGAGGTGTGCACCGCCTTCGGCTTCCGCTCGCCCAACGCCGCCGAGACCCACCTGCGCGCGCTCGCCGCCAAGGGCGCGATCCTGCTCGAGGAGGGGCGCGCGCGCGGCATCCGCCTGGCCGAGGCGCTCGGCCTGCCCCTGGTCGGCCGCGTCGCCGCGGGCAGCCCCATCCTCGCCGCCGAACACGTCGAGGCGCGCTATCAGCTCGACCCCGCGCTGTTCTCGCCCAGGGCCGACTACCTGCTGCGCGTGCGCGGCATGAGCATGCGCGACGCCGGCATCCTCGACGGCGACCTCATCGCGGTGCATCGCAACAGCGAGGCGCGCAACGGCCAGATCGTGGTCGCCCGGGTGGACGACGACGTCACCGTCAAGACCCTGCAACGCAAGGGCCCGGTGGTCGAGCTCCTCCCCGCCAACCCGGACTACACCCCGATCGTCGTGGACACCCGCCGCGAGCCGCTGGTCATCGAAGGCGTCATGGTGGGGCTGATCCGCAAGGACCACTGAGCGAGCCGATGCCGCACCCGCCATGGCCCTCCCGCTCCAACGCCACGCCGACGCGTCGCTGCGCGCCGTAGCTCCTGCCGCCACCGGCACGCATGGCGTGCTCGCCGGCCTGCCTGCGGGCAGCGTGTGGCAGGCGAGCCGGCTCGCAGGCGCCGCAGGAGCGGTGCTGCCGACCGGCTTCTCCGCGCTCGACGCCGAGCTGCCCGGCGGCGGCTGGCCGGCCGGGGCGCTCATCGAGCTCCTCGCCGACCGCCCCGGCGTCGGCGAACTGAGCCTGCTGCTGCCGCTGCTCGGCGCCACCCCGCCCGCATGCTGGATCGTCTGCATCGCCCCGCCGCTGCTGCCCTACGCTCCCGCGCTGGCGAACGCAGGCGTGCCGCTGGCGCGCCTGCTCGTGGTGCGCCCCGAGCGCCGCGAAGACCTGCTGTGGGCCGCACGCCAGGCACTGCTGTCGGGCAGCTGCGCCTGCGTGCTGGCGTGGCCGCAGCGCATCGACAATGCCGGACTGCGCCGCCTGCAGCTGGCCGCCGAGGAAAGCGCCACCCCGCTCTTCCTCTTCCGTCCCGGCAGCGTCGCCGGTCAGCCTTCGCCGGCGGTGTTGCGGATTGCGCTCGCCCCGCAGCCCGAAGGCCTGCAGCTACGCATCCTCAAGCGCCGCGGACCGCTCGCCGCCGCGCCGCTCGTGCTCGCCCTGCCGCCCGGGGCCAGCGCGGTACCGAAGGCATCCCGCGCAGGGCAATCCCCCCGGATGCCCCTCTCGGCAGCTTCCCACCCTACCGCATCCACCACCGTCGCCCCCGTCGCGCCTGCATGCAAACCGGAAGCGCGGCGTTTTCTGTAGGAGCGACGCCAGTCGCGATCGGCGGCCTTCCTCCACCCGCCGCAATCGTTTCGTCGCTCTAACCGCAGCCCTCGCTGCCGACCGATTCAAACACCTCGACGCGGAGCGTTTCCATGTTGTGGCTGGCGATCCTGTTGCCGGCGTTGTCGCTGCAGGTCTTCACACGCGGCGTACGCGCCGCCCCACCGCTGGCGATCCTGTCGCCCCGGGGCCGGGTGCTGGCCGCCAGCGCGGCGGCGAGCGCGGCCGGCATCGAACCGGGGCAGCGTGCGGCGAGCGCCCTCGCCTTGCTGCCCGAACTGCGCCTGCAACCGCACGAGCCGGCGCGCGAAGCCGAAGCCCTCGCCGAGATCGCCACCTGGGCCGGGCGCTTCAGCCCGCGGATCAGCCTGTCCGCAGCGGACGCGGTGCTGCTGGAGATCTCCTCCTGCCTGCGCCTGTTCGGTGGCACGGCACAGATCGAATCCGCCTTGCGCGAAGGCCTTGCCGAGCTGGGCTTCACGGCCCTGCTGGCCTGCGCACCCACTCCACTGGCCGCGCGCTGGCTTGCACGGGCGGCCGCTCCTTCCGCCCTCTCCTGCCCCCCGACCGACGCGGCACTCCCCACCGACGCCGCCGGGCAAGACTGGCGCGCTGCGCTCGACCCGCTGCCGCTCGAACTCCTGAGCGAGGAAGACGCCTGCGACGCCGCCACGCTGGAGTTGCTCGCCGGACTCGGCCTGCGCACCCTTGGCGAGCTTCGCCGCCTGCCGCCCGCCGGACTCGCCCGCCGTGGTGCGCAGGCGGCCGCGCGGGCGCTGGCGCGGGCGCGCG
>NZ_AMXD01000115.1 GCF_000310185.1 Thauera aminoaromatica S2 | reverse complement strand
GATGTCGGCCGGTGGCAGGGCCGAAGGAGGCGGGTACGTGGGCGCGGACGCCCCCACGGCGGGCGGCTCGGCCAGCGGCAGGCCGAGCAGCACCGTGGCGAGCAGCAGCGCCGCCGGCGCCACACCCACGGCGAGCAGCGTCGCGACTCTGCGCCGGGGCTGCGCAGCGGACGTCGGGGGTGTCGTGCGCGTGCCGTGGTGGTGCAGGATCGGCAGCAGGTGCGCGACGAGGCGGTGCGCGAGCCAGGCGGCCGCGACCGCGATCAACAGGTTGGTGGGGTCGGGATGCTTGCCCTCGGTGAACAGCTTGAGCAGCTCGACCGCCGCCGCGACGAGGGCGGCGACCAGCAGCGCGAGCAGGCTGGCGCCGAAGCGATGGTGCGGAAAGGCGAGGGCGGCGACCACCCCCACCGGTGCGAAGCTTCCCGCCACGAAGAGCAGGCTGCGCACGGCGGCCGTCTCGGTGCTGTAGTAGTGGTAGTAGAAGGGCAGGAAGCGCAGCGTCTCGAGTTTTTCCAGCGCAGCCCAGGAGGCCTGGAGCCGCAGCGGCAGCAAGCCGTTCGTCGCCAGCACCAGGGCGAGCCAGACGGACGAGAGCCACAGCGCCGCGCGCAGCAGGCGTTGTGGCGAGTACTCCAGCCAGCGCCGTATTCCGCTACGCGCGAGTACGAGTCCCCACAGGGTGCCGAGCGCGCGGGTGAGCACCGAGATGCCCTGTGTCGTTCCGGACGCGAGCACCACCTGCACCGCCTCGATCGCCACGCCGGCGAGGGCGCCCGCGGCGAGACCGGCCGCCATCCCCGGGGGGCGCCGCGCGGCGTGGTCGCGCACACCGAGCGCGAGCAGGATGCCGAAGGGAATCATCAGGACGGCCTCGACCAGCAGCTTGATGCCGCAGGCGAATGCGGGTCCGCAGGACAGGCCGGGCAACCACCCGAGGCTGTCGGGGCGGGCGAGCTTGGCGGCGAGCTCGTCCATGCTCACCAGGAAGTCGTAGGGAAACAGCGCGAGCCCGAGGTAGCCCAGTGCGTACAGACCCAGCACGGCGCGCAGGCTGTGCGTGCCGCCGTCGATGAAACGCCGCCACATCGCCGCGAGGCGAGGGCCGGCCGCGAACCAGAGCAGCGTGCCGATGCCGGTGCCGAGCGCCTCTGCGAGCAGGTCGTTGCGCGACACCGTTCGCGGCGGGAAGAACAGCTGCAGGTATTCGATTCCCACCGCGAGGGCGAGGATGGTGCCGAGCACGCCGACGAGCAGCGGCGTGCGCACCCAGGCGGAGAGGCGGCTGGTCCACACCGCCCCGGTAGCGAACCAGGCCAGCACCAGGTAAAGCAGCACGTTCGCCACCCAGTCGGCGCGCGAACCGACCCCGAGCGACAGCCAGGGCGTGTCCATGAATGCCTGCCAGGCGTCGGCGCGAGGGCGGAACTCGAGGGGCACCAGGCTGCCGTAGGCGATGAAAAGCGCCCACAGCAGGGCGATCGGGAGGTAGCTGCGAGGTGCTTGCGCCGCGGGGGGGCCGTAGGAATCGTGCATCGGAGAAATATTTCCTGCGGGAGCGAGCCCCGATTGTCGTACGGTGTGCGCCGAGCTGCTATGTTTAATCAAAGCCCGCGGTGGTCCGGTTCTGTCTGCCCGCCGCTTCCTCCATCGTTTCGATTGCGCCGGGTGCGAACATGAAGCCTTCTTTCCTTTTTGCCGGTCTGGTTCTGCTGTCGGGTGTCGCGGCGCCGGGTGTCGCGTTCGCCGGATGTGGTGATACGCAGGTGACCGGGGACCAGCTGGCCCTCCTGTTGCCCGGTCGCTACGCATGTGCGGCGGATGAGCGTCCGGAGTGGGGCTGGAAATATCAGGAGCTGCATCTGGCGTCCGGCACCTTGCGTGATTTCAAGCGCGGCTTGAGGGACAGCGTGGACCCGAGCAAGGACGTCGGCAACTGGAGGATCGTCGGGGATGCCGTGGAGTATTCCTACCTCGATGCGAGCGGCTCCTCCGGGCCTTTTTCCCACACCGTTCACGGCAACGGCCTCGGTGCCTACAGCATCTGCAAGGGTGGCAGCGAGGTCGCGAGCCTGCAGGACGACTCGGGAAACGGTTGTGTCGCGGGGGGCGCCACGACCATGGTCTTCCAGGGTCGGAGCACGAACACGGAGCAGCCGCGGACGAACAGGGGCGTGGCGGCCGGCCAGCGCTGAACGCCTTGTGGCCCTCAGGCGAGGATCTCGACCACTTGCGGGTGGCCGAGGAAGGCCTGCGGGCTCGCGCTCGCGCCATAGGCGCCGGACTGGAACACCACGATGAGGTCGCCGATCTGCGCGGCCGGTAGCGGCATTCGATCGGCGATCACGTCGAGCGGAGTGCAGAGTGGGCCGACCACCGATGCCGGCTCGCCGGCAGGTGGAGCGTCCATGCGATTGCCGATCGCAACCGGGTAGTTCTTGCGGATCACCTGGCCGAAGTTGCCGCTCGCCGACAAGTGGTGGTGCAGGCCGCCGTCGGTGACGAGATAGGTGTGGCCGCGCGAGACCTTGATGTCGGTGATCCGGCACACATACACGCCGGCCTCGCCGACCAGGTAGCGGCCGAGTTCCAGCACGATCCTGGCCTCGGGCAGGGCTTGTGCGGCCTCGGCGACGATGTCGGCGAGGCCGGCGGCGATCGGCGTCAGGTCGAGCGCCTGTTCGCCGGGGAAGTACGGGATGCCGAAGCCGCCGCCGAGGTTCAGCGTGCGCACCGGGGCGGGGGCGTGCGCGGCCAGGCGCAGGGCGAGTTCGAAGCTCTTGCGCTGGGCCTCGACGATGGCCTCGGCCTTGAGGTTCTGCGAGCCGGCGAAGAGGTGGAAGCCCTCGAAGGCGAGCCCGGCGCGGCTGATCTCGGCGAGCAAGCCGGGTACCTGCTCGGCGTCCACGCCGAAGGGCTTGGGGCCGCCGCCCATCTTCATGCCCGAGGACTTGAGCTCGAAGTCCGGATTCACCCGTACTGCGACCCGCGCCGGCACGCCGAGCGCGGCCGCGGCCTCGGCCAGCGGCGCGATCTCGCGGAAGGATTCCACATTGACCAGGATGCCGGCGGCCACCGCCTGGCGCAGCTCGGTGTCGCGCTTGCCGGGACCGGCGAAGCTGACGTGCTGGGGGTCGGCGCCGGCGTCGAGCGCGACCTGCAGCTCGCCGGCGGAGGCGACGTCGATGCCGTCGACCAGGCGCGCCAGGTGGCCCACCAGCGCCGGCATCGGGTTGGCCTTCATCGCGTAGTGCAGCTCGATGGCGGGCGGCAGTGCCGCGCGCAGCTCGGCCACCCGGCGTGCGATCGCGCCGCGATCGTAGGCGTAGAAGGGCGTCCGCCCGACACGCGCGGCGAGCCGGGAGAGTGGCTGGCCAGCGATCTGGAGTTCGCCGTCGGCGATCGCGAACACGGTCTGCGGCGCGTGCGTGGGCAGGCTGCGGGCGGGGGCGTTCATGCGGGCTCTCCGGCGGCGAGGGCGTCGGCGAGCGCCTTGCGGTCGATCTTGCCGTTGGCGTTGCGCGGCAGCGCGCCGCTGCGCGGCTCGAAGCGCGCCGGCACCATGTAGGCCGGCATGCGGCTGCGGCACTCCGCCAGCAGTGCGGCAGTGTCGAGCGTGGCGCCGGCGGGCGGGGTGACGACCGCGACGATGCTCTGGCCGAGGCTCGCGTGTGCGACGCCGAAGGCCGCGCATTCGCCGACCAGGCCGGTGGCGTAGAGGATCTCCTCGATCTCGGTGGGGCTGACGCGGTAGCCCGAGGTCTTGATCATCTCGTCGCGACGGCCGATGAAGTAGAGGTAGCCGTCCTCGTCGCGGCGCACCGTGTCGCCGGAGAACACCGCGATCTCGGGCAGCACCAGGCCGGGTTCGCGGCCGGGGGCGGCGGCGGGCAGCGGGCGGAAGCGCTCGGCGCTGCGCTCGGGGTCGTTCCAGTAGCCCATCGCCACCAAGGCGCCGCGCTGCACGAGCTCGCCCGGCTCGTTGGGCGCGCATTCGCTGCCGTCCTCGCGCAGCACCAGCACCTCGGCGTCGGGGATGGCCTTGCCGATCGAGTCGGGGCGGCGGTCGAGCTCCTCGGGCGGCAGGTAGGTCGCGCGGAAGGCCTCGGTGAGGCCGTACATCAGGAAGGGGCGGGTCTTCGGGAGCTGCGCGCGCAGGCGGGCGAGGACCTCGCCCGGCATGCGCCCGCCGGTGTTGGCGATGTAGCGCAGGTGCTCGTCGGTATCCGCGGCCCAGGGCAATTGCGCGAGCTGGATCCACAGCGGCGGCACCGCGGTCAGCCCGCTCACGCGTTCGCGCTCGATCGCCTTGAGCACGTCGCGCGGCAGCAGCCAGTTGAGCAGCACGACGCGGGCGCCGGCCTGGAAGGCGGTGGTGAGCTGCGACAGCCCGGCGTCGAAGGACAGCGGCAGGGCGGCGAGCAGGGTGTCGTCGGGGTGGTTGCCGAGGTAGTGCGCCACGCTGCGCGCCCCCGCCATCATGTTGCGGTGGGACAACACCACGCCCTTCGGTCGCCCGGTGCTGCCCGAGGTGTACAGGATCGCCGCCATGTCGGCGTCGATGACGCGATGCCCGGCGCGTGCCGGGGCGGCGAGCAGGGCCTGCCAGGAATGCACGGCGACGGAACGGGTGGTCGCGCCGTCTGCGCCCACCAGCACCACGTGGCGCAGATCGTGGCAGTGGTCGAGCGCGTCGCCGAGCGCGGCGAGGCGTTCTGCGGTGGTGACGAGGACGCGGACCGCGCAGTCGCGCAGGATGTGGCCGACCTGCGCGGCCTTGAGCACGGGGTTGATCGGCACGAAGACGCCGCCCGCGGCGCTGGTGCCGAAGGCGGCGGCGACGAACTCGGGGCGCTTGTCGAGATAGATCCCGACGCGCTCGGCGCGGGCGAGGCCCAGCCCGGCCAGGCCGCCGGCGAAAGCGTGGAGCGCGGCCTCGAGCTCCTGGTAGCGCAGCTGCCGGTCGCCGGCAACCACGGCGATGCGTGCGGGATCGCGTGCGGCCGCGGACTCGACGAGGTGGTGGAGCAGGTGTTTGGCGTGCATCGGCTTCGCTTATCGGTGCAGACAGGAACGGGCTGGCAAGTATAATGCGCGCGTTTTGCGGGGCGGGCGGCGTGGATGCGCGTCGTGACCCGCTTCCGTCATGGAGAAGTGATGTCCGAACAGATTCTGAAGGAAGTGCTGTCGCTGCTGGACGAGGTGCTGAGCCTGGACGGTCGCGCGCTCGCATTCGCCGCAGACACGCCCTTGCTGGGAGATCTGCCCGAGCTCGATTCGATGGCGGTGATCGCCGTCATCCAGGAGATCGAGGCGCGTTTCGGCATCGAGGTGCCGGACGACGAGGTCGATGGCAACTCCTTCGCCACGGTCGGTACCGTGGTCGAGTTCGTCACCCGCCTGAGTGCTCGCCAGCCCGGCTGATTCCGTGCGCCGTGCTCAGCGGTGGAGCGGAAACACCAGCGGCACCAGCAGCAGCACCAGCGCCGAGTAGGTGAGGCTCACCGGCAGTCCGGCGCGCAGGAAATCCCGCATGCGGTAGCGGCCGGCCGAATACACCATCAGGTGGGTCTGGTAGCCGAAGGGGATCAGGAAGCCGGCGCTCGCGCCGTAGGCCACCACCATCACGAAGGGCATCGGATCGACCCCGAACGCGCGCGCGGTGCCGAGCGCGATCGGGAAGGCGAGCGCGGCGGCGGCGGTGTTGGTGATCACCTCGGTGAGCGTCAGCGTGATCAGGTAGACACCCGCGAGCGCGGCATGGACGCCGTGCCCGTCGAAGATCGCCCGCATCCAGCCCGCGACCAGCTCCGCCGCGCCCGAACGCTCGACCACGCCGGCGATCGCCAGCGCGGAGCCGATCACCACCAGCAGTTCGAAGGGAAAGCGCCGGCGCAGCTCGCCCAGGGTCAGCAGGCCGCTGCCGAGCAGGGCGGCGAGCAGCACGAGCAGGCCGCCGAACAGGGGCAGCCAGCCCAGGGCGGCGACCAGGATCACGAGTGCGAAGCCCGACAGCGCCGCGACGCTTTGCATGCGGCCGAGCTTGGGGCGCAGACCCGAGCCGTTGAGGATGTGGAAGTTGCGGTCGAGGTTGCGGTGCTGCAGGAAGTCCGGGCCCGCGGCCAGCAGCAGGCTGTCGCCGACGCGCAGCGGGATGCGTCCGAGCTGGCCGGTCAGGCGCCGGTCGCCGCGGCGGATGCCGACCACCCCGGCATCGAACATGGTGCGGAAGTCGACCTCGCGCAGGGTGCGGTTGGCCAGGTCCGAGCTGCTCGCGAGCACCACCTCGACCAGGTTGGACTTGAGCAGCGCGTCGGCGCCCGCGCCGAACACCTCCAGCCCGGGGAAGCGCTGCAGGGTCTGCACTCGCGCCACCTCGCCGGTGAACACCAGCACGTCGCCGGTGTGCAGGATCTCGGCCGGGCCGACCGGCGAGATCAGCCGGCCCTCGCGCTCGATCTCGAGCAGGAACAGGCCCTCGAGGTTGCGCAGGCGGTTGGTTTCGATGCTGCGTCCGATCATCGGCGAGCCCGCAGCCACGCGCGCCTCGAGGAAGTAGGTCGAGCGTGCCTCGGCCTCGCTCGAGGCGTTCGCGGGCAGCAGTCGCGAGCTCAGTGCCATCACCCCGATGCAGGCGAGCGCGACCGGAATCCCTACCCAGGCGAACTGGAACATCTGCAGCGGCGGCAGGCCCGCGTCGATGACGAAGGAGTTCACCACCAGGTTGGTCGAGGTGCCGACCAGTGTGGTGATGCCGCCGAGGATGGAGGCGTAGGAGAGCGGGATCAGCAGCTTCGAGGCGGGGTGTCGGCGTTGCGAGGTGACCGTGCCCAGCAGCGCGCCCACCACCGCGGTGTTGTTCATGAACGCCGAGATCAGGCAGGCGAAGACGGACAGGCGCAGGGTCGCCAGCCCGACGCGGCCCTTGAGCAGGAGTTCCGACAGATGGTCGAGCAGCGGCGAGCGTTCGAGCGCGAGCGAGACCAGCAGCAGCAGGATCAGGGTGGCGAGCGCGGGGTTGGAGAAGCTCGCCAGCAGTTCCTGCTGGCTGGCGAGGCCGAGCAGGTGGTAGCCGCCCGCCCAGGCCGCGAACAGCACCGCCGGGCCGACGCGGCCGTGGGCCAGCAGCGCTAGCAGCAGCGCGATCGAGGCGAGGACGAGGTGGGCGGTCGTCATCGGCACGCCCGGGCTCAGTCCAGTCCGCTGGCGACGAAGTGGGGGTTGTCCAGCCCCGGCTTGCCGTAGCGCAGCGGCGCCCCCGCCAGGGTTTGCACGCGGCCGCCGGCGGCGGTCAGCACCGCATGGCCGGCGGCGATGTCCCATTCCATGGTGCGGCCGAGGCGCGGATAGCGATCGGCCTCGCCCGCCGCGACCAGGCACAGCTTGAGCGAGGAGCCGGCGTTGGTGAGCGCGGCCACCTTGCGCCCGTCGAGGAAGGCGTCGAGCGCGGCCGCGTCGCCGTGCGAGCGGCTGGCCACCACGGTGAGGCCGGCGGGCGGGACGGTGCGGCAGCGGATCGGGCGGCGACGGCCGTCCTGCTCGACGAAGGCGCCGACCCCGCCCGCGCCGAGGAAGAGGCGCTCGAGCGCGGGTGCGAAGACGGTGCCGAGGACCGGCTCGCCATCCTCGACGAGGGCGATGTTGACGGTGAACTCGCCGTTGCGGCCGATGAACTCCTTGGTGCCGTCGAGGGGATCGACCAGCCAGAAGCGGCGCCCGAGTGCGGGCAGGCGGCCCGCCGCGACGGCCTCTTCGGCCACCACCGGCACGCCGGGCAGCAAGGCCTCGAGGGCGGGGACGATGAGCGCCTCGGCGCGCTCGTCGGCCTCGGTTACCGGCGAGGCGTCGTCCTTGCCGCGCACCGCGAAGTCGCTGCGGTAGATGTCCATCACCAGCGCGCCGGCCGCGCGCACGATCGGGAGCAGGGCTTCGAGGAGCCGTGAGGCGGTTGCGGTGTCCATCAGCGGGCTCCGGGGGAGTGGTCGACGCCGCAAGTGTACCCGGGCGGGCGTGGCGAGAGCCCCGTCTAGAGGTGGATTCGGGTGCAGAATGTCGCACCGCGAGAAATAGTTCCGCCCGCCGATCTTCGAAGACGCTGCGCGCGACGGCGCGCGGCCTCATCATTCATGCCTTGTCCCTTCGCATCCCGTCGCCCATGACCAGCGTGCCTACGACCAGCCTGACCCACCTCCAGCGCCTCGAAGCCGAGAGCATCCACATCCTGCGCGAGGTCGTCGCCGAGGCCGACAACCCGGTGATGCTCTACTCCATCGGCAAGGACAGCGCGGTGATGCTGCACCTGGCCCTGAAGGCCTTCCATCCGGCGGTGCCGCCCTTTCCGCTGCTGCACGTCGATACGCGCTGGAAGTTCCGCGACATGTACAGCTTTCGCGACCGCATGGCGGGCGAGACCGGCATGGACCTGCTGGTGCACATCAACCCCGAGGGCGTGGAGAAGGACATCAACCCCTTTACCCACGGCTCGGCGATCCACACCGACATCATGAAGACCGAGGGCCTCAAGCAGGCGCTCGACCAGTACGGCTTCGACGTGGCCTTCGGCGGCGCGCGCCGCGACGAGGAGAAATCGCGCGCCAAGGAGCGCGTGTTCTCCTTCCGCACCGCGCAGCACCGCTGGGACCCGAAGAACCAGCGCCCCGAGCTGTGGAAGCTCTACAACGCGAGGAAGCACAAGGGCGAGTCGATCCGCGTGTTCCCCCTGTCGAACTGGACCGAGCTCGACATCTGGCAGTACATCTACCTCGAGAACATCCCCATCGTGCCGCTCTACTACGCCGCGGTGCGCCCGGTGGTCGAGCGCGACGGCACGCTGATCATGGTCGACGACGAGCGCATGCCGCTGCGCCCGGGCGAGGTGCCGATGATGAAGAAGGTGCGCTTCCGCACTCTGGGCTGCTATCCGCTCACCGGCGCGATCGAGTCCGAGGCCGACACCCTGCCGGCGATCATCCAGGAGATGCTGCTGGCCAGGACCTCGGAGCGCCAGGGGCGGGTGATCGACCACGACTCGGCCGCCTCGATGGAAAAGAAAAAGCAGGAGGGCTATTTCTAAATGGCACACGTTTCCGACCTGATCGCGACCGACATCGAGCAGTACCTCAGGGCGCACGAGAACAAGAGCCTGCTGCGCTTCATCACCTGCGGCAGCGTGGACGACGGCAAGAGCACGCTGATCGGGCGCCTGCTCTACGAGTCGAAGATGCTCTTCGAGGACCAGCTCGCCGCGGTCGAGGCCGACTCGAAGAAGTACGGCACCCAGGGCGAGGCGATCGACTTCGCGCTGCTGGTCGACGGCCTGGCCGCCGAGCGCGAGCAGGGCATCACGATCGACGTGGCGTATCGCTTCTTCTCCACCGACAAGCGCAAGTTCATCGTCGCCGACACCCCCGGCCACGAGCAATACACCCGCAACATGGTCACCGGCGCCTCGACGGCCGACGCGGCCATCCTGATGGTCGATGCGCGCAAGGGCATCCTCACCCAGACGCGGCGTCACAGCTACCTGGTGAACCTCATCGGCATCCGCCACATCGTGGTGGCGATCAACAAGATGGACCTGGTCGATTACGCCGAGGGCGTGTTCCGCCGCATCGTCGAGGACTACACCGCCTTCTCCCGCCAGCTCGGCATCGAGCAGGTGACCTTCATCCCGATGTCGGCCTTCAGGGGCGACAACATCACCTCTCCGAGCGCTGCGATGCCCTGGTACCACGGCACCACGCTGATGGGCTACCTCGAGACGGTGGAGGTCGATGACGGCCTGATGCAGCGCGCGCCCTTCCGCCTGCCGGTGCAGTGGGTCAATCGCCCCAACCTGGATTTCCGCGGCTTTGCCGGCTCCATCGCCGGCGGCACCATCCGCCCGGGCGATCGTGTGCGCGTACAGCCCTCGGGGCGCGAGAGCACGGTGGCGCGCATCGTGACCCGCGACGGCGATCTCGACCGGGCCGTGGCCGGGCAGTCGGTCACGCTGACCCTCGCCGACGAGATCGACATCTCGCGCGGCGACGTCATCTCGACCGTCGAGGCGCCGGCCGAGGTCGCCGACCAGTTCGAGTGCACGGTGGTGTGGATGCACGACGAGCCCATGCTCGCCGGCCGCCCTTACCTGCTCAAGATCGGCGCGCGCACGGTCAGCGCGACGATCACCGAGATCAAGTACCAGGTGAATGTGAACACCCTCGAGCACGTCGCCGCCAAGCGGCTCGAGCTCAACGCGATCGGCGTGTGCAACCTGAGCCTGGATCGGCCGATCGCCTTCGATCCCTACCGGATCAACCGCGACACCGGCGGCTTCATCCTGATCGACCGCCTCTCCAACAACACCGTCGGCGCCGGCCTGTTGCACTTCGCGCTGCGTCGCGCGCACAACATCCACCTGCAGCACGTCGATGTGGACAAGCGCGCGCGTGCCGCGCTGAAGAACCAGCGCGGCTGCGTGCTGTGGTTCACCGGCCTGTCCGGCGCAGGGAAGTCCTCGATCGCCAACCTGGTCGAGAAGAAACTGCACGCGCTCGGCCACCACACCTACCTGCTCGACGGCGACAATGTGCGCCATGGCCTCAACAAGGACCTCGGCTTCACCGACGCCGATCGCGTGGAGAACATCCGTCGCGTCGCCGAGGTCGCGAAGCTGATGGTCGATGCAGGCCTGATCGTGCTCACCGCCTTCATCTCGCCTTTCCGCTCCGAGCGCCGCATGGCGCGCGGCCTGGTGGAGGAGGGCGAGTTCGTCGAGGTCTTCGTCGACACTCCGCTGGAGGTGGCCGAGGCGCGCGATCCCAAGGGCCTGTACAAGAAGGCCCGGCGCGGCGAGCTGAAGAACTTCACCGGCATCGATTCGCCTTACGAGGCGCCGGAGGACCCCGAACTGCGCCTCGATACCACCCGCCTCGACCTGGAGGCCGCGGCCGATGCGGTGCTTGCCTGGCTGGGCGAGCGCGGCATGCTGAGCCGGACGCCGGGGGGCTGAACCTGCGTCCCGTCGAGCGCGCGGGTCGCCGCCCGCCGCTCTGCTAGAATCGCCCGCCATGAGCTATCAGGTCCTCGCACGCAAGTGGCGGCCGAAATCCTTCGGCACGCTGGTCGGTCAGGAGCACGTCGTGCGTGCGCTGACGCACGCGCTCGCCACCGGGCGGCTGCACCACGCCTGGCTGTTCACCGGCACGCGCGGCGTGGGCAAGACCACCATCAGCCGCATCCTCGCCAAGGCACTCAACTGCGAGACCGGCATCACCGCCGAGCCCTGCGGCATTTGCGACGCCTGCCGCGCGATCGATGCCGACCGCTTCCCCGACTACGTCGAGATGGATGCGGCTTCGAACCGCGGCGTCGAGGAGATGGCCGCGCTGCTCGACAAGGCGGTGTATGCGCCGGTGCAGGGGCGCTTCAAGGTCTACATGATCGACGAAGTGCACATGCTCACCGGGCACGCCTTCAACGCCATGTTGAAGACGCTCGAGGAGCCGCCGGAGCATGTGAAATTCATCCTCGCCACCACCGACCCCCAGAAGATCCCGGTCACGGTGCTGTCGCGCTGCCTGCAGTTCAACCTCAAGCAGATGCCGCAGGGCCATATCGTCGATCACCTGACGCGCATCCTGCAGGCCGAGGAGGTGGCGTTCGAGCCGGGCGCGCTGCGTCACCTCGCCAAGGCGGCGTCGGGCTCGATGCGCGACGCGCTGTCGCTGCTCGACCAGGCGATCGCGCATGGCGCGGGCCGGGTGGAAGAGGAGCAGGTCAGCCACATGCTCGGCACGGTGGGGGACGACCACCTCTACGCGGTGCTCGACGCGCTCGCCGCGGGCGACGTGCCCGCGCTGCTCGCGGTGGCCGACGGCATGGAGGCGAGGAGCCTGTCCTTCAACGCCGCACTGCAGGCGCTGGCCACGCTGGTGCATCGCGTCGCGCTCGCCCAGTACGCACCTGCGGCGATCGCCGACGAGCTCGAGCGCGCGCGCATCCTCGGCTACGTCGAGCGCTTCGACGCCGAGTTCCTCCAGCTCGCCTACCAGGTCGCCGTCCACGGCCGCGACGAGCTGCCGCTGGCGCCGGACGACTACACAGGCTTCACGATGACCCTGCTGCGCCTGCATGCGTTCCGCCCGGAGCAGCCTGCTGCGCTTGGCGGGCCGGGCGTGCCATCCGGGCCGGATGCGGGGCGCGCGCGCGCGCCTGCACTGGCGGCCGGCGGCCCGGCGGAGTCC
>NZ_AMXD01000114.1 GCF_000310185.1 Thauera aminoaromatica S2 | reverse complement strand
TGGCCGAGCGCGGCGGCGAGGCGTTGCGCGAGGGTGACCGCGCCGCTGCGGTCGGCCTGGCCGATCACCACGACCGCAGCCGCCGCGCCCGCAGGCGAGACCAGCGCCGCCGCGGTCGCGGGCAGGCTGGCGAGCGGGGCACCGAGCAGCATGCCGCCGCCCGTCCGGCGGAAGAATTCGCGTCTGTCCATGGTCGGCTCCTACTGCGCTTTCGTGGCGGGTGCGGCGCTCGGGGCCGGCGAGGCGGGCGAGGCCGTCGAGGCCTTGGAGGCCGGCGATTGCGACACCCAGCGTGCGACGCTGGCGAGGGCGGTGTTGTCGATCTCGCTGCTGCGGAAGCTCGGCATCGCGCGGAAGCCGTGGCGCACGACGTTCTCGATGTAGGCCGCGGGCAACGCGCGACCGAGGATCGCCGGGCCGACGCCCTTGTCGTGGCAGAAGCTGCACACCTTGGCGTAGGTGCGGTCGCGCCCCTCGGCGGGGGGATCGGCCGCAAGGGCAATGTGGGCACAGCTCAGCGCGAGGCTGGCGACGAGGATTCGGATCTTGTTCGACTGCATGGTTCTCCTCCTGGGCTGGGGTATGGATTCCCCGTTGGAGGAGTACAAAGCAAGGGGCGGGCCAGGGCGCGTCTAATTGTTGAATATCCAACAATCGCGCGGATCGTGTGCGTGTGCCGGCCTCGCCGGCAGCAGGGGAGGTGTCGCGGTTTGCGACAGCGGGGACCGGGCAGGGCGCTGCACGGAGGGGCGAAAAGAGGGCGAGACCCGCGGCGGACGCGGGTTGCGGGGAGAGCGTCCTGTCCTGCGACAGTGTTGCAGGATGCGACGGGCACACCCTGCGGCGTGCCCGCATGCCCTTACGGTCGCGCGCCTTCGTCCGCGTGCGGGCGCAGCAGGCGGTAGATGGTCGAGCGCGCGATGCCGAGCCGGGTGGCGGCGGCGCTGACGTTGCCGTCGAGCTTGTCCACCACCCAGCGCAGGTAGGCCTGCTCCATCTCGGCAAGCGGGACGATGCGCTCGAAGCCGGTCCGGCCAGTGCTTGCGACCGTCCTGGCGCCGGGGTGCAGCAAGGCATCGACGCGCGCCGCGTCGATGCGGTCGCCGTCGGCGAAGACGAGCAGGCGCTCGACCACGTTGCGCAGCTCGCGCACGTTGCCCGGCCAGGCATAGTCGATCAGGCGCTGCAGGGCCTGGGGCTCGACGCGCGGGGCGGGCGTGCCGGGGTGGCGCCGCACCGCCTGGTGCAGCAGGTGCTCGACCAGCAGCGGGATGTCCTCGCGGCGCTCGCGCAGCGGCGGCACGACGATGTGGACGACGTCGAGCCGGTACAGCAGGTCGTGGCGGAAGCGGCCCGCGGCCACGAGCGCCTCCAGGTCGCGGTGGGTGGCGGCGATCACGCGTGCGCCGGTGCGGCGCACGGCGCTGGCGCCGAGCGGGCGGAACTCGCCGCTGTCGAGTACGCGCAGCAGCTTGGCCTGGCAGGCGAGCGGCAACTCGCCGATCTCGTCGAGGAAGAGGGTGCCGGCGCTCGCCAGCTCGAACAGGCCCTCGCGGTCCGCACTCGCGCCGGTGAAGGCGCCGCGCTTGTGGCCGAAGAGCTCGCTCTCGACCAGCTCGCCTTCGAGCAGGCCGCAGTTCACCGGGACGTAGGCCTCGCCCGCGCGCCGGCTCCAGCGGTGCAGCGCGGCGGCCACCACCTCCTTGCCGGCGCCGCTCTCGCCGGTGAGCAGCACCGGCACGTCGAGCGCCGCCGCGCGGCGCACCTGCTCGAGCATCCGCAGCCACGCCGGGCTGTCCCCGACCATGCCGTCGTCGTCGCGGCTGCGCAGGCGCGCCACCTCGACCGAGAGCGCGTCGCAGCGGCGCGCGAGCGCGCTGCGTTCGAGCGCGCGCGCGACCACGAGGTCGAGCTCGGTGAGCTGGTAGGGCTTGGTGAGGTAGTCGAAGGCGCCCAGCTTCATCGCCGCGATCGCGCTGTCGATGCTGCCGTGGCCGGTCAGCACCACGACCTCGGTGCGCGGCGCGAGCTGCTTGATGCGCTCGAGCAGCTCGATGCCGTCCATGCCCGGCATCTTGATGTCGATGAGGGCGAGCTCGACACCGCCGCCCTCGATGCAGCGCAGCGCGCCCTCGCCGTCGCCGGCCTCGCTGATGCGGTAGCCCTGGCGGCCGAGGCGGCCGCCGAGCAGCTCGCGGTAGAGCTCCTCGTCGTCGACGATGAGGACGTGGCGATCGGTGATGGGTCGATCAGTCATGCTTCGCGGCTCCCGGTCCGTCTTCCGCAAGCGGCAGCACCAGACGGAACCAGGCCCCGCCCTGGGGGCGGTTGCCGCAGGCGATGCGGCCACCCAGCTCGTTGATGATCGCGTAGCAGATCGACAGGCCCAGCCCGGTGCCCTTGCCCGGTGGCTTGGTGGTGAAGAAGGGATCGAACACGCGTTCGGCGACCCCCGGCGCGAAACCCGGCCCGCTGTCGCCGATCTCGATCTCGATGCCTTCGCCGACGGCGCGTGCGGCGATGTCGATGCGCCCGCTGCCGTTCATCGCGTCGCAGGCGTTCTTGATCAGGTTTTGCAGCACCTGTTCGAGCAGGGCCGGGCTGGTGCCGGCCTGAGGCAGACCCGGTGCGATGTCGACCGCGAGCTCGACGCCGCGGGTGAGGCCGGCGTCGTTGAAGAAGGCCAGGCGTTCGGCGACGAAGAGGCCCACGTCCACCGTCTCCAGGCTGGCGCTCTGGCGGCGCGAGAAGGCGAGCAGGTTGGCGGTGATCGCCTTGCAGCGGTGGGCCTGCTGCTGGATGGTGGCCAGTCCGCGGCGCAGCTGCGCGAGCCGCCGGTCGTCGCCGAGCGGCGTGCATTCGTCGAGCAGGGCCTGGAGTTCCTCGGCATAGCCGGACACCAGGCCGAGCGGGTTGTTGATCTCGTGCGCCACGCCCGAGGCGAACTGGCCGAGCGCGCTCAGGCGGTTGGCCTGCGCGAGCTCGCGCTCCATCTGCCGGCGCGCGGTGATGTCGCGCGCCACGCCGATCACGCCCTCGGCGACGTCGCGGCCGACGAAGAGGGTGGAGTTGACCTCCAGCACCACGCTGCTGCCCTCGCGTCCGGAGAGCGCGATCTCGAAGGGCCGGCCGGCCTCGCCGGCGATGCGGCGGGCAAAATCGCGCTCGATGCGTGCGGCCGAAGAGGCCGGCATGAAGTCGCCGACGGCGTGCCCGATCGCCGCCTCGGGTGCGGCACCGAGCAGCTCGGCCATGCGGGTGTTGACGAAGCTCAGCCGGCCCTGGCCGTCGAGGATATAGACCGCCTCGTTGATCACGTCCTGGATCTGCTGCTCGCGCGACTCGATGCGGCGCGCGTACTCGGTGAGCTCGCGCTCGCGTTCGAGCTGGGCGCTGATGTCGAGCGCCAGCCCGCTGTAGCCCACGATGCGATCGTCCTTGAGCACGGGCTCGACCTGCAGCCGTACCGGGAAGGGCAGGCCTGCGGCGTCGCGCATCACCAGGTCGAGCGTGGTGGTGCTGCGGCGTGCCGCGATCTCCTTGAGGAAGGCGGTGGCGCGCGCGGTGTAGTCGGGCAGCACGAGGTCCTTCAGGCGCAGCGCGTGCAGCCGCGCCTCGCTCACCCCGAGGCGCAGGCGCGCCGCCTTGTTCAGGTGCAGCAGGCGCCCCGAGGCGTGCAGCGCGAACGCCATCTCGGGGAGGTCCTCGATGAGGTTGCGGTAGCGTTGCTCGGAGGCCTCGAGCTCGCGGGTGCGCTCATGCACCCGGCTCTCGAGCAGGTTGAGGCGGTCGCGCAGGTTGAGCGGCTTGAAGTATTCGCGCAGGCCGGCGAGCTCGGGCGCGCAATCGCTGGCGTTCATCAGCGTCCACGCGCAGTGGGGATCGCCGCGCCCCTCGCAGGCCGTCTCCACGCAGATCATGTCGGCCTGCAGCACCCGCGAGGCGAAGCCCGAGGCATAGCCGGTCAGCGTCCAGCACACCGGCTCGTCGGCGCGACCGAACAGGCGCAGGTGCTGCTCGGCCTCGTAGGAGTGCCGCCAGCGCCCGCTCATGCGGTAGCGCCCGCTGGCATGGTCGAGCTCGAGCGCATCGGGCGCGACCTCGGCGATGCCCGAGAACATGTGGGTGCGCGGTCCGCCGAGGATGAACTCCTCCAGGCTGTCCGGATGCATGTAGGCGGCAAGCAGCTCGGCATCCTCGTAGCCGCAGCTGAAGCCGTAGCGCGTGAGCACCACCTTGGCGATCTCGCTGCCCAGGGTCTCGACCAGCTCCTTGCGCAGCGCGCCCATCGAGTCGGCATGGACGAGGATCGCCCGCCGCCCGCAAAAGCGGATCGCGCCGCTGTCGGGCATGAAGTCGATCAGCGCGTGGAAGTCGAGCTCGTCCGAACGCATCGCCGGCAGGATCTCCGTGCGGCCAGGGAAGAAACCCGGCGGCGGCCGAGGCCGTCCCCCGGGGACCGCGCAGTCTCGCGCAATTCGTCCTCCCCGTCCATGCCGCGACGAACGCGGTTGCGCGGCTGCGCCGGGCGGCGGCGTCTCGCGCCGCATGCGCCGGGGCGTGCGCTGGCTCACGGCGCAGATCGGCGAGAGCGGCTACCCTGATGCCTTTACGCATACCCTGCGTGCATGGATCCCGCGATGATCGACCCAGGACTGCCGGCCGACGAGCCCGAGCGCCTCGCCGAACTGCGTGCGCTGGCGATACTCGACACGCCCCGCGAGGACGCCTTCGACAACCTGATGCAACTGGCCGCGTCGATCTTCGGCGTGCCGATCGCGCTCGTCTCGCTCGTGGACGAGGCGCGCCAGTGGTTCAAGTCGGCGCACGGGCTGTGCGTGGCGCAGACTCCGCGCGACGTCTCCTTCTGCACCCATGTGGTGTTCTCCAACGCGCCCCTGGTGGTCGAGGACGCCGCACGCGACCCGCGCTTCGCCGACAACCCGCTCGTCACCGCTGCGCCGCAGGTGCGCTTCTACGCCGGCGAGCCCCTGCGTTCGGACCAGGGGTTCGTGCTCGGCACCCTGTGCGTCATCGACACCGTGCCGCGCCGGTTCGAGGAGGCCGAACGCGCACGCCTGCGGCTGCTCGCGCGCCAGGCCGAGCAGTTGATCCGCCTGCACCGCAAGCGCCAGCGCCTGGCCGACGAGGCGCGCCGCAGCGCGCGCATCGCGGCGCGCTACCAGGCCATCACCGAGGGCGCGGCCGCCGGCATCCTGCGCATCGACGGGCGCGGGCGGATCATCGAGGTCAACCGCTTCGCCTGCGCGCTGTTCGGCTACGAAGAGGCGGAGCTGCGCGGGCACAACGTGCGCATGCTGATGCCCGAGCCCTTCCGTTCCGCGCACGACGGTCATCTCGAGGCCTACCAGCGCACCGGCGTGGCGCGGGTGATCGGTAAGGGCACCGAGGTCGACGCGCTGCACCGCGACGGCCGCCACATCCCGGTGCAGCTCACCGTCAGCGAGGTGAGCCAGGGCGCGCAGGCGGACGACTTCGAGGGCCGCCACTTCATCGGCATCCTGTCCGACCTGCGCGACGTGCATCAGGTGCGCGAGCGCGAGCGTCAGGAGCGCGCGCTGCTCGAGGTGCTGCACCGCGGCCTCACCGACTACCACGCGCTGATCTCGGGCAATACGCTGTGGGGCTTCCTGAAGGACGCGCTGTGCGCGCTCACCGGCAGCGCGTATGGGTTGATCGGCGAGGTGGAGCACGGCGAGGGCGGCCCGGCGCTCAAGATCCACGCCATCACCGACCTGTCCTGGAACGACGAGACCCGCGGGCTGATGCGCAAGCTGGTGAGCGGGGACATGCGCCTGAGCAACCCGGCGAGCATGCTCGGGCGCGTCTTCGCCCGCGGCGAGGTGGTGCTCTCCAACGCCATGCGGTCCGATCCGCGCGGCGGCGCGATGCCGCCCGGGCATCCGCCGCTGTCGCGCTACCTCGGCGTGCCGATCATGGACCGCGGCGAGGTCATCGGCATGTTCGCGATCGCCAACGCGCCGCAGGACTATCCGGACGAGCTGGTCGACTGGCTCAAGCCCTTCACCTCGACCTGCGCACTGCTGATCAACCTGTACCGCCTGTTCAAGGAGCAGCAGCGCTTCACCGAAGAGCTGCAGCAGGCGCGCGACCAGGCCGAGAAGGCGAACCAGGCCAAGACCGAGTTCCTGTCCTCGATGAGCCACGAGTTGCGCACGCCGCTCAACGCCATCCTCGGCTTCGCCCAGCTGCTGCAGAACGGCCGCCAGCCGCTGTCCGAGCGCCAGCTCCGCCAGGTCGAGCAGATCGCCCGCAGTGGCAGGCACCTGCTGCAGCTGATCAACGAGGTGCTCGATCTCGCCCGCATCGAGTCGGGCAGGCTGCAGGTCTCGCTCGAGCCCATGCTCGCGCACGACGTGATCGAGGACGCCGCCCAGATCGTCCTCCCGCTCGCGGAGCAGCAGGGCATCGCGCTGGCGCTGCCGCCGGCGCAGGCCTGCGCGCTGCGCTTCACGGGCGACTACACCCGGGTGAAGCAGATCCTCATCAACCTGCTTGGCAACGCGATCAAGTACAACCGCCCCGGCGGCGCGGTCGAGGTACGCTGCGAGGCGGTCGGCGGGCGCTGCCGGATCGGCGTCGTCGATACCGGCATCGGCATCCCGGCGAGCCGGCTGGGCGAACTCTTCCAGCCCTTCAACCGCCTCGGCGCCGAGTCCGGCAGCATCGAGGGCACCGGCGTCGGGCTCGCGCTCACCCGCAAGCTGGTGGATCTGATGCACGGCGAGCTCGGCGTGCACAGCCGCGAGGGCGAGGGCAGCGCGTTCTGGTTCGAGCTGCCCTTGTGCGAACAGGCGCCGGCGGTCCGCGACGAGGCGCGTGCAGCGGCCGCGCCGCAAGCCCTGAGCCGGCGCCACCGGGTGCTCCACGTCGAGGACAATCCCGCCAACCGCCAGCTGATGCAGGACGTCTTCGAGGACGTCGGCCAGGCCGTGCTGCACAGCGTGGATTCGGCCGAGGCCGGCATCGAGGCGGCCTGCTCCGATCCGCCCGACCTCATCCTCATGGACATCGACCTGCCCGGCATGAGCGGTCTGGAGGCGCGCGCCCTGCTCGCGCGCAACCCGCTCACCGCACACATCCCGGTGCTGGCGATCTCCGCCGCGGCCTCGCCGCACACCGTGCGCAAGGCGCGCGAGGCGGGCTTCATCGACTACGTGACCAAACCCTTCGACGTTCCTGCCCTCGTCGCGCGCCTCGGGCAGATCCTCGAACACAGGAGCAGCGATGACTGATTGCGTCCCCATGCAGGCCGACGCCGACATCCTGATCGTCGACGACAACCCCGCCAACGTCGAGCTGCTGCTCGCCCTGCTCGAAGACGCGGGCTACCAGCGCCTCGAAGGCATCACCGACCCGCGCAGGGTGGCGGCGCGGGTGGCGGAGCACGCGCCCGACCTCATCCTGCTCGATGTGCGCATGCCGCACCTGAACGGCCTCGAGCTCATGGAGCGGCTGTCGGCGGGCGGCGCGGAGGCGCCGGCGGTCATCATCCTCACCGCGCAGATCGACGATGCCACCCGTTACCGCGCGCTCGAACTCGGCGCGCGCGATTTCCTCACCAAGCCCTTCGACCAGGTCGAGGTGTTGCAGCGCATCCGCAACGTCCTGCACATGCAGCGCCTGATGAAGGAGCGCGCCGAACGCGCGGAACTGCTCGAAGCGCTGGTCGCCGAACGCACGCAGGAACTCGTCGCGCGCGCGCGCCACGATCCGCTCACCGGCCTGCCCAACCGGCTGTCTCTGCTCGACGAGCTCGGTGCACGGCTGGCGGCGCGGCGTGACGCCGCGGTGCTCTTCCTGTCGATCGAGGGCATGGACGAGGTTTCGCGCCTGCACGGCTTCGGCGTGGCCGACGAGCTCGCGCGCGCGGCAGCGCGGCGGCTGCGCGAATGCGTCCCGGAGGGCTTCCTCGCGGTGTGGAACAGCACGCAGTGGGTCCTGCTGTGCGACTGTGCTCCGGCGAGGGGCGCGACCGGCGCGCTCGCCGAGCGGCTGCTCGCCGGCTTCCGCCCGCCGGTCGAGGTCGAACACATGCGGCTGCACCTCGGTCTGCGCATCGGCATCGCCGCCGAGGCGGACGAGCGCAGCCCGGAGCAGCTCGTGCGCATGGCGGCGCTCGCGCTGCCCGCAGGCGAGGGGCAGTGGCAGGCCTACGAGGCCGAGCTCGAGACGCGGATGCAGCGCCGCAACGGCATCCGCGAGGCCTTGCGCGGCGCGGTCGGGCGCGACGAGTTCTCGCTGGTGTACCAGCCCAAGGTGGAGCTGTGCAGCGGCGACATCGTCGGCGTCGAGGCCCTGCTGCGTTGGGACAGCAGCGCCTACGGACGCGTTTCGCCCGCCGAGTTCGTCCCCATCGCCGAGGCCAGCGGCGAGATCCTCGCGATCGGCGGCTGGGTCGTGCGCGCCGCGCTCGCCACGCTGCGGCGCTGGCGCGAGGCGGGGCGCGTCGCCGACGTGTTCGGCATGGCGATCAACGTTTCGACCCAGCAGCTCATGCAGCCGGACTTCGCCGAGCGCCTCGTCGCCGAGGTCGAGGCCAGCGGCGTGCCGCCCGCGGCGCTCGAGCTCGAGGTCACCGAATCCGGCCTGATGCAGGACATGGCGCTCGCCGCCCGCCACCTCGACCACCTCGCGCGCGCGGGCTTCCGCATCGCGATCGACGACTTCGGCACCGGGCATTCCTCGCTCGCCTACCTCAAGGCCTTGCCGGTCTCGGTGCTCAAGATCGACCGTGCCTTCATCCGCGAGCTCCACGCCAATCCCGCCGACCAGCGCCTCACCGGCACCGTGATCGACATGGCGCGGCATTTCGAATTCATCACGGTTGCCGAGGGCGTGGAGCAGGAGGCCCAGCTCGAACGCCTCATGGACATGGGCTGCGACCTCGTCCAGGGCTTCATGTTCGCCCCGCCCCTGAAGGAGGACGCGCTGTTCCGGCTGATGAAGACGGGCTTCGCGCACATGCCGGTGTTCGGCGGGGCGGTGGCGTAGAGGGGTAGGCGCTGGCCCGACGGCCCGGTTCGCGGCTTGCGCCGCTCCCACGGAAACCGCCGATGCCCCGATCGCGACTTGCGTCGCTCCCACGGAAACCGCCCCGCCCCGTGGGAGCGGCGCAAGCCGCGAATGAAGCGGTTCGGGATGCGACCCCCGTGCAGAACGCCGCCGTTCATCCTCGCGCGTTCTCCGCTTCGTCTTCCCCGTCACCGCCTCCACGCCCGCGCCGGCGATCGTCTACGTTCCCTGAAAGTCCAGCAGCCCGCTCTCGCGCCGGGTCGCCTGCAACACGCCATGCTCCAGCAGGCCCTCGCGTTCGGCCACCAGGCTGAAGGCCTTGCGGGCGCGCGTGATCGCGGTGTAGATCAGCTCGCGCACGAGCACGTTGCCGCTCTGCGCGGCGAGCACCAGCACCGTGTGCTCGAACTCCGAGCCCTGGCTCTTGTGCACCGTCATCGCAAACGCGGTCTCGACATGGGCGAGGCGGCTCGCCGCCACCGAGCGCAAGGCCTCGCCGTCGAGGAAGTGCACCCGCAGGCCGCCGCTCTCGAGCGCCGGCAGGGTGATGCCGATGTCGCCGTTGAAGACGCCGAGCGCGGGGTCGTTGCGGGTGACCATGACCGGGCGCCCGGCGTACCAGGTCCCGCGTGGCGACAGCAGACGCGCGCGCGCGAGCGCGTGCTCGATCGCGCGGTTGAGCCCGGCCATGCCCCAGTCGCCTTCGCGCACCGCGCACAGCACGCGGAAGCGGTCGAAGGCGTGCAGGATCGCCGTCGCCCACGCGGCGTGCGCCTCGGCGTCCTTGCCTGCCGGTCCGCGTGCGAGCAGCTCCAGATAGTCGCGGTAGCAGGCGGGTGCGCCCCTGCGGCCGCCGAGCGCGAGCGCGATCACCGCCGCCACCGGTCCGCCCTCGACCCCGTGCAGCGCGCCGCTCGCATCCTCGCGCAGCAGGCGCGCGGGCAGGGCCGGGTCGCGCGCCGCGTTGACCGCGTGCGCGAGCGCGCCGATCGGCCCCTCGAAGCGCCGGCTCTCGCGCAGCATCACGGTGTGCTGGGCGAGCGCGGGCGCCTTGTCCGTGGGCTCCAGGTAGCGCGTGGGCAGGGCCTCGCCGGTGGTGGCGAGCAGGTAGCGTGCGGTCTCGGCGTCGTAGCGTCCGTCCGAGGCGTCGCGGCAGAGGTCGCCGAGCACCGCGCCGGCCTCGACCGACGCGAGCTGGTCCTTGTCGCCGAGCAGCACCAGTCGCGCGCCGTGCGGCAGGGCTTCGAGCAGGGCGGCCATCATCTCCAGGTGCACCATCGAGGCTTCGTCCACGATCACCACGTCCACGTCGAGCGGATTGCCGGCGTGGTGGCGGAAGCGCCGCGTGTCGGGACGGGCGCCGAGCAGCGCGTGCAGGGTGCGCGCGGCGCCGATGCGGCGGGTCAGCGCGGCGAGGTCGAGGTGGCCGCCCAGGCTGCGCTGGAGGGCCTGCAGCGAGCCGTCGATGGCCTGGCGCAGGCGCGCGGCGGCCTTGCCGGTGGGGGCGGCGAGCGCGATGCGCAGGCGCTCGGGCGCCGGGTGGGTGGCGAGCATCAGCGCGAGCAGGCGCGCGGCGGTGTAGGTCTTGCCGGTACCGGGGCCGCCGGTGAGGATGCTCAGGCGCCCGCGCAAGGCGATCGCGCAGGCGAGCTTCTGCCAGTCGACCGCCGCCTCGTGGGCCGGAGTGCCGGGCGCGGCCGGAAAGAGGCGGTCCAGCCAGGTGCGCGCACGCGCCTCGTCGACCGGCTCGGGTTGCGCGCAGCGCGCCGCCACCGCGGCGGCGACACTGCGCTCGTACTGCCAGTAACGGCGCAGGTAGAGCCTCGGTGCGGTGTCGGGTCCGTCCACCAGCAGGGGCTGGCCGAGTTCGGGGTCGTGGCCGATGCGGCGCACCACGGGGCTTTGCTGCAGCGCCGCCAGCCAGGCGGCGGAATCGGCGGGCAGGTTCTGCCACAGCGCGGCGATCGCCGCTTGGGCCTCCATCGGCCAGGCCAGCAGATCCTGGTCGGTCGCGGCGAGCGGGGCGAGCGGCAGGCAGCTATGGCCGCGGCCCTCCATGCGCGCCAGCACCGCTGCGCCCACCAGCAGCGCGGGCGGCGCGGCGGGGTCGAGGCTGGCGATGAAACGGGCGAAGGCGCTGTCGAGCTGGCGCAGCAGGCCGGCGTCCGTCCAGGCGTCGAGGGTGGCGAGGAGGGCGTCGGTCGGCGCGGAGGGCGCTGTCGCCGCGTGTGGCGCCGCGGCAGGCGAGGGCGAAGCGTGGATGGGGCTCATGCCAGGGAAGCCTCGTCGGCGAGCAGGTGGTCCAGGGTGTCGAGCAGCTCGATCAGCGCCGGCGTGGCCGGGATGGCGTATTCGCCGCGCGCCGGCCCGTCGATGCCACGCAGGAAGAGATACAGCGCGCCGCCGAGCTGGCGGGCGGGCTCGTAGGCCCCGCCCAGGCGCGCGCGCAGCAGGCGATGCAGCGCGAGCAGGTAGATCGCCGCCTGCACGTCGTAGCGGTGATGCGCCATCGCCGCCTCGAGTGCGGCGCGGTCGTAGGCGCTGCCGTCCTCGCCCAGGCTGTTCGACTTGTAGTCCAGCACCCAATAGCGCCCGTCGTGTTCGAACACCAGGTCGGCGAAGCCCATCAGCATGCCGTGCAGTTCGCGCTGCGGCAGTGCGGGGCGGGGCTGGGCGTGGAGCAGGTGGCGCCGACACAGCGCGTCCACCGCCGTCGCCTGCAGCTGAGCGGAGGGCAGCCAGAACTCCATCTCGGTGATCAGCACGCGCAGGTCCTGCAGCGCCGCGTCCAGGCTGGGCAGGCGGGCGCCGAGCAGGGCGCGCATCCACTGCACAAGCTCGTCGGCACGCTCGCCGTGGCCGGCGCGCTCGCAGCGCCGGCGCAGCGCGGCCTCCAGGCCCTCGTTGGTGGCGAGCGCGAAGCCTTCCGCGGCGAGCCATTCGAGCACGTCGTGGAGGAAGTCGCCGGCGAAGGCGCCGCGCGGGAAGCGGTGCCAAGGCGGCCGGTCCGTGTCGGGGGGGGCGAGGGCGAGGCCACCGTCCGCACCGGATGGCGCCAGTGCGGCATCCTCCTCCAGGCGGACGAGCGCCTCGTCGGCCGCCGGGCGGCGGACGTGGACCGGCAGGATGCGGGCGGCCCCGGCCGCCTCGGCCTGGCCGCAATCGTCCGCCGCCAGGGGGGCTGCCGAGCCGGCT
>NZ_AMXD01000113.1 GCF_000310185.1 Thauera aminoaromatica S2 | reverse complement strand
GGCGGCGCGCCGCGCGAGGGCGCCGGGGCGGCGTCCATCAGGCGGCGCGCAGCCAGCCCTTGTCGCAGGCGAGATCCACGAAGGCGCGCACGCCGTCGGCGATCTCCGCGCCCTGCGCGGGAAAGCTCGCCTGCAGTTCGGCGATGATCGTCGCGAGCGTGCGCGCACCGTCGCAGCGTGCGAGGACCGCGCCGGCCGAGGCGTTGAGTTTGATCAGGCCTTCCGGGTAGAGCAGGATGAAAGCCGACTGGCTCTCTTCCCAGCGGAAGACGTAGTGGGGCGACAGCCGCGGGCGGGCGTCGGCGGGCAGGGGGAGGGCGTCCATGGTCGTCGGGGCGGCCGCGGCGGCGGCGATCCGTCTCCGCCGCGGCCGCGCGCTGCATACGCTCAACGTACGTATACGTAAGCCGTGACTTCGAAGCCGAGACGGATTTCGCAGTAGGCGGGGGTTTCCCAGTTCATGGCGCTTTCCTTGTGAGACGGGGCGGCACCGTGCTGCCCCCACGACGCATTGTTCTCCGGCGGACACGGCGCAGACCAGCGGCGAATCGCGAACACGGGCTCGCGAAAATCATGAGCTGGCGGGTGCGGGTGAGATGGACGCCATCGTTCATGCCGCTGGTCTGCTCGAGGATCTGCCTGTCGGGCGGTGCTTGCGGAGCGGAGAAATCCCGCAAACGCGCGCCGCAAATACTCGTAAACTGCAGCCGTGGTTTTCGTGCTGGAGCTCCCGTGCTTGAACACACCCTTCTGATCGTGGATGACGAGCCGGCCAATCTGGCGGTGCTGACGCACCTGTTGCAGCCCTACTACCGCGTGCGTGCGGTCAATTCCGGCCGCCGCTGCCTCGCGGCGGTGCGGCCGCCGCTGAAGCCGGATCTGATCCTGCTCGACGTGATGATGCCGGAGATGGATGGCTACGAAGTCCTGGCCCGGCTCCGTGCCGATCCCGCGACGAGCGACATCCCGGTGCTCTTCGTCACTGCACTCGATGACGACCTCAACGAGGAGAGCGGGCTGGCCCGAGGTGCCGCCGACTATCTCACCAAGCCGATTCGCCCCGGCGTGCTGCTGGCCCGTGTGCGCACCCAGCTCGAAGCCAAGCGGGGCCGCGACTTCTTGCGCGACCAGAATGCCCTGCTCGATGCGGAGGTCGCTCGGCGCATGCGCGAGAACGAACTCACCCAACTGGTCAGCATTCGCGCCTTGGCCCATCTCGCCGAAACGCGCGACCCCGAGACGGGCAACCACATCCTGCGCACTCAGGGCTATGTCCACCAGCTCGCCACGGCGCTGCAGCGGCACCCGCGCTTCAGCGATGTGCTCACATCGCGCTACATCGATCTCCTGACCAAGTCGGCGCCGCTGCACGATATCGGCAAGGTGGGCATCCCCGACGCCATCCTGCAGAAGCCCGGCCCGCTCACGCCCGAGGAATGGGCGGTCATGAAGACACACGCAGAGATCGGCGCCGAAGCCATCGATCGCGCCGAGGCCGACATCGAGACGACGGTCGATTTCCTTGTCCTGGCCAAGGAGATCGCCCACTGGCATCACGAAAAATGGGATGGCAGCGGTTACCCCGACGGACTCGCGGCAGAGGCCATTCCGCTCTCGGCTCGCCTCATGGCGCTGGCCGATGTCTTCGACGCACTGATTTCGGTGCGCGTGTACAAGCCAGCCATGTCCTACGAGGAGGCGCGGGAAGTCATCCTGGCCGGCCGGGGCCGGCATTTCGACCCGGACGTGGTCGATGCCTTCCTGACGAACTACGCCGAATTCGTCCGCATCGCCGAGCGCTACAGCGACACCGCCGCTTGAGTGCCATGATGACGCCGAGCACAGCCGACATCGCCGCAGCCTCCGCCATGGAATATCGGCGCGCCGGGCGGCCGGCGTCGTGGCCGCGCGCCGCGAGCGCGCCGCCCATCTCCCTGCGTCACATCCTCGCCGCGCTGTGGCTGGCGCTGATTCCCTCCACCTTGTTCGCACAGGTGCCCGATTTCCGCCAGGTGTTCGACGATCACGGCGTCGTGATGCTGCTGATCGACCCGGCCTCCGGGCAGATCGTCGATGCCAACCCGGCCGCGGCGGACTTCTATGGTTACGGACGCGATGCGCTGCGGTCCATGACCATCGCGCAGATCAACTCCTTCAGCGCGGAGCTGTTGGCGGCCGAGCGCGCCCTTGCCGAAAAGGAAAACCGCAACTACTTCATCTTCCGCCATCGACTGGCGAGTGGCGAGCTCCGTACCGTCGAGGTGTATTCCCATCCCTTCGAATTCGATGGACGTCCTCTGCTGCTGTCGATGATTCATGACATCACCCCCGGACGCAGTCTCGAAGAGGGGATGTGGCACTACCAGCAGCGGCTGGAAGAGTTGGTGGCGGCGCGCACGGCAGAGGCCGAAGCGCGCCATCGTGCCGTTATCGCGTTGCTGGCAGGATTGTCGGTCGCCGCGGTGCTGACCCTGGTCCTTGTCCTGGCCATTCGCCGGATCAAGCGCGCCGAGGCGGAATTGCGCGAGAGCGACGCCCTCTACCGCCATCTCTTTCATGCGAACCCGAACCCCATGTGGGTCTTTGAGCTCGCGACACTGCGCTTCCTGGCCGTGAACGATGCGGCAGTCAGCCACTACGGCTATTCGCGGGACGAATTCCTCTCCATGACGATCAAGGACATTCGCCCGCCCGAGGATCTGCCGCGCCTTTACGAGAATCTGGGCGAGTTGCCCGCAGGGGGCCTCGATCAGGCGGGCGTCTGGCGGCACTTGAAGAAAGACGGCAGTGTGATCGAAGTCGAGATCACCTCGCACGTGCTGGAGTTCGACAGACGGGAGTGCGAACTGGTGCTGGCGCACGACATCACGGCGCGTCGGCAGGCGGAGGAGCGCTTGCGCGAGAGCGAGGAACGCCTGCGTCTGTCCACCGAGCTGGCCCAGGTAGCCGTTTGGGACTATCGCGTGCCGACCGACCGCATGTCGCGCTCGAAGAACCACGACTCCCTCTACGGACTGCCCTGGCAGGACGACTGGGAGTTCGGCACCTTCCTCGACGTAATCCACCCCGACGACCGCCCACGCGCGCGCGAGACGATCCGGCAGTCGTTGGCGCCCGGCGGCCCCGACCACTATGCGTTCGATTTTCGTGTCATCCACCCCGACCAGAGCATCCATTGGCTGAGTGTGGTCGGTCAGGTGGTCGAGCGCGGTCCGGACGGGAGCGGCATGACGGTTCGCGGCACCTTGACGGACGTCACCGAGCGCAAGAGGGGCGAGCTTGCGCTTGCGCTCGCAGCCCGCCGTGACCAGGCCCTGCTGAACCTGCCAGAGGCCGCCGAGGCGCTCGACGAAGCCGCGTTCATGCAGCGTGGGCAGGAACTCGCCGAGGAACTGACCGGTAGCCGGATCGCCGTCATCCATCTCGTCGACGACGACCAGGAGACCATCGAGCGGGTCACCTGGCCGCGTGCCACGCTGGAACAGGATTGCCGGGCCACCCGCGACAAGCATTGCCCGGTCAGCCAGGCCGGCGTCTGGGCGGATGCCCTGCGTCTTCGTGCGCCCGTGGTTTTCAACGACTACGCCAATGCGCCGGACAAGCATGGATTGCCGCAAGGCGATGCGGGCCTGGAGCGGCTGATCAGCGTGCCGGTGATCGAAGACGGGCGGGTGCGCATGCTCACCGGGGTCGGCAACAAGCCCGAGCCTTATTCGGGCGCCGACGTGGAAACGGTTCGTCTGCTCGGTGAATCCATCTGGCGCATCGTCAGCAAGAAGCGCCAGCAAGCCGAACTTCGGCAAAAGCTCGCCGAACTGCAGCAGTGGTACGAGGTGATGCTGGGCCGCGAGGGGCGCATCCTCGAACTCAAGCGCGAGGCTGACGCCCTGCGCCAGCGGCTGGATGAACCGCGGCGCTATGCCGAGGATCTGGCAGATCTTCCGCAAGAGGGCGGGATCGCCGAATGAGCACCCCGACCTCGAGCCCGACTCCCCCCGCAAGCCCGATGGGCCGCTCTTTCGGCGCGCGGCTGCTGCTCGTGCTGGCGCTGTCGGTGGCGCTGATCGGCGCCGGCGGCCGCTGGCATTACCACAACCAGCAGGCCGAGGCCCGCCACTTTGCCGCGGAAACGCTCAGCCAGATCGCAGACACGAAGGTCGAGCAGATCGCCCAATGGATGACGGAACGGTACGCCGATGCCGAGGCCATGCAGGATGTGCCGCAGGCGGCCCGCTACCTGCAGAGGCCGGACGACGCCCAGGCCCTCGAGAGTGTGCAGGCATGGATGAGCGGAATCCAGCAGCGTCACGGTTACCGCGCGGTGGCCTTGTTCGATGCGGCCGGCGAGCGGTGCCTGGCGGTTCCGGAAACGTATTGCGGCGATGCCGCGAACCTTGCGCATGGCCGCGAGCATGTTCGGCGCAATCGGTTGGCGCGCGAGGTCTCCTTCAGCGACCTGCATCGCCTGCCCGACCAGTCCATCCAGATGATCTTCGCCGCGCCGGTCGGCTTGTCATCCCAGGCGGGGGAGCCGGCAATCGGCATGCTGTTGGTCGTCATCGACCCGCGCCGCTTTCTGTACCCCCTGATCCAGCGCTGGCCCACCCCCAGCGCCAGCGCGGAAACCATTCTCATCCGGCGCGAAGGCGACGAGCTGGTTTCTCTGAACGACCTGCGCCACCGCGCCGATTCGGCGCTCAGGCTGCGGCTGCCGATCGCGACAAACCCGCTCCTTCCGGCGGCGATGGCGGTGCAAGGGGTGCAGGGCGTGGTCGAAGGCGTGGACTATCGCGGCACCCCCGTGCTCGCCGTCGTTCGCAGGGTCATGAACACGCCCTGGTTCATGGTCGCCAAGGTGGATGAGGACGAGATCCATGCGCCGGTGCGTCGGCAGGCCTGGACCACCGGGCTGCTGAGCGTTCTGCTGATGCTGCTGGCCAGCCTCGGGGTCGCTCTGCTGTGGCGCCAGCAGCGGCTGGTGAGCGCACAGCAGGCGGCCGCCGTGCTGCGCGAAAGCGAAAACCGGTTGAGGAAGGCTCTGGATGTCCAGAACGTGGGCGTGATGTTCTGGGACGTGACCTCCGGCACCCTGATCGATGCCAACGACACCTTTCTGAAGATCATGGGTTACAGCCGGCAGGAGGTGGACGCGCACCAGTTGACCTGGCAAACGTTCACGCCGCCGGAATACATCGAGACGAGCATCGCGGAGATGGAGTCGTTCCGGGCGAACGGCCGCGTCGGCCCGTACGAGAAGGAATACTTGCGCAAGGATGGCTCGCGGCAATGGTTCGTGTTTGCCGGCAGCGCGCTCGACGAGAACAGGTGCGTGGAATACTGCATCGACGTTTCCGGCCAGAAGCGGGCGGAATCGGCACTCGCCGAAAGCGAAGAAAGACTGCGGCTCGCCTTGCAGGCCACGAACCTCGGCCTGTATGACCTGAACGTCCAGTCCGGCGAGGCACTCGTCAACGCGGAGTACGCCGCGATGCTGGGGTATGCCCCCGAAACCTTTGTCGAAACCAATGCAGCCTGGATCGAGCGCATTCATCCGGACGACAGGGAGATCACGGCACGCGCCTACGCGGACTACGTGGCGGGAAGAACTGCGCAGTATCGGGTGGAATTCCGTCAGAAAACGCGCGACGGGGACTGGAAGTGGATTCTTTCGCTCGGCAAGATCGTCGCATTCGACGATGCCGGAAAGCCCCTCAGGATGCTCGGCACCCATACCGACATCACCGAGCGCAAGCGGGCCGAGGCCTCCGTGGCGCAACACGCGCGGGAACTGGAACGTGGACGCCAGGCACTGCTGAGCGTGCTGCAGGACCAGCGCCGCGCGGAAACTTCGCTGCGCCAGCTGGCGCTGGCGGTGGAGCAGAGCCCGGAGAGCATTGTCATCACGAACCTCTCGGCCGAGATCGAATACGTCAATGCCGCGTTTCTGGCCACCACAGGCTACACGCGCGAGCAGGTCATCGGCAGGAACCCGCGCATTCTGCAATCCGGCAGGACGCCGCGCGCGACCTACGACGCGATCTGGGCGGCGCTCACGGCCGAGCAGACGTGGAAGGGCGAACTGGTCAACCGCAAGGCCAGCGGCGAGTACTATGTCGAGTTCGCCCATATCGCACCGCTACGGCAGCCGGATGGCCGTATCAGCCATTACGTCGCGGTGAAGGAGGACATCACCGAGAAGAAGCGCCTCGGCGAGGAACTGGATCGCCACCGCCACCACCTCGAAGACCTGGTGACGCAGCGCACCGCCGAACTGGCGCAAGCGCGACAGCAGGCCGAGGCCGCCAGTCAGGCCAAGAGCGCCTTCCTGGCCAACATGAGCCACGAGATCCGCACGCCGATGAACGCCATCATCGGACTGACTCATCTGCTGCGAAAGGATGGTGTCACTCCGCAGCAGGACGGGCGGCTGGAGCAGATCGAGGCATCGGGCCGGCATCTGCTCGGCCTGATCAACGACATCCTCGACCTCTCCAAGATCGAGGCCGGCAAACTCGATCTGGCGCTGGAAGATTTTCACCTCTCGGCGGTGCTCGACCACGTCGCCTCGTTGATTCGCCCGTCCGCCCAATCCAAGGGCTTGCACATCGAGCTCGACGGCGACGCCGTGCCGACGTGGTTGCGTGGCGACCCGATGCGCCTGCGCCAATGTCTGTTCAACCTGGCTGGCAATGCGGTCAAGTTTACCGAAAGGGGCAGCATCGTCCTGCGTGCCAAGCTGCTGAAGGATGGCGCGGAGGGCTTGCAGGTGCGCTTTGAAGTCGAGGACACGGGGATTGGCGTGACGCCGGCGCAGGGGCAGCGCCTGTTCCACGTGTTCCAGCAGGCCGAAGTCGGCACCACGCGCAAATACGGCGGCACCGGTCTCGGTCTGGCGCTGACGCGCAACCTGGCGCAGATGATGGGCGGCGAGGCGGGGATGGATAGCATCCCGGGCGAGGGCAGCACCTTCTGGTTTACGGTGCTGTTGCAGCGCGGCCACGGCATCATGCCCGCGCCAACGGCGCGGCGCGCCGATGCCGAGCGGGCGCTGCGCCATGAGCAGGCGGGCACGCGGGTGTTGCTGGTGGAAGACAACCCCATCAACCGGCTGGTGGCATTGGAGCTGCTGCATGCCGTCGGTTTGACGGTGGAGACGGCCGAGGACGGCGCCGAGGCCCTGGAGCGGGTCAAGGCCGCCGACTACGCGCTGATCCTGATGGACATGCAGATGCCGGTGATGGATGGCCTGGACGCGACCCGCGCCATCCGCGCCCTGCCGGGCTGGCGCGACAAGCCGATTCTGGCAATGACCGCCAATGCCTTCGATGACGATCGCCGCACCTGCGTGGAGGCCGGCATGAACGATTTCATCGCCAAGCCGGTGGAGCCGGAGCGGCTCTATGCCACCCTGCACAAGTGGCTGCCGGGGCGAACCGGGAAATTGCCGCCGTCGGCGTCCGCCGAGTCGGACTTCGCACTTGATGAAGGCGATCACCCGTGCAGCGTTGCAGGTGCTGGCGTGATGGCGCCGCAGGCCGACCTGGCTCCGCTTGCCGCAGCGCCTGCGGAGGCCGCCGATGCCGAGCTGCGCACGCGGCTGTCGGCGATTGGCGATCTGGATCTGGAAAGTGGCCTGCGCACCTTGGGCGGTTCGTGGCTGGATTACCCGCTTATCCTGGGGCTCTTCGCCGAATACCATGGCGACGATGCACGCAAACTCGCCGAACAGATCCAGCAAGACGATCTTGCTGGCGCGAAGCGCCTGGCTCACGCGCTGAAGGGCGCGGCCGGCACGGTCGGCGCCACGATCGTCCATCGACTCGCCGGCGATCTCGAGGACGTGCTCAAGCGCGGCGACCGTGCGGAGGTGCAGGCGGCGCTGGTGCCGCTGACCGAACGTCTGCCCAGGCTGATTGCCGCGCTACAGGATGCTCTGGTGCGGGCCAATCGGGTAATGGTGCAGGAGATGCCTGCAAGACGGGTGGACACCAGCGTGCTGGTGCGACTCGAGGCCTTGCTGGCCGGGGACGACACGACGGCGATCAGCTTCCTTGCGGAAAATCGGCAGGCCCTGCGCGAGACCTTGCTGATGGACTTTGAAGAGGTTCGACGCCAGATCGAGGTGTTCGACTTTCCGGGGGCATTGGAAAGTGTGCGCGCGGCGCTTGCGGCCTTGGCGAGCAAGTAGCGTCGGCACGCCGGTTTCAGCGTCTGCAAGAGGATGACGGCGGGCTCGGTTCCGCGCGGCCGCATCATTTCCCTTGCCTGTCACTTGCCACCGTCTAGAGTGAAGGATCAAGCCGGCGGGGTGGGTCAGGCTGGCAAGGCGCGGAGGATCGACGGATCCATCCACAGGCAGCCAATCGAGCTGCTGCAATCCGGCAGTGATCCGAATGTCCCCCACATCAAGCGCGTCGATGTGACGCAGGGGAGACTATGATGAAAAAATTCAGTCTTTCAACCCTCGCTGCAGGGTTGTCGGTGATGTGTGCCAACGCATTGGCCGCGCCAATCGCCTTGCCTGCGGGACCGGCATTCTTTGAGTTTCGCATCCAGGAGCAATTCAGCAAGTCGAACGATATCAATAACGCTGCGAATCCGGGACGGGGCGGTATCGTTGAAGGCATCTGGGGCGTGATGGAAATTACCCGGCTGTCGGTTGGTACGGTTCAGTCTCCATCTGGTTCACAGATAAGCGGACCCGGCGCCACGATATTCACCAGTGGTCAGAATGGGGGCAATCAGATACTTGCCATCTACTACGGCATCCTCAATAACCCGGGGACTGCGCCGGATACGACCCAGGGTGGGGTGCTCGACTTCTATTGGTGGGACAACAACAATCAGAACATCAGCTCGCCGTTCAGTGCCGCCGATCTCGCCAGGCGTGGCCAGGGGGGCAGTCGGAGCGGCAACGCCGAGGGCGCCTATCAGGGGGTGAGCTGCGCAGCGAACAATAATGCCGGCTGCTATTTTCTTGCGCGTTTCGACTTCACCTCTGGTGCCGATGTCAATAGCCAGGTCAATACGATGATCTCTCCGGCAGGGACGCAGAACTTCTCGAGTTATCTGAGTGTCGATACCGGTGTGATGGGCTATTGGAGCGCCGCGCTCGATTCGGATTTCTTCACGCTCAACCCCAACAACCAACGATGCGGCGACCCGGGCGTCTCTTGCGTCAGCGCCAACGATATGCGAACGGCGGGCGACTTCACGAGGCTCGGTGCCGAAAATTGGGATATCGCCAATACGGATATCATTGGACTGGGCAAGACTGGAACCTCGACGGCGTTCGTCGTGCCGGAGCCGACATCGCTCATCCTGCTCGGACTTGGCATGGCGCTGATCGGCGTGAGCAGAACGGAGCGCCGGGCAAGGAGATGAAAGGATTCAGTGGGCCAAGGGTGTTCATCAGGGGCGCGCATTCGAAATGCGCGCCTGCTCCCGTCTTGTGGGCGAAGAGCGTGAGCGCGACGCAAAGGGGGCCTGATGAGCTGTCTGGAGATGGATGAGCAAATGGAAGACCTGACCCCATCGTATTTCAGGAGCGAGACATGGTGAGAAAGCTTGAAGGCAAGGTGGCCGTCGTCACGGGCGCCAGCAGCGGGATCGGCAAATCGATCGTCGAAAGCTATGCGCAGGAAGGCGCCCGGGTGGTGGCGTTCGCGCGCAATCTCGACGCCTTGAAGGCACTCGAGACCGCGTGGCCCGGGCAAGTCCGGGCCGTGGCGGGTGACGTGACCAGGGCCGAGGACCTGCAGCGCCTGGTCGATGAAGCCGTCCGCGTCCATGGCGGTGTGGATGTCGTCGTGCCCAATGCCGGCATCGCGCGCGTCGTGTCTTTCGCGGACAGCACCGCCGAAGCCTTCCATACGCAGTTCTCGGTCAATCTCTTCGGTGCGGCGGAAACCGCGCGTCTCTTCGTTCCCCACATCCGCAAGGGGGGCTCGATCCAGTTCATCACGACCTTCCTGACCCAGGTCGGCTTTCCCGGGCTGGCCATCTACAGCGCCAGCAAGGCTGCGTTGAAGTCCCTGTCCCAGACCCTGGCGGCCGAGCTCGCCCCCCTGGGCATCCGGGTCAACTCGATCGCCCCCGGCCCGATCGGGACGCCGCTGTGGGGCACGGTCGGGCTGCCGCCCGAGATCCTGGGGGCCGTCGCGGAGAAGATCACGTCCCGGCTCATGCCTGGCGCATTCGGTCAGCCGGAGGATATCGCCGAGCTCTCGGTGTTCCTCGCGTCGGACAGCGCCAGGAACATCTACGGCCAGGAAATCGTCGTGGATGGCGGCTACACGGTCGGATGAGCTTCGTCGCGCTCGCGGCCTCATGAGCCGTCGACCGGGCCAGAGTCCGGCGACGCGGCGTTGTTGGGCCGGTCGGAGACGACGACCCCGTCCACGAGTTCGATGATGCGGTCGCAGCGGCGGGCGAGGCGGGGGTCGTGGGTGACGATCAGGAAGCTCGTGCCGAGTTGCCGATTGACCTCGCGCAGCAGCGCGAAGACCTCGTCCGCCGAGTGCGTGTCGAGGTTGCCGGTGGGTTCGTCGGCGAGCACCAGCGCGGGCGACATCGCCAGCGCACGGGCGATGGCGACGCGCTGCTGCTGGCCGCCGGAGAGCCGGTTGGCGAGCTGGCGCCGCTGCCGGGCCAGGCCGACGCGGTCGAGCAGCTCGCCGGCGCGCGCGAACATCGCCGCGTCCGGCCGCCCGCGCGCGATCAGCAGCGGCATGGCGACGTTCTCCTCGGCGGTGAAGGCGGGGATCAGGTGGTGGTGCTGGAACACGAAGCCGATGCGTTCGCCGCGCAGGCGGGTGAGGGCGGTGTCGTCGAGCGTCGCGGTCTCCTCGCCATCGATGACGAGGCGGCCGCTGCTGGGGCGGTCGAGCAGGCCGATCAGATTGAGCAGCGTGCTCTTGCCCGAGCCGGAGGGGCCGATCAGGGCAGCGAACTCGCCGCGCCCGAGGCGCAGGTCGATGCCGTGCAGGACTTCGTACTCCGTGTCGGCGCCGGCGTAGGCCTTGCGCAGGCCTTCGAGTTTCAGGACCGCGTCAGCCACGGATCGCCACCACCGGGTCGAGCCCTGCCGCACGCCGTGCCGGCAGCAGCGCCGCGAGGATGCCGACCACGCTGGCGCCGCCCGCGGCGATCGCCACCAGCGCGGGCTCGACGCCGATGTCGAACAGCGGCGTGCCGTCCGGGTTGCGCGCGAGCATCCGCCACAGCATCAGGAAGGCCCACGCCAGCGCCGAGCCCAGGAAGGATCCGAGGAAACCCACGATGCCGCCCTGCAGCAGGAAGATGCGCCGCATCTGCGCCTGCGTGGCGCCCATCGCGCGCAGGATGCCGATCTCCTTGCTGCGCTGGACCACCGACACCACCAGCACGCTGGCGATGCCGAAGGACACCGAGAGCGCGATGAAGAAGCGGATCACGTTGCTCGACACCCGCTGCGAGGTGAGCGCGGTGACGAACTGCGCGTTGGTGCGGATCCAGCTGTCGGCGATCAGGCCGGACTCGGCGGCGATGCGCTGCGCCACGTCCTCCGCGAGGTCGAGGTCGTGGAGGGCGAGGTCGATGTTGGAGACGCCGCCGACCAGGTCGAGCAGGGTCTGACCGGTGCGCAGGCCGACATAGACGTTGCGTGCATTGACGCCCTTGTTGCCGAGATCGAACAGCCCGGTCACGGTCAGCGTCTCGGCCTCGCCCTGCGCGCCGCGGATGCGCAGCTTGTCGCCGACGTCGGCGCCGAGGTCCTTGGCCAGCTCGATGCCGATCACCGCCTCGCCGGCGCCGACGCGCAGCTCGCCGGCGGTGATGCGTCCGCCGAGGTCGATGACCTGCTGGTAGCGCGCGGGTTCGATGCCGAGCAGGGTCACCGCCTTGCTGGCGTCGCCACGCACCGCGAACGCCGGGCCGGAGGCGGCCGGCGACACCGCGGCGATCTCGGGCCAGGCCTCGAGGCGGTCGCGCAGCAGTTGCCACTGGTCGATCGAGCGCAGCCGCTGCGCCTGCTTCTGCAGGCGGATCGCGTCGTGCCCGCTCGAGGCCTGCGGGCGCGCCACCTCCTCGGCCGGCAGCAGCACGATGTGCGCCTGCGAACTGAGCGTGCGGCGCACCAGGTTGGCCTGCAGACCGGACAGCAGCGCCGACATGAACACGATCACCGCCACGCCGACGCCGACGCCGACGATGATCAGCAGCGACTGCATGCGTCCCTCCTGCAGGAAGCGCAGCGCGGCGATCCATTCGAAGGGCATCCACGATCCAT
>NZ_AMXD01000112.1 GCF_000310185.1 Thauera aminoaromatica S2 | reverse complement strand
TCCGATCTCCGCGCTCGGCGCGCGCGCCGCCGATCCGCGCCGGGTGCAGCGCGGGGCGCGCCACGCGATGACGGTGACCGACTGGCGTGTGCGGCGCCGGGTGTGCGTCCGCCTATGCGAGGTCGAGCGCCTCGGCCATGCCTGGAGCGGCGGCGCCGCCGGCGAGCACTTCAGCGACCCGCAGGGGCCGGATGCATCGACGCTGATCTGGCGCTTCGTGCAGGGGAGCCTGCTTGGGCCTGAGGCGTGAGGCGCCCGCGAAGAGCGGTGACGAGGATTCTCGTAGGAGCGACGCAAGTCGCGATTGCAGCGGCGAAGCGAGCGCAAGCGCATGACGGCGCCGCCCGCTCGCGACTTGCGTCGCTCCCACGAAAACCGCCGCGGCTGCGTGAATTCCCGTCTCGTACGGTCGAGCTGCACTGTAGGAGCGACGCGAGTCGCGATTGCAGCGGCGAAGCGAACGCAAGCGCATGACGGCGCCGCCCGCTCGCGACTTGCGTCGCTCCCACGAAAGCCGCCGCGGCTGCGTGAATTCCCGTCTCGTACGGTCGAGCTGCACTGTAGGAGCGACGCAAGTCGCGATTGCAGCGGCGAAGCGAGCGCAAGCGCATGACGGCGCCGCCCGCTCGCGACTTGCGTCGCTCCCACGAAAACCGCCGCGGCTGCGTGAATTCCCGTCTCGTACGGTCGAGCTGCACTGTAGGAGCGACGCGAGTCGCGATTGCAGCGGCGAAGCGAACGCAAGCGCATGACGGCGCCGCCCGCTCGCGACTTGCGTCGCTCCCACAAGAACCGTCGCATCTCCAGCCCCCGTCGCGTCTCCAGCCTCCGGTGCGCCGGGGGGCTTGCAGGCGCGACGCAAGTCGCGGTCTCATGTGGCCGCGGTGTCGGCCTGCCGTGTCGGCTGTGCTGGCGTAACGCTGCAGGCCAAGTGTTCAACTGGAGGAGAACGATCGATGTGCCTGTCCAACTTGCCCCTGCGCCGTCGTGTGCTGGGTGCCCTGCTCGCCCTGGCCGCAGGCGTATTCGGACCCCACGCCGCGGCGGGCGAGCGCATCACGGTGGCGGCGGCCTCCGACCTCAAGTTCGCGCTCGACGAGATCGTGGCCGAGTTCGGCCGCGCGCATCCGGGCGACACCGTCGAGGTCGTCTACGGCTCCTCGGGCAAGTTCGCCACGCAGATCCGCCAGGGCGCGCCCTTCGACCTGTATTTTTCCGCCGACATCGCCTACCCGCGCGCGCTCGAGACCGAGGGCCTCGCCCACGGTGCGACGCGGCCCTACGCGCTCGGACGCATCGTGCTGTGGAGCGCGACGCGCGACGCGCGCATGCTCGAACTGAAGGATCTCGCCGACCCGGCGATCGGCCGCATCGCCATCGCCAACCCGCGCCACGCCCCCTACGGCAAGCGCGCCGAGGAGGCCTTGCGCGCCGCCGGCGTGTGGGAATCGGTGCAGCCGAGGCTGGTGCAGGGCGAGAACATCGCCCAGACCGCGCAGTTCGTGCAGACCGGCAACGCCGCGGTGGGCATCATCGCGCTGTCGCTGGCGCTCAACCCGACGCTGGCCGCGCAGGGGGGCTACACGCTGATCGACGCCGGCCTGCACGAGCCGCTGGAGCAGGGCTTCATGCTCACCCGCGCTGCCGCCGGCAAGCCGCTCGCCACGGCTTTTGCCGAGTTCATCGGCAGCGAGTCCGCGCGCGCGGTGCTGCGGCGCTACGGCTTCGAGCTGCCGGCCGTGTCCGCGGGGCGGTGAGCGGGGGCCGCGTAGCGGCGCTGCCGGATCGCGACTTGCGTCGCTCCCACGAAAACGGTCGCGTCTCGGGACATGCGGGATCGCGACTTGCGTCGCTCCCACGAAAGCCGTCGCGTCTCGGGACATGCGGGATCGCGACTTGCGTCGCTCCCACGAAAACCGTCGCGTCTCGGGACACGCGGGATCGCGACTTGCGTCGCGCCTACACGAGTGCTCCCCGGCGCGGCACAATGGGGCCCGCCGCCACCCGCGCGCGCTGCCGCGACGATCCTGCCTCCTTCATTCACCCACCATGCCCACCCTGAGCGGCGCCGACTGGTCCGCCATCCGCCTCACCCTGGAACTCGCCGCGGCCAGCACCGCGGTGCTGCTGCTGCTCGGCACGCCGCTGGCGTGGTGGCTGGCGTGCACGCGCTCGCGCTGGAAGGGCGTGGTGGGGGCGGTGGTGGCGCTGCCGCTGGTGCTGCCGCCGACGGTGATCGGCTTCTACCTGCTGGTGGCGATGGGGCCGAACGGGCCTGTGGGCAGGCTCACCGAGGCGCTCGGCCTCGGCCTGCTGCCGTTCAGCTTTGCCGGCCTGGTGGTCGGCTCGGTGGTGTATTCGCTGCCCTTCGTCGTGCAGCCGCTCGCCAACGCCTTCGAGGCCATCGGGCGCCGCCCGCTCGAGGTCGCCGCCACGCTGCGCGCCGGGCCCTGGGACCGCTTCTTCAACGTCGCGCTGCCGCTCGCGCGGCCGGGCTTCGTCACCGCCACCATCCTCGGCTTCGCCCATACCGTGGGTGAGTTCGGCGTGGTGCTGATGATCGGCGGCAACATCCCCGAGCGTACGCGGGTGGTCTCGGTGGCGATCTACGACCACGTCGAGGCGCTGGAATACGCCCAGGCGCACTGGCTGTCGGCCGGCATGCTGGCCTTCAGCTTCGTGGTGCTGCTCGCGCTCTACGGCCGGCGGCGCGGCCACGCAGGCGGAGGTGTGGGCTGATGGCCGATGTTCCGCAGCCAGGCGCCGCAGGCACCGCAACCGGCGCCGCCGCGGGCTGCGCCCGCCCGGCCGCCGGCATCGAGGCGCGCTTCGCCGTCGACTACGCCGGCTTCCGCCTCGATGTCGACCTGCGCCTGCCCGGGCGCGGCGTCACCGCCCTGTTCGGCCACTCCGGCTCGGGCAAGACCACGCTGCTGCGCTGCGTCGCCGGGCTGGAGCCGGCGGCGCGCGGTCGCCTGGTGGTCAATGGCGAGTGCTGGCAGGACGACGCGCGTCGCATCCTGGTGCCTACCCACCGCCGCGCGCTCGGCTACGTCTTCCAGGAGGCCAGCCTGTTCCCCCACCTGTCGGTGCGGCGCAACCTGGAGTTCGGCCTGCACCGCATCCCGGCCGCCGCGCGCCGCGTGCCGCTCGACCACGCGGTGGCCCTGCTCGGCATCGAGGCCCTGCTCGAACGCATGCCCGACCGCCTCTCCGGTGGCGAGCGCCAGCGCGTCGGCATGGCGCGCGCGCTGCTCACCAGTCCGCGCATCCTGCTCATGGACGAGCCGCTCGCCGCGCTCGACCACCGCCGCAAGCAGGAGATCCTGCCCTACCTCGAACGCCTGCACGACGAGCTCGACATCCCGGTGCTCTACGTCAGCCACGCGCCCGACGAAGTCGTGCGTCTGGCCGACCACGTGGTCATGCTCGGCGAGGGCAAGGCGATGGCCGCGGGCGAGCTGCACGCCACCATGGCGCGGCTCGACCTGCCCACCGCCTTCACCGAGGACGCCGGCGTGGTGGTCGACGGCACGGTGGCCGAGCACGACGACCACTACCACCTCACCCGGCTGGACTTCCCCGGCGGCGCGGTGTGGGTGCAGCGCCAGCCCGCGCCGCCCGGCCGCCGCCTGCGTTTCCGCATCCACGCGCGCGATGTCAGCCTCGCCGACCACCTGGTCGAGGGCAGCAGCATCCAGAACCTGCTGCCGGCGATCGTCGAGGAGGTCGTCGGTGCGGACACCCCCGCCCACGTGCTGGTGCGCCTGGACGCGGGCGGCACCGCGTTGCTGGCGCGCATCACCCGCCGCGCCGCCGAGCAGCTCGGGTTGCGCCCGGGGCGGCGGATGTGGGCGCAGATCAAGTCGGTGGCGCTGCTGGGTTGAGTTCCTGCCATCGTTTCAATCCTTTCCCACATCCCGAGTGCGGGGCTGTGACTGCTATTCTCCGGAGCGCAACGCCGATGACGACGACCCTTTATCACTGCATCAATGCCAGATCCTTCCGCGCGCTGTGGATGCTGGAAGAGCTCGGGCTGCCCTACGCGCTGAAAGTGCTGCCCTTTCCGCCGCGCAGCCGCGACGAGGAGTACCTCGCGGTGAATCCGCTCGGCACCATCCCCGCCTTCCTGGAGGACGACGTGTGGATGAGCGAGTCGGCTGCGATCTGCCAGTACCTGGCGGCGCGCCATTCGCCGCGCGCGCTCGATGTCGGTGTGGACGAAGCGGATTTCGGCGCCTACCTCAACTACCTGCACTTCGGCGAAGCCACGCTGACCTTTCCGCAAACCCTGATCCTGCGCTATGGCCGCTTCGAGCCGCCCGAGCGCCGCCTGCCGCAGGCGGCCGAGGACTACACGCGCTGGTTCCTGTCGCGTCTGCGCACGCTCGAACCCCGGCTCGAAACCCACGAGTTCCTGTGCGCGGGGCGATTCACCGCGGCCGACGTCGCGGTCGGCTACGCCTTGATGCTGGCCACGGACATCGGCCTGCAGGACCGCTTCAAGCCGGCGACCCTGGCGTATTGGCAGCGGCTGCAGGCGCGGCCGGGCTTCCTGCGCGCACTGGAGGCCCAGACGCGAGCCGCGCTGGAACAGGGGGTGTCGACCGCGTCCGTCGCGTGCTGGGACGGGCGCTGAACCGGGGACAGGGCTCGCGTCCCGTCACGCGCGGATGCGATGATGCGGCTCCCCGAACCGGACGGATTGACCGATGAGCAAGAATTCCCCCCTGCGCGCCCGCAACTTCCCCTCTGCCGAAGACGAGGCCAAGGCCGCGCAGCCGCAGGGCCGCTACGACGGCCCCGGCAGCTCCTTCCGCATGGCCTTCACCGACACCGAGTTCCTGCTGCGCGACGAGTTGCGCCCGGTGCGGCTGCAGCTCGAGCTGCTCAAGGCCGAGCTGGTGCAGCAGGAGCAGGGGGTGGAATCGACCGTGGTGGTGTTCGGCAGCGCGCGCTTCAAGGCGCCGGACGTGGCCGAGGCGATGCTGCGCGACGCGCTGGCGAGCGGCGACGAGGCGGCGACCGCGCGCGCGCGTCAGATGGTGAAGAACGCGCGTTGGTACGAGGAGGCGCGCCGCTTCGGCGAGCTGGTCACGCGCGAGTCCGAGGCGCTCGGCGAGCCGGTGATCGTCGCCACCGGCGGCGGCCCGGGGATCATGGAGGCGGGCAACCGCGGCGCCTTCGAGGCCGGCGGGCGCAGCATGGGGATGAGCATCTTCCTGCCCTTCGAGGAGGCGCCCAACCCCTACATCACGCCCGAGCTGTGCTTCCAGTTCCACTACTTCGCGATCCGCAAGATGCACTTCCTGATGCGCGCGGTGGCGCTGGTGAGCTTCCCCGGCGGGCTGGGCACGCTCGACGAACTCTTCGAGGTGCTGACGCTGACGCAGACGCGCAAGATCCGCCGCCGCCCGATCGTGCTGATCGGGCGCGACTTCTGGCAGCGCCTGATCGACTTCGACGTGCTGGTCGAGCACGGCGTGATCAGCCCCGAGGACAAGAACCTGTTCCACTACGCCGAGACCGCCGAGGAAGCCTGGGACGCGATCAAGGCCGCGTACAGTGGCGACAATCCCTCGCTGACGGCGCGGCAGTTGAAGGGCAACTGAGCGCGCCGTGCGACGGCAACCCCTCGGGCGGGGCGCTCGAATCGAGCGGCGGCTGCACCGGTGTGCAACAATTTCGCCAAGCGCAGGCGCTTGCGGTGCCATGCTGCCTTCCACCTCCACCCGACCCGCGCCACGTCGACGCAGCATGACTTCCTCGAAATCACGCGCCCTGAACGCCGATGCCCCCACGAAGGGGCAGACCATGCTGCGGGGACTCGACATTCTCGAGGCGATCGCGGAGGGTGCGCGCACGGTCGCCGAAATCGCCGCACAGACCGGCCTCAGCCTCAGCACCACCCATCGTCTCGCTTCGTCCCTGGCCGATCGCAACTACCTCAAGTTCGAGCCGCGCAAGGGCTACAGCCTCGGCCAGAAGCTCATCGAGCTGGGCTTTGCGGGCTATCGCGAGGCCGATCTTCGCAAGCTGGCCCGGCCTTACCTGGAGGAACTCGCCAGCCGGACGTACGACACCATCCATCTTGCCGCGCTGGTCCACGATGAGGTGACCTACCTCGACAAGATCGCGGGCAAGCGCCCGGTGGAGATCAGTTCCCGCGTCGGTGGGCGCAAGCCGGTGTGCTCCACCGGCGTGGGCAAGGCCCTGATCCTTGACCGCAGTGAAGATTTCTGGCGGCACTGCTATCGCAAGGAGTTCGGCGGCGAGTCCGACCCCGACGCCATGGCCCAATGGATGGCCAGGATGCGCAGCTACATCGGGCTCGATTACGCCGAGGATTTCGGCGAGAACGAAGGCGCCATCCGCTGCGTCGCCGCACCCATCCGCGATGGCAGCCAGCGTATCGTCGCGGCGGTCAGCGTTTCATCGGCCCGCGAGTACATGGACCGCCAGCGCATGCAGGGACTGATCAACGAAGTTCGCAACACCGCACGCGCCATCAGCGCGGAGCTCGGCGCACCGGGCAAGGACTGAACGCTCAGATCAGCTTGCCTGGATTGAGGATGTTCTTCGGATCCAGGGTGTGCTTCAAGGTCCGCATCAGCGCCAGCTCGGCCTCGCTGCGCGAGTAGTGCAGCCAGTCGCGCTTGAGCGTGCCGATGCCGTGCTCGGCCGAGATCGAGCCGCCGTAGCTGCGCACCACCGAATACACCGCGTCCTCGATGCGCATCTGGCTGTCGTGGTCGCTCGGCACCTTGCACACCACCACATGCAGGTTGCCGTCGCCGACGTGGCCGAAGAACAGCGCCTTGAGCGCCGGCCAGTCGCGGTCGAGCTCGGTGCGGATGCGCGCTGCGCACTCGCCGATCTGCGCGATCGGCACCGAGACGTCGAAGTTGAGCGTCGGCGCATAGTCGCGCAGCACTTCGGCGACGCCATCGCGGATCGCCCAGAAGGCTTCGGCCTCGGCCACCGACTGCGCCACCGCGCCGTCGAGGATCCAGCCCGCCTCGATGGCCTGTTCCAGCATCGCCTCGAAGCGCCCGGCGTCGGTCTCCGGCTGGCCGCAGTGCATGTCGATCAGCACGTACACCGGATAGTTCGTGTCGAGCGGCGCGCGCAGCTTGCCGGCAGCGACGGCGGTGACCAGGTAGTCGTTCCACATGATCTCGAAGGCGCTGACCTGTCCGGACAGGCTCTGCTGCGCATGGCGCAGGAAGCGCAGCGCGGCGGGGTAGTCGTGCAGTGCGACCACCGCGGTGCTCACGCCCTTGGGCAGCGGCTGCAGCTTGAACACCACCCTGGTGACGATGCCGAGCACGCCCTCGCTGCCGATGAAGAGATGCTTGAGGTCCATGCCGGCGTTGTTCTTGACCATCTGGTTGAGCATGCTCAACACCGTGCCGTCGGCGAGCACCACCTCGAGCCCGAGCACCAGGTCGCGGGTGTTGCCGTAGCGGATCACCCGGTTGCCGCCCGCGTTGGTCGACACGTTGCCGCCCACCTGGCAGGAGCCGCGCGCGCCGAGGTCGACCGCGAGCAGCGCGCCGGCGTCGCGGCAGGCTTCCTGCACCGTCTGCAGGATCGCGCCGGCCTCGACGATGACGGTGCCCGAATCGATGTCGATGCGCTCGATGCGGTTCATGCGCTCGAGCGACACCACCACCTCGCCGCCGGCCGGCACCGCGCCGCCACACAGGCCGGTGAGGCCGCCCTGCGGCACCACCGCCTGGCCGTGGGCGTGGCAGATCGCCAGCATGCGCGACAGTTCGTCGGTGCTGCGCGGGCGCAGGATCGCCAGCGGCTGGCCGCCGGCGCAGCCGCTCCAGTCCTGCAGGTACTTCGGACTGGCATCGCCGGGGAGCACGTCGGCGCCGAAAACGGCGGTCAGGGCTTCCAGCGCGGCAGCGGAAGAGGCATTCAGTGCGGTCATCGGCTCGGCTCTCTCGACAGCGTTGCGATCACTTCATCAGGTTGGGCAGCCACAGGGTGATCTGCGGCACATAGGTCAATACCAGCAGCACCACGATCATCGACAGCAGGAAGGGCGTCGCGCCACGAATGACGCCTTCCAGTTGGGCGTTGCCGACCCGCGAGCCGACGAACAGGTTGATGCCCATCGGCGGGGTGACCATCCCGATCGCCAGGTTGACGATCATCAGGATGCCGAAATGCACCGGATCGACGCCCACCTTCAGCACCACCGGGAGCAGGATCGGGGTCAGGATGATGATCGCCGCCAGCGTCTCCATGAAGCAGCCGACCACCAGGAACAGCACGTTGATCAGCAGCAGGATCATGATCGGATCGCTGGTCAGGGCCACGATCTCGTTGGCCAGCTTGACCGGGATGCCTTCGATCGCCAGCACGCGGCCGAACACCGTCGCCGTGCCGACGATCACCATCACCGTCGCGGAGGTCAGGGCGGAGTGTGCCAGCACTTTGTAGACATCGGCGAGCTTGAGGTCCTTGTAGACGAAAACGCCGACGAAGAAGCCGTAGGCCACCGCCACCGCCGCGGCTTCGGTCGGGGTGAAGATGCCGCCGTAGATGCCGCCCAGGATGATCACCGGCACCAGCAGCGCCCACTTGGCGTCCCACAGGATGCGGAAGATCTCGGCGCCGGTGTAGCTGCGCTCGATGCCGTGGTAACCGGCCTTGCGCGCGATGAACCAGCTCATCAGCATCAGCACCACGCCGATCAGCACACCCGGGACGACCCCCGCGAGGAAGAGGCTGGACACCGAGGCGCCGGAGGAGGTGGCGTAGATCACCATCGGGATGCTGGGCGGAATCACCACGCCGATGCAGCCTGCGGACGCGACCAGGCCGACCGAGAAGTTGCGGTCGTAGCCGCGCTGGAGCATGGCCGGGAACAGGATGCCGCCGATCGCCGCCACCGTCGCCGGGCCCGAGCCCGAGATCGCGGCGAAGAACATGCAGGTGGCCACGGCGACCAGGCCGAGGCCGCCGGTGTAACGGCCGAACAGGATCTCGCCGACTTCGAGCAGGCGGCGCGAGATGCCGCCGTGGCCCATGAGGTCGCCGGCGAGGATGAAGAAGGGCACCGCCATCAGCGGGAAGGAGTCGATCGAGGTCACCAGGCTCTGCGCCAGATAGCTGCTGTCGACCACGCCGCCGTAGCCGAGCGCCGCCATCGCCGCGATGCCGAGCGAGATGCCGATCGGCACGCCCACGATCATCAGCAGGGCGAACAGCCCGAACAGGATCAGGGAGATCATGCTGCCACCCCCAAGGTGCGCAGGCGCTTGAATCCCGCGACGATGTTTTGAACGAGGCGGATGAACACGAGCGCGAAACCGACCGTCGGCGCCAGGTAGATCACCCCCATCGGCATGCCGAGCGCCGCCGACGATTGGCCGAACTTGAAGATCTTCATGCTCAGCACGAAGCCTTCCTTGACCACCAGCGCAGCGAACAGCAGGAACACCACCTGGGCCACGATGTAGGTGATCTCCCTGATGCGGGCGGGCAGGTAGCCGGTCACCGCCTCCACGCAGATGTGGGCATTCTTCTTCACGCCGTAGGCCACCCCGAGGTAGGTCGCCCACACGAAGATATAGCGGGCCAGTTCTTCGGACCAGGTCAGGGATTCCTGGACGACGTAGCGCATGAAGATCTGCACGACGATGAGGACGGTCATCGCTGCCATCAGCAGGACGATCAGTGCCTCCTCGAAGTGATCATCGAGTTTCTTGAGCATGGGGTCTCTCGGGGTCGCGGGCCACGCCGGACGAACGCCGGGGCCGAAAGGACGGCGCCCCGGCCGCACGCAGCCGGGGCGTCGCAGGCTTAGTTGGTGGCCTGCAGCACCTTTTTGACGATTTCCTCGCCGGCCTTCTTCTTCACCAGGTCGTACACCGGACCCATCTTGGCGCGGAAGGCTTCCTTCTCGGCGTCGCTCAATTCGGTGAAGGTGATGCCGGTCATCTGCGCTTCGGCCTCGGCGTCGCTCTTCTGCGCGAGGTCGCGCTGGTACGCCTTGGCGGCTTCGAAGGCTTCGGCCATGGCCTGCTTGTCGGCCTCGCTCAGACCGTCGTAGAGCGGCTTGCTCATCAGGATGACGAAGGGCGAGTAGAGGTGGCCGGTCTTGGTGATGAACTTCTGCACCTCGAAGAACTTCATGTCGCGGAACAGGTTGATCGGGGTTTCCTGGGCATCGAAGGTGCCCTGCTGCAGCGCGGTGAACAGCTCGCCGAAGGCCAGCGGCGCCGGGTTGGCACCCAGCTCCTTCCAGGCGGCGAGGTGGACCTCGTTCTCCATCGTGCGCATCTTGATGCCCTTCAGGTCATCCGGCGTCTTCACCGCCACCTTGCTGTTGCTGAGCTGGCGGAAACCGTTCTCCCAGAAGCCGAGGCCCTGGATGTTGATGTCCTGGAGGCTCTTCAGCAGGTACTGGCCGGGTTCGCCGTCGAGCACCTTGTAGACGGTGGGACGATCCTTGAACACGAAGGGCAGGTCGAGGGCGAAGAACTCCTTCTTGAAGCCGCCCAGCGGGGCCGAGGACACGAAGGTCATGCCGACGCTGCCCAGTTGCACCGCTTCGATCAGCTCGCGTTCGCTGCCGAGCTGCGAGTTGGGGTAGATCTCCAGGCTGATGCGGCCGCCCGTCTTTTCGCCCAGCAGGCGGTTGAACTCGACCAGCCCCTTGTGGCCGGTGTTGGACTCCGTGGCGGCGTGGCCGACCTTGATCACCAGCTTCTGGTTCGTCGCTGTGGTCGCGGGTTGCGTGCCTTTCTGTTCGCCCGAGCATCCGGCGAGTGCGAAAGCGGCGAGGGCGAGGCCTGTCGCGAGGATGCGGCGGCGGAGGGGGGTTGCGGGCTGGTTGGACATGGAGTGTAGTTCCTTCATTGGGTACCGACAGGCTGCCTGCGGCTCTCGAGGACTCGCATTTGTCCGGTACGCGGCTGGGTGGAATCCAAACTGGATAATCGATTAAAGCCATGAATGCTGGGGTTTGAGGAAAGCCATGTCAATATGTGAATATAGATCTCAAATATTGAGATTTTTCCGGTGTGTCGAGCTGCAGGATTTGCATGAAGTGCGCGCAAGGAGAGGGACGCCCCCTTTCCTGCAGGGTGCCCCTGCCTGTCTTGTGCGTGGAACGCGGGGGCGCTTGTGGTAGCCGGCGCGGAGTCCGTGATCCTCTTCGTCCACGGCCTGTGGATGCACGGCGTGGTGTTTTCCGCGCACCGTCGCGAGCTGCGCCGCATGGGGCGCGAGAGCCGGGTGTTCTCATGGCATTCGCTGCTCGGCTCGCTCGACGGCGCGGCAGATGATCTTGCGGCGCACATCGCCGCGCTCGGCCGCCGGCCGCTGCATCTGGTCGGGCACAGCCTGGGCGGCTGTGTCGTGCTGAACATGCTCGCCCGCCATCATCCGGAAGGCATCGGCCGCGTGGTCCTGCTCGGTTCGCCGTGCTGCGGGTCCCATGCGGGCGAGCGCATCCTGCGCGTCCCGCTTCTGCGCGGCGCGCTCGGCCGCGTGCTGCCGCAGTGGCTGGCGCGGCCGCTGCCCGAGGTGCCGCCCGGCTACGAGATCGGCGTGGTCGCCGGCAACCGCCCGGTCGGCATGGGGCGCATCGTGCCCGGCATGGAGAAGCCCAACGACGGCATGGTGACGGTGGCCGAGACGCGCTGGCCGGGCGCGCGCGACCACACCGTGCTGCCGGTCACCCACATGCAGATGCTGTGGTCGCGCGCCTGCCTGATCCAGACCCTGCACTTCCTCGACACCGGGCGCTTCCTGCGCGGGGGCGTGCGCGGCTGATCGCGCGCAGCGCGCCCCCGGTCGGGGGCGGGGGCTCAGATCGCGTCGCGGATCCGCCGCAGGCGCTCGCCCAGCCCGAGCAGGCCACGCCTGGGAGATCGCCGCGTTGGCCGGGGGGCCAGCGCGGCGATCTCCCAGGCGTGGCCGCCGTCGCGGTCATGAGGGGTCTGCGCTGGACCTTCGGATTGCGGGCCTGCCGCGCCCGGCTCGATTCAGCCTAGTCCGGCAGCGGGGGGCTGCCAGCCGGATCGTGCGGTCGCAGCTCGCGGGTGTCGATGTGGAGGACGTGGCCGCGGTGGCGGCTTACCTCCTCGACCATATGCGCGGTGCCCCCGGCGCCGTCGCCGCGGCGCCCGTCCCACAGGCACAGCAGCCAGACGCGTTCGCCGCCGCAGGCGAGCGCGGTGTCGAGCAGCCAGCGGTTGCAGCGCTCGAAGGGGTTGTCGGCCGCGGCCGCGGGGGCGGGCGGCATGGCGTGCGGCGGGCTGGCGAGGCGGGCGGCC
>NZ_AMXD01000111.1 GCF_000310185.1 Thauera aminoaromatica S2 | reverse complement strand
CAGCGCGCGCGCGCCGAGGCGCTCGAGCGCGCCCGCCCGCCGCCGCGTCACGCCGAGGCGCATCCGGGCGCCACCGCGAGCGAGTCCGCCACCGCGCGCAACAACTTCCTCGCCCTGATGTTCGTGCTGATGGTCGGCACCGCGGCGCTGCCGCACATCCTGATGCGCTACTACACCACGCCCGGCGTCATGGAGGCGCGGCGCTCGGTGCTGTGGTCGCTGTTCTTCATCTTCCTGCTCTACGTCACCGCGCCGGCCTACGCGGTGTTCGCCAAGTGGGAGGTCTATAACAATCTGGTCGGCTCGAACATCGCGATCCTGCCCGACTGGGTCGCGTCGTGGGGCAGGGTGGGGCTGGTGCGCATCGAGGACCTCAACGGCGACGGCATCCTGCAACTCGCCGAGCTGCGCCTGAACACCGACGTGATCGTGCTCGCCACCCCGGAGATCGCCGGCCTGCCCTACGTGGTATCGGGCCTGGTCGCGGCCGGGGGGCTGGCCGCCGCGCTGTCGACCGCCGACGGCCTTTTGCTGACGATCTCGAACGCGCTGTCGCACGATCTCTACTACAAGGTCATCAACCCCAAGGCGAGCGCGCACCGGCGCCTGGTGATCTCCAAGTCGCAGCTGCTGGTGGTGGCGGTGGTGGCGGCCTGGGTGGCCTCGATGCGGCCGGACAACATCCTCTTCATGGTCGGCCTGGCCTTCTCGATCGGTGGCTCGGCCTTCTTCCCGGCGCTCGTGCTGGGCATCTTCTGGAAGCGCGCCAACCGCCCGGGGGCGGTCGCCGGCATGCTGGCCGGGCTGGCGGTCACGGTGTTCTACGTGGTGCGTACCCATCCCTTCTTCGGCGGCGCGATGGCGAACGCCTGGTTCGAAATCAACCCGATCTCGGCCGGCGTGTTCGGCGTGCCGCTCGGCTTTGCGACCATCGTCGCGGTCAGCCTGCTGACCAAGCCACCGCCGCAGGAGATCCAGGACCTGGTCGACTACGTACGTTACCCCGACATCCCGGGACAAAGCCGGCCGCATCTTTGAGCGCGCACTTGAAGCGCGCCGGATGCGCCCCACATAGGGTTCAGTTCAACGAATCCCGAGGATGACCTCCATGCGTTTCGACAAGCTCACCACCAAGTTCCAGCAGGCCCTCGCCGATGCGCAGAGCATCGCCGTGGGCAACGACCAGCAGTTCATCGAGCCGCTGCACGTGCTGCAGGCCCTGCTCGAGCAGGACGACGGCGGCAGTGTGTCGCTGCTGCAGCGCGCCGGGGTCAATGTCCCGCCGCTCAAGAATGCGGTCGCCAAGGCCGTCGGCCGCCTGCCCAAGGTGGAAGGGCACGGCGGCGAGGTCAGCATCGGGCGCGACCTCAACAACCTGCTCAACGTCACCGACCGTGAAGCGCAGAAACGCGGCGACCAGTTCATCGCCAGCGAGATGTTCCTGCTCGCGCTCGCGGACGACAAGGGCGAGGCCGGCCGCCTGCTCAAGGAGAACGGCCTGGCGCGCAAGGCGCTCGAGGCCGCGATCGAGGCGGTGCGCGGCGGCGCCAACGTGGGCAGCCAGGACGCCGAAGGCCAGCGCGAATCGCTGTCGAAGTACTGTCTCGACCTCACCGAGCGCGCACGAAGCGGCAAGCTCGACCCGGTGATCGGTCGTGACGACGAGATCCGCCGCGCCATCCAGATCCTGCAGCGCCGCACCAAGAACAACCCGGTGCTGATCGGCGAGCCGGGCGTGGGCAAGACCGCGATCGTCGAGGGCCTGGCGCAGCGCATCGTCAATGACGAGGTGCCCGAGACGCTCAAGGGCAAGCGCGTGCTCTCGCTCGACATGGCGGCGCTGCTCGCCGGCGCCAAATACCGCGGCGAGTTCGAGGAGCGCCTGAAGGCGGTGCTCAAGGAGATCGCCCAGGAAGAGGGGCGCATCATCGTGTTCATCGACGAGCTCCACACCATGGTGGGCGCCGGCAAGGCCGAGGGCGCGATCGATGCCGGCAACATGCTCAAGCCCGCGCTCGCACGCGGCGAGTTGCACTGCATCGGCGCCACCACGCTCGACGAATACCGCAAGTACATCGAGAAGGACGCGGCGCTCGAGCGCCGCTTCCAGAAGGTGCTCGTCGAGGAGCCTTCGGTCGAGGCGACCATCGCCATCCTGCGCGGCCTGCAGGAGAAGTACGAGATCCACCACGGCGTCGACATCACCGACCCGGCCATCGTCGCCGCGGCCGAACTGTCGCACCGCTATATCACCGACCGCTTCCTGCCCGACAAGGCGATCGACCTGATCGACGAGGCCGCGGCGCGCATCAAGATGGAGATCGACTCCAAGCCCGAGGTCATGGACAAGCTCGACCGTCGCATGATCCAGCTCAAGATCGAGCGCGAGGCGGTGAAGAAGGAGAAGGACGAGGCTTCGCTCAAGCGCCTGCAACTGATCGAGGACGAGCTCGCCAAGCTGCAGCGCGAGTACAACGACCTGGAAGAGGTGTGGAAGGCGGAGAAGGCCAAGGTCGCCGGCTCGGCCCACATCAAGGAGGAGATCGACGCGCTGCGCGCGCAGATGGCCGAGTACCAACGGAAGGGCCAGCTCGACAAGGTCGCCGAGCTGCAGTACGGCAAGCTGCCGCAGCTCGAGGGCCAGCTCAGGATGGCCGAGCAGGCGGGCCAGAATGCCGCGCCCAACAAGCTGCTGCGCACCGAGGTGGGCGCCGAGGAGATCGCCGAGGTCGTATCGCGCGCCACCGGCATCCCGGTGAGCAAGATGATGCAGGGCGAGCGCGAGAAGCTCCTGAAGATGGAGGACAAGCTGCACGAGCGCGTGGTCGGCCAGGACGAGGCGGTGCGCCTGGTGGCCGACGCCATCCGGCGCTCGCGCGCGGGCCTGTCGGACGAGAACCGTCCCTACGGCTCCTTCCTCTTCCTCGGCCCCACCGGGGTGGGCAAGACCGAGCTGTGCAAGACGCTGGCGAACTTCCTGTTCGATTCCGAGGAACACCTGATCCGCATCGACATGAGCGAGTTCATGGAGAAGCACTCGGTGGCGCGCCTGATCGGTGCGCCCCCGGGCTACGTCGGCTACGAGGAAGGCGGCTACCTGACCGAGCAGGTGCGGCGCAAGCCCTATAGCGTGATCCTCTTCGACGAGGTCGAGAAGGCGCATCCGGACGTGTTCAACGTGCTGCTGCAGGTGCTCGACGACGGTCGCATGACGGACGGCCAGGGCCGCACGGTGGACTTCAAGAACACCGTGATCGTGATGACCTCCAACCTCGGCAGCCAGATGATCCAGGCCATGGCGGGAGACGACTACGGGGTGATCAAGCTCGCGGTGATGGCGGAAGTGAAGACCTACTTCCGTCCGGAGTTCATCAACCGCATCGACGAGGTGGTGGTGTTCCACGCGCTGGATGAAAAGCACATCGCCGGCATCGCGAAGATTCAGTTGCAGTACCTCGAGAAGCGCCTGGCGCGGCTGGAAATGGGCATGGAGATCAGCGATGCGGCGCTCGCCGAGCTCGCGACTGCCGGCTTCGACCCGGTGTTTGGCGCACGGCCCTTGAAGCGGGCGATCCAGGAGCGCATCGAGAACCCGCTCGCGAAGGCGATCCTCGAAGGTCGCTTCGCCGCCAAGGACTGCATCCGGGTGGATGCCGAGGGCGGGCAACTGGTGTTCCGGCGCGCCGACTGAGGCGCGGCGCGCAAAGCCGCGCCCCGATCGCGCTTCGTCTCGTGCCTGCCGGCCCGTGGCGAAGCGCGATCGGCGTCATGCGATCGCCGCCGCCTGTTCCTCGAACCATGTGCCGAACTCCTCTACCCCCAGCGGCCGCGAGAACAGGTAACCCTGCATCGCGCGGCAACCCCGCTTGCAGAGGTAGCCGCGCTGGTCCTCGGTTTCCACGCCCTCGGCGACCACCTCCATGCCGAGGTCGCGGGCGAGCGACAGGGTGGCCGAGGTGATCGCGGCGTCTTCCGGATTGTCCGGCAGGCCGTCGACGAAGGAGCGGTCGATCTTCAGGCGGCGCAGCGGCAGGCGCTTGAGGTAGGACAGGCTGGAGTAGCCGGTGCCGAAATCATCCAGGGCCAGCGTCAGTCCGAGCGCCACGAGCTGGTCGAAGCTCGCCACCAGCTCGGGCGTCGCGTCCATCAGCGCGCTCTCGGTGATCTCCAGCTCGATCCGCGCCGGATCGGCGCCCGTCTCGCCCAGCACGCGCGCCACCGTGGCGACGAAGTCGCGCCGGCGGAACTGCAGCGCCGAGATGTTTACCGCCACGTCGAGCGGCGGCAGGCCGGCGTCGCGCCAGCGCACCTGCTGCAGGCAGGCTTCGCGCAGCACCCATTCCCCGAGCGGCACGATCAGGCCGCTCTGTTCGGCGAAAGGGACGAAGCGGTCGGGCGGGAGCAGACCCCGCTCGGGATGTTGCCACCGCACCAAGGCCTCGCAGCCGTACACCCGGCCGCTCGCCGCGTCGATCTGGGGCTGGTAGTGCAGGCGCAGATCGCCGCTCTCGATCGCCTTGCGCAGCTCGGCCTCGGTCTGCAGTCGGCGGGTCACGCGCTGGGTCATCTCGGGCAGGAAGAAGCGGTAGGCGTTGCGGCCGGACTCCTTGGCCTCGTACATCGCAGTGTCGGCGTGCTTGAGCAGCGTATCGATCTCGCCACCGTCGGCGGGGTAGAGGGCGATTCCGATGCTCGCGCCGACGCGCAGCGGCTGGCTGTCGATCTGCAGCGGGCGGGCGAGCGCATCGAGCACGCGCTCGGCAACGCGCGCCGGCTCTTCGGCGTGCGCGAGGCGCGACAACAGGATCACGAACTCGTCGCCGCCGATGCGGGCGACCAGGTCTTCCGCGCGTACGCAGCCGCCGAGGCGGCAGGCCACCTGGGCGAGCAGGCGATCGCCGGCGGCGTGGCCGAGCGAGTCATTGACCGTCTTGAAGTCGTCGAGGTCGAGGAACAGCACGGCGCAGCGGTCGTCATGGCGCGCGGCGTGCCGCAGCACGTCCTGGGCGTGGTCCTGCCAGGCGCTGCGGTTGAGCAGCCCGGTGAGCGGGTCGAAGCGGGCCAGGTAGCGGATGCGGGCTTCGGCCTCGCGCAGCGCGGTGACGTCCTGCGCGGTACCGCGGATACGCCGGAGGCGGCCGCCCACATGCTCGCCCTCGATGCGGAACTGCAGCGTGCGCATCGGCAGGCTGTCTGTGTTGCAGTCGAGCATGATCCGGCCCGGCTCCGTGGCGGCGCGCTCGAGCGCGTCGGTCAGGGCCGCGCGGCTGGCGGGGGCGATCGCGTCGATCAGGTCGGCGAGCGAGTTCAGGTCGCCTGCCGTGCTGTCGAGCAGCAGGTGGAGCTCGTCCGAGGCGTGCAGCCCGTCGCGTGCGCAGAGGGTCTCCCAGCTGCCGAGGCGGGCGATGCGCTGGGCGTCGATCAGTGCGGCGCGGCTTTCATGCAAGCGTACGCTCGCGGCCTGGAGCTCGGCGGTGCGGTGTTCGACCAGCGCCTGGATGCGGCGACGGTTGCCGGTGGTGATGAGCAGGAGCGCGCCGAGCATTGCGCTGGTGAGGACGCCGACCGCGATCGTGCCCCACGCGGCCCAGCTGCGTAGCTGTTCGATGTAGCGGGGCAGGGCGCGGGTGTGCAGCTCCCATCGACGACCGGCGAAATCGATGCTCGTGGTGCGCGCCAGGATCTCTTCCGGCCAGACCGACTCCTGTCCGCGATCGTCGCCGGCAAGCAGCGCCGACTCGGGCCCGGCGTCGCGGTCGGAGAGTCGCACCGCGATGCCCTGCGCCGCAGCCTGGCGTGAAACGGCTGCGAGCAGGTCGTCCATGCCCAGTGCCGCGGACACGACTCCGAGCGGGGCGCGGACCGGTGCAGGCGGCGAGGAGGCGAAAACGGCTTGATAGAGCACCACGGCATGCTGCTCCCCGTGCTCCTGCACCAGGCGCATGCGCGCGCTGGCCGCTGGCTGGCCGGTGGCCAGCGCGCGTTCGATCGCCTCGCCCGCGACCGGGAAGGACAGTGGATCCATGCCGAGCACGGCGTGGTTGCCCTCTTCGGGCTCGACGTGCGTGACCGGGAAATACTCGCGACGCTCGGTAGCAGGCGAAGTTTGTCCGGCGGGATCGCGGTCGAGGATGCGGTAATCGACCCGGTAGTCGCTCCGGATCCCCTCTTCGAATGCCGCGCGCTCAGCGTGTCTTACGTAAGGGTTCCAGGTGAAGCTGCGCGTGCCCGGGTGCAGTCGCATCCAGGGTGCGACGAACTCGTGGAAATCGGCGCGCGAGACCTGGTCGCTCGCGAGCAGCAGGCGCTCGATCGAACGCACCATGTCGACCCGTTCTTCGAGGCGCTTCTGCAGCAGGGCGGAGAGATGGACGCTGTCGCGCTCGAACTGCGCCCGCACGCGCGAATCCTCCCAGCTCACCACCTGCCGGTAGGCGAGGGCGAGCAGCACGAGCGCGATCGACATCGGCAGCGCGACGCCGAGTCTGCGCTGGCGCCAGTCCTGCGTCGGGCGACCAATGAACACCAGGGTGAGCGGGGTGGCGACGAGCATGCCCAGGGTGTCGCCGGTCCACCAGGTCCACCAGTTGAAAAGCGCGTCGGATGCCGGGATCACCGCCGCCCAGACCAGGGCGGAGACGCCGATCGTCGAGCACACCAGCCCGCTCAGCGGCATGCAGATGCCGAGGAAGCGCATCACCGAGCCGGCCGTGTCGAGCGTGTCGCCGGGCGCGAGCAGCCGGCGCGCGAGCAGGACGCCGACCACCGCCTGCAGGGTGGCGCCTACCGGGACGGCGAGCGGACCGAGCGGATTCCAGCCTGCGCTGCCGAGCAGCGGCCAGGCGGTGGCGAGCTGGATCAGGGCCGACCCTGCGAACACCGCAGGCCACAGGCGCAGTCCGAACACGAACAGCGCGGCGAGTGCGATACCGGCCGGTGGAAAGAAGGGGGCGGTGTAGCCCGGTGGGATGGCGAGATGGAGGGCGGGATAGCCGACCGCCCAATAGGCCAGGGCGAGGACGACTGCGGGGAGAGGGCTTGCGCGCATCCGCGCAGTATATTGAGCGCCGTTCCCTGCGCGCTGTGACGGATGGCATGCCGCGGACCCGAAGCCGGACCGATGCGCTAAACTGCGGAACTTTTCGCGCCGGGATCCTGCCACACGGCTGCATTTTTCTGTCCTTTCCACGGAATACGAGATGTTCGAGGCTGTTCGCAACAATAAACGCGTCGCCCAGGTGATCCTGGCGCTCCTGATCGTCCCCTTCGCCTTCTTCGGCATGGACGCCTACTTCAGCGACTCGGGTTCGGCGAACGAGGCCGCGCGTGTCGGCGGCACCACCATAGGCGCATGGGAGTTCGACCAGGCCCTGCGCGAGCAGCAGGACCGCCTGCGGCAGGACGGCGGGGGCCAGGTCGACCGTGCGCTGCTGCAGTCGGCCGAACTGCGGCGAGCCGTGCTCGAGAACCTGATCAACCAGCGCGTGCTCGCGCTCTACGCCGCCGAGAACCGTCTCGTGGTGACGCCGCAGCAACTGCAGGAGACCATCGCCGGCGTGGCCTCCTTCCAGGAAAACGGCAGCTTCTCGCTGCAGCGCTACGAGACCCTGCTGCGTGCCCAGGGCATGACACCCGCGACTTTCGAGGCGCGCCTGGCGCAGGACGTGCGGGTGCAGCAGATCGTCGCGGCGGTCGGCGACGCCGGCATCGTTCCCCAGGCATCGGCGCGGCGCTTCCTCGACGCCCAGCTGGAGTCGCGCAGCGTGCGCGAGTTCCGCCTCTCGGCGAAGGCCCTGGCGGCCGACGTCAAGGTGGACGACGCGCAGGTCAGCGCCTACTACGAGGCCAACCCGACGCGCTTCGAGCGCCCGGCGCGGCTGCAGGCCGAATACCTGGTCTTCGACCGCGCGGCGGTCGAGCGTGGCGTCGAGGTCGCGGACGACGCGGTGCGCGCCTTCTACGACGGCAATCCGCAGCGCTTCGGCGTGCCCGAGGAGCGCCAGGCTCGTCACATCCTGCTCGCCCTCGACCAAGGCGCCGAGCAGGCCGAGGTCGATCGCGTGATGGCCGAGGCGCGAGCGCTCGTCGAGCAACTGCGCGCCGATCCCGCGCGCTTCGCCGCCCTCGCGAAGGAGAAGTCGCAGGATCCGGGCTCGGCCGGCAACGGCGGCGATCTCGGTTTCTTCGCCCGCGGCGTGATGGTCGGCGCCTTCGAGGACGCGGTGTTCGGTCTGCAGAAAGGCGTGATCGGCGAGCCGGTGCGCAGCGACTTCGGCGTGCACATCGTCGAGGTCACCGACATCAAGCCTTCCTCGGTCAAGCCCTTCGAGGCCGTGCGCGCGGAGATCCTCGCCGAGCTGCGCGCCCAGGAGGCCGGTCGTCGTTTCGCGGAGCTGGCCGAGCAGTTCTCCAACACGGTGTACGAGCAGCCCGACAGCCTGCAGCCCGCGGCCGAGGCGCTCGGCCTCAAGACCGCCACCACCGACTGGATCAGCCGCGACTCCGCCCCGGCGCCGCTCGCCGACGAGCGCGTGATCTCGGCCCTGTTCGGCGACGAGGCGGTGCAGAAAAGCCGCAACACCGAGGCCATCGAGATCGGCAACGGCACCCTGGTGTCGGCGCGGGTCAAGGCCTTCGAGCCGGCGCGCCGGCTGCCGCTCGACGAGGTCCGCGAGCGCATCGTCGAACTCGTCCGCATCGAGCAGGGCCGGGTGAAGGCCACCCGTGCGGGCGAGGAGATGCTGGCCGCGCTGCGCAGGGGCGAGCAGCCCGCAGCCCGCTGGGGCGAGGCGCGCAAGCTGCAGCGTGGTGCCCCCGGGCTGCCGGCGGCGGCCATGCAGGCGGTGTTCTCGGCGTCGGCCGAGACGCTCCCGGTGCACGTCGGCGTGCAGTCGACCGAGGGCGACTACGTGCTGTACCGCATCGAGGCGGTCGAGCGCGCGCAGATCGGCGACGCGGACCCGCGCGTCGCCGCGGTTACGGGACAGTACAAGCAGCTCCTGGCCGGGCGCGACTTCGGCGCCTTCCTGAGCGAGCTGCGCCAGCGCTACGAGGTCACGATCAACCCGACGGCACTGCAGGTCGAGCCGCGCTGATTCCCAGCGGATCCCCGCATGCTCCGCCACTCGCCCGTGCGGCGAGGGCAGCATGGAAACAAAAAGCCCGGTGTCGAAACCGGGCTTTTTTGTGCCGTCCGCCGAGGCTCGGCAGGCGGATGCGGCGGCTGCCGCGCAGCGCCGTCCGCCGCGATATCCTTACTGCGGCAGCGGCAGCGCGTTGCCGAGCGCGGTGGTGTTGAAGCCGCCATCCACGTACATGACCTCGCCGGTGATGCCGCTGGCCAGGTCCGAGCACATGAAGGCGGCGGCGTTACCCACTTCCTCGATGGTCACGTTGCGGCGCAGCGGGGCGTTGTGCTCGTTGAAGGCGAGCAGCTTGCCGAAGCTGCCGATGCCCGAGGCCGCGAGCGTCTTGATCGGGCCGGCGGAGATCGCGTTGGCGCGGATGCCTTCCGGGCCGAGGGTGACGGCGAGGTAGCGCACCGAGGCTTCCAGGCTGGCCTTGGCGAGACCCATGATGTTGTAGTTGGGCATGGTGCGCACGGCACCCAGGTAGGACAGGGTCAGCACGCTGGCGTTGCGGCCCTGCATCATCGGGCGCGCGGCCTTGACCAGCGCCGGGAAGCTGTAGGTGCTGACCTCCTGCGAGATGCGGAAGGCCTCGCGGGTGAGGCCGTCGAGGAAATCGCCCTCGAGTGCCTCGCCGGGGGCGAACGCGATCGAATGCACCAGCGCGTCGAGGCCGTCCCAGTGCTGCCCGAGCTGCTCGAACAGGCCGGTGATCTGCGCGTCGTCCTGAACGTCGAGCGGGAAGATCAGGCTGCTGCCGAAGTCGGCCGCCAGCTTGGCGACGCGGTCCTTGAAGCGGTCGTTCTGGTAGGTGAAGGCGAGCTCGGCGCCTTCACGGTGCATGGCCTTGGCGATGCCGTAGGCAATCGAACGGTTGCTGAGCAGACCGGTGATGAGGATTCGTTTGCCGGCGAGAAAGCCCATGAGAAATGACTCCGAATGACAAGACGGGGATTATAGCGAAAAACCGTCAAAACCCTTCGACGGACGGGACTTTCGCCCGCGCGGGGGGATGGAAGGAGGCGACGGAGCCGGTAGGGCAGGCCATGTTTCGTCGAGGCGGGCGGGTCACGGCTGCGGGTCCGAGGCCGTGTGCAGATCGCAAGCGCGTGCGAAACCTGCCAGAATCCGCGCTTTCATCGAAGCTTCCGCGTGCCCGTGCGCCGGTTCTCCTGCCCTCTCCGGACCCCCGGCCGCCCCGGCCCGATCCGCCCTGCGCACCCGCGCAGGGCGGGTGCGTCGTTACGTTCCGCGGCTGCGCTGTTGATCGCCTGCCTGGCACTCGCGGCCTGCGGCCCGGTGTGGAACGACCCCTATCCGGTGGCCGAGCGCGGGGAACACATCCTGTACACCGCCTTCACCGAGCGCCCCAAGCATCTCGATCCGGTGCAGTCCTACAGCGAGGACGAGGCGAGCTTCCTGTACCAGATCGTCGAGCCGCCGCTGCAGTACCACTACCTGAAGCGCCCCTATGTGCTCGAGCCCGCCACCGCCGAGGCCATGCCGAGCCTGCGCCGGCTCGACGCTGGCGGCCGCGAGCTGCCCGCGAACGCCGACCCGGCCAAGGTGGTGCGTACCGTGGTCGAGGTGCGTATCCGCCCGGGCATCCTGTACCAGCCCCACCCGGCCTTCGCCCTCGATGAGGATGGCAGCCCGCGCTATCTCGGCCTTGGCGAGGCCGACCTGCGCGCAGTGCGGGGTCTCGGCGACTTCGCCGCGACCGGCACGCGCGAGCTCGAGGCGCGCGACTACGTCTATCAGATCAAGCGTCTCGCCCATCCGCGCCTGCACTCGCCGATCTTCGAGCTCATGGCGGAGTATCTGCCCGGGCTCCAGGAGCTGCAGGCCGGGCTGGTTGCGGCAACCAAGGAAGGCGGGGCGAGCGGTGCCGCGGCGAAGGACGATCCGCCCGGCTGGCTGGATCTCGACCGCTTCGCGCTGCCCGGCGTGGAGGTGGTGGACCGCCACACCTTGCGCATCACCCTGCAGGGCGCCTATCCGCAGTTCCTGTATTGGCTTTCGATGCCCTTCTTCAGCCCGGTGCCGCGCGAGGTGGACCGCTTCTTCGCCCAGCCCGGCATGGCCGAGCGCAACCTGACGCTGGACTGGTGGCCGGTGGGCACCGGGCCGTACATGCTGGTCGAGAACAACCCCAACGCGCGCATGGTGCTTGCGCGCAATCCGAACTACCGCGGCGACGCCTATCCCTGCGCGGGCGAGTCCGGCGATGCCGAGGCCGGGTTGCTCGGCGACTGCGGCAAGCCCATGCCATTCATCGACAAGGTGGTGTTCTCGCGCGAGCGCGAGGGCATCCCATACTGGAACAAGTTCCTGCAAGGCTATTACGACGCCTCGGGCGTGTCTTCGGACAACTTCGACCAGGCCGTCAGTCTCACCAGCCAGGGCGAGGTGACGCTCTCGGACGACATGCGCGACAAGGGCATCCGCCTGCTCACCTCGGTGTCGCCGTCGATCTTCTACCTCGGCTTCAACATGCTCGACCCGCTCGTGGGCGGCGGCGCCTCGAAGGCGGAGAAGGAGCGCGCGCGCAAGCTGCGCCAGGCGATCTCGATCGCGCTCGACATGGAGGAGTTCGTGTCGATCTTCCTCAACGGCCGCGGCCTGCCCGGCATGAGCCCCTTGCCGCCGGGCATCTTCGGCGCGCGCGCGGGACGGGCGGGGATGAACCCGGTGGTGTACGAGTGGCAGGGCAGCGAGGCGGACGGCCGTCCCGTGCGCCGTGGGGTCGACGAGGCGCGCCGCCTGCTCGCCGAGGCCGGCTGGCCAAATGGACGCGATGCGCAGACCGGCGAGCCGCTGGTGATCCACCTCGACACCACGCCCGGCGGGCTGGGCGACAAGGCGCGCTCCGACTGGCTGGCGAAGAAGTTCCGCGCGCTGGGCGTGCAGTTCGTCGTGCGGCCGACCGACTTCAATCGCTTCCAGGACAAGATCCGCCAGGGTAACGCACAGCTCTTCTTCTTCGGCTGGAACGCAGACTACCCCGATCCGGAGAACCTGCTCTTCCTGCTCCACGGCCCGCAGGGCAAGGTGAAGTTCAACGGCCAGAACGCGGCCAACTACGAGAACCCGGAATACGATGGGCTGTTCGAGCGCATGAAGGCCATGCCCGACGGCCCCGCGCGCCAGCAGATCATCGACCGCATGGTGGCGATGCTGCAGCACGACGCGCCGTGGATCTTCGCCTTCCACCCGATGTCGTATTCGCTGCAGCATGGCTGGGTGCTCAACCGCAAGACCGGGGCCATGGTGCGCAACACCATGAAGTACCAGCGCATCGACCTCGAGCGCCGTGCCGCTGCGCGCACGGAGTGGAACGCGCCGGTGACCTGGCCGCTGCTGCTGGTGGCGGCGCTGCTCGCCGCGCTGGTGGCGCCGGCGGCGATCCACTGGCGCCGGCGCGAGACCGCGACCGCGGCGCCGGGCGCGGCCGGGTC
>NZ_AMXD01000110.1 GCF_000310185.1 Thauera aminoaromatica S2 | reverse complement strand
GTGGCGCGCGGGCGCCTCGGCGGGCGGGCGGGCGGCGAGCTGCGCCGGATCGACCAGTGCGAGCCCGGCGCGCCGGGCGCCCTCATGGTGTTCCGCCGCCAGGCGCATCACACCGATCGGCTGCAGGCGGTAGCGCCGCAGCAGCGACTGCAGGCCCGACCAATCGATACGCTCGGGCAGTTGCGCCACCCCGCCGAAATCGAGGATGAGCAGTTCGCCGCTGAAGAAGTCGGGCATGCCGCCGAGCATCTTGTGCAGCGAATCGGCAAGCGTGCTCGGTTCCGCCGCCTGCAGGACGGCGATGGTGGCGCCCAGGGTCGTGTTGTGGAACTCGATCGATCTTGCGGGCGCGCTGGCGGACATGTGCTGAACGGTCTTCAAAATCGAGCGAGTGTACTTAGGCGAACACGTTCGGGCAAGGCCGGCGGCGCAAGCCGGCCGGCATTGCCGGCTTCCGGCTCAATGCAGGGTGGGCGGGCGGAAGAGCGCGTCCACGTCGCTGCGATCGAAACGGTAGGTGTGGTTGGACAGATCGTCATGCACCACCACCTCGCCATGCTGGTCCAGGACCGTGCGTACTTCGTCCTCGCCGAGTGCGCGCAACATCTCGGCGATCTTGTCCGGATCGGCCGGCCATTCGTGGGTGACCGGACGCGCGTCGAAGAGGCGGATGTCCTCCTCGGCGAACAGGCGGCGCAGGATCTGCTCGGCGTCGAGGCCGAGCAGCTCGTCCTCGCGCACGGTGTGGGCCAGCTGCTGGACGCGCGACCAACCGTCGATGTCCTTGAGGTCGGCACCGGGGAGCTTCTGCACGAACAGGGCCACCGCCGCCTGCGCGCTGCACGCCAGCCACAGCCTGGCGGGCTGCTGCTCGGACTGGACGAGATAGTGCTCGAAGACCTCGGCGATGCTGTCGCCTTCCAGCGGCACCAGGCTCTGGTAGGGCTGATCGAGGCCTTCGATGTCGAGGGAGAGTTGCAGGCGCCCGTCGCCGACGAGCTCGACCAGCGTGCCCGCGGCGGGCGTGCCCTCGGCCTTGGCGTAACCGCGCAGGTTCAGGGTCTCGGCGCAGTCGATCACCAGCAGGCTGACGGGGCCGTGGCCGGTGATCTGGAAGGTCAGCCGGCCGGGCTGCTTGAGGTTGCCGGCGATCACGGTGGAGACTGCGCTCATCTCGCCGAGCAGTCGCGCCACCGCGGGCGCATAGCCGCGCCCGTCCTGCATGGCTTCCCAGACGTCGGTGAGGCGCACGACCGCGCCGCGGATGTCGAGGTCCTCGAGCAGGAAACGTTGCACATAGCTGGTGGGGAGGGGCGTCTTCATCTTGGAGTGTCCGGTGTTCCTGCTGGCGGTTGGGCTCGGCCCCGGCTGTGGCGCTCGAAGGCCTCGGTATCCAGGCCGACGACGAGTCCGCCGTCGGCGAACTCGACCACCGGGCGACGGATCAGGCTGGGCTGGGCCTGCATCAGCGCGATCGCGGCGGCCGTGTCGGCGATCGCCTGCTGCTCGGGCGGGAGCCTGCGCCAGGTGGTGCCGCGCTTGTTGACGAGCGCTTCCCACCCGAGCTTCTCGCACCAGCGCGCGAGTGTGGCGGCGTCGACGCCGGCCTTCTTGTAATCGTGGAGTTGGTAGGCGACACCCGCGCCGTCGAACCAGGCGAAGGTCTTCTTCATGGTGTCGCAGTTCCTGATGCCGTGGATCGTCGTCGGCATGACGGCCTCCTCAGCGATTGCCGCGGGCGCGGGCGAATGCTTCGGCGAGTGCGTTGGCAGCGGCGGGGCGGGAAGCCTCCTGGCGCGCGCCACCCTTGCCCTGCGCGGGCGGGCGCCGGTTGTCACCGCCGCGCGGGCGCTGCTCGCTACGCGGGGCCTGACCGCCTTCCCCGCGCCGCGGCGCACCCTCGTCGCGCCGGGCGCCGGACTCGCCGCGCTTCGCAGTCACCTCGTCGCCCAGGCGCATGGTGAGCGCGATGCGGTGGCGCGGGATGTCCACCTCCAGCACCTTCACCTTCACCACCTGACCCGCCTTGACCACGCTGTGCGGGTCCTTGACGAAGGTGTTGGACAGCGCGGAGATATGCACCAGGCCGTCCTGATGCACGCCGATGTCGACGAAGGCGCCGAAGTTGGTGACGTTGGTGACCACCCCTTCGAGCAGCATGCCGGGCTCGAGGTCCTTCAAGGTCTCCACGCCCTCGCGGAAGGTCGCGGTGCGGAACTCGGGGCGCGGGTCGCGGCCGGGCTTTTCCAGTTCGGCGAGGATGTCCTGCACGGTGGGCAGCCCGAAGCGCTCGTCGGTGAACTCCTCCGGTTTCAGGCTCTTGAGGAAGCCGCCGTTGCCCATCAGTTCGCGCACGCTCTTCCGCACGCGCGCGAGGATGCGCTCGACCACCGGGTAGGCCTCGGGGTGCACCGAGGAGGCGTCGAGCGGGTTGTCGCCGCTGGGGATGCGCAGGAAGCCCGCGGCCTGCTCGAAGGTCTTGGGGCCGAGGCGGGGCACGTCCTTCAATGCGCTGCGGCTGCGGAAGGGGCCCCGGGTATTGCGATACTCGACGATGTTGCCGGCGAGCGTGGCGTTCAGACCCGAGATGCGTGCGAGCAGCGGTGCAGACGCGGTGTTCACATCCACGCCGACCGCGTTCACGCAGTCTTCCACCACGGCGTCCAGGCTCTTCGCCAGGCGGCCCTGGTTGACGTCGTGCTGGTACTGGCCGACGCCGATCGACTTGGGATCGATCTTGACCAGCTCGGCGAGCGGATCCTGCAGGCGGCGGGCGATCGAAACCGCGCCGCGCAGGCTGACGTCGAGCTCGGGGAACTCGCGTGCGGCGAGTTCGGACGCGGAATACACCGAGGCGCCGGCCTCCGAGACGACGATCTTGGTCAGCTGCAGCTCCGGGTAGCGCTTCATCAGCTCGGCCACCAGCGCGTCGGTCTCGCGCGAGGCGGTGCCATTGCCGATGGCGATCAGCTCGACCGCATGCTTCTTCGCCAGCGCGGCGATGGTGGCGATCGACGATTCGCGGTCGCGGCGCGGCTCGAAGGGATACACGGTGGCGGTGTCGACCAGCTTGCCGGTGGCATCCACCACCGCGACCTTCACTCCGGTGCGGATTCCGGGGTCGAGGCCGATGGTGGCGCGCGTGCCGGCGGGGGCGGCGAGCAGCAGGTCGTGGAGGTTGCGCGCGAAGACGCGGATCGCCTCTTCCTCGGCGCGCTCGCGCAGCTCGCTCATCAGCTCGAGTTCGAGGTGGATGGAGATCTTCACGCTCCACGCCCAGCGCGCGGTCTCGGCGAGCCAGCGGTCGCCCGGGCGGCCCTGGCTGCGGATGCCGAAGCGCACGGCGATGCGGCCTTCGCAAGGATGCGGGGCGTCGGGGTCGGGGCGCTCGACGTCGAGTGCCAGGCGCAGCACGCCTTCGTTGCGCCCGCGCAGCAGCGCCAGCGCACGGTGCGAGGGCATGGTGGCGATCGGTTCGGCGAAGTCGAACCAGTCGCGGAACTTGGCGCCTTCGTTCTCCTTGCCCTCGATCACGCTCGAGCGCACCCGGCCATGTTCGTGCAGGTAGCTGCGCAGCTCGCCGAGCAGGGTGGCGTCCTCGGCGAAGTGCTCCATCAGGATCTGGCGCGCGCCGTCGAGCACCGCCTTGGTGTCGGCAAAACCGGCCTCGGCGTTGATGTACTTTTCGGCTTCGACTTCGGGCGTCAGGGTCGGGTCGGCGAGCAATGTCTCGGCCAGCGGGCCGATGCCGGCCTCGCGCGCGATCTGTGCCTTGGTGCGGCGCTTGGGCTTGTAGGGAAGGTAGAGGTCCTCGAGGCGCTGCTTGGTGTCGGCGTCCTCGACCTCGGCACGCAGCTCGGCGGTGAGCTTGCCCTGCTCCTCGATCGAGGCCAGCACGGTGGCGCGGCGGTCTTCGAGCTCGCGCAGGTAGCCCAGGCGTTCCTCCAGCGTGCGCAACTGCGTGTCGTCCAGGCCACCGGTGACTTCCTTGCGGTAGCGGGCGATGAAGGGCACGGTGGCGCCATCGTCGATGAGCTGGACGGCGGCGATGACCTGGCGCGGCGAGACGCCGAGCTCTTCGGCGATGCGGTATTCGATCGGGGGGAGCATGGGGAAGAGGCGGTGAAGCGCAGAAGATAAGGCCCGGATAGTGCAACAGGCGGCGCGGGGAGAGCAACCCGCGGACCGGTGTGGCGGCCGCTGCGGGGCGAAGCGAGTCGTGAGCGGGCGATCCGGCGACGGCGGCGCGGACTCCGGGCGCCGTGAGTGCGACTCGCGTCGCTCCGGCAGAAGGCAGCGAGGCTGCGGCGGCTCGTGCGTGCGCGACGCAGGCTCAGAGGGCGACCAGGGTCTGCCGCCCCCACCACGATTCGCCGGGCTGCACGCGTACCGGCTGGCGGGCGGCGGCGGCCTCGATGCAGAGCATGCGGCGGAAGCCGTCGTCCGGCAGGTCCGCGATCGCGGCGCTGCGCTCGATCCAGGGGTTCCACACCACCACGTCGGGGAAACCGTCGGCATTGACGCCCAGGCTGCGGTGGTATTCGCGCAGCAGCAGCGGGCGGTTTACCTCGTGATAGACGCGGTCGGTCTCGGACTCGATCACCAGGGCGTCCCCGCTATCGCGCTGGATGCGGTCGGCGTCGGTCTTGTCGCGATAGGAGAAGCCGTGCAGGCCTTCGATGCGCGATTCCTCGACCTCGCGTACCGCGAGGTAGGTGTGCAGCGCGGCGGTGAACTCGAAGGCCTCGTCGCCGGTGTTGGTGATCTCGAGTTCGAGGTCGAGCCGGCTGTCCTCGATCAGGATCGACAGTTCGGCCGAAAACGCGTACGGCCACAGCGCGCGGGTGGCTTCGTCGTCGGCGAGCGTCAGCCCCGCGAGGGCGAAGTCCTTGCCGCTGCGCTCGGTCGTGAGCGACCACCGCCGGTTGCGCGCGAAGCCGTGCGCGGGCAGGGGGCCCAGGTCGGCGAACTGCGGGAAGCACACCGGGATGCCGCCACGGACCGCGCTGTGCCCGTCGAACACTGCCTTCGGGCTCAGGTACAGGCGCTCCTCGCCACCCGGCGGCGCCCACGACAGCACCTGCGCGCCGTGCAGCGCCACCACCGCGCGTGCACCCGAAGCGGTGGCCAGGCGCAGCGCTGGCTGGCCGTGGAACTCGATGGGCTCGATCGTCGCGGGCATCGCTCAGTCCTGCAGCGCCAGAATGCCCAGCTTGACCGAGCTGTCTTCCGGGTCGTTGCTGAGCACGAAGCCGAGCTTCTGCACGAACTTGAGCATGCGCTCGTTGTTGGCGAGGAAGACGCCGTTCATGTACTGGATGCCACGGCTGCGCGCGGTCTCGATCAGTACGCCCATGAGCTTGCGGGCGAGGCCGCGGTGCTGCCAGTCGTCGGCCACCACGACCGCGAACTCGCAGGACTCGCCGTCGGGGTTCACCGCGTAGCGGCACACACCGATCTCGTTCTCTACGCCGTCGGCCTCGAGGGTGGCGACGAAGGCCATCTCGCGGTCGTAGTCGATCTGGGTGAGGCGGGCGACCATCGCGGGCGGCAGCTCGCGCATGGTGTTCATGAAGCGGTAGTACTTGGTCTCGGCCGACAGGCGGCGCACGAAGTCGACCTCGAGCTCGGCGTCCTCCGGCTTGATCGGACGGATCGTCACCGTGGTGCCGTCGGGCACGGTCCAGGTGCTGATCAGGTGCGACGGATACGGGTGGATCGCGACGTGGTCGTAGCGGTCCGCCGTCGGAGACACGTTTTCCACACTGATGTTCGCGTCGACCGCGACCACGCCGTTCTCGTCCACGATCAGCGGGTTGATCTCCATCGCGGTGATCCACGGCAGCTCGCAGACCATCTCGGAGATGCGCAACAGCACCAGCTCGAGCGCGTTCATGTCCACCGCCGGCATGTTGCGGAACTCGCCGAGGCGGGTGGAGATGCGGGTCGAGCGGATCATGTCCTTGACGAGGAAGCTGTTGAGCGGCGGCAGGGCCACCGCGACGTCGCGGTTCTCCTCGACCAGGTTGCCGCCCTCGCCGAAGGTGATCGCGGGGCCGAACACCGGGTCGCGGCGCACGCTCACCACCAGCTCGCGGCCGTTGCGCTTCTGGATCATCGGCTCGATCGCGATGCCGTTGATCACCGCCTCGGGCTGCACGCGCTTGACCTCGTCGAGGATCTCCTGATAGGTCGAGCGCACCGCGGCGAGGCTGCGGATGTTCAGGCGCACGCCGCCCACCTCGGACTTGTGCACGATGTTCGGCGAGTCGATCTTCATCACCACCGGCAGGCCGATCTCGGCCGAGAGCACCATCGCCTCGGCGGCACTGCGCGCGACCACGGTCTGCGCGATCGGAATGCGGAAGGCCGCGAGCAGCGCCTTCGACTCCATCTCGTTGAGCTTCTTGCGGCGCTCGGACAGGGCCATCTCGATCACCAGGCGCGCGCTCTCGATCGAGGGCGGCGGCAGGTGCGACAGCGAGGACGGCGTCTGCATCAGCAGCTTCTGGTTCTGGTAGTAGGCCGAGATGTGGCTGAAGAGCTCGACCGCCGGCTCCGGCGTGCGGAAGTGCGGGATGCCCGCGGCGCTGAACTTGGCGCGCGCCTCGGCGACGAGCTCCTCGCCCATCCAGCACACCAGCACCGGCTTGTCGGCGGTCTTCTCGAGCTCGATCACGACGTCGGCGACGCCGCTCGGGTCGGTCACCGCCTGCGGGGTCAGCATCACCAGCACGCCGTCGACGTTGGGGCCTTCGAGCACCGCCTTGAGCGCCGCGCGATAACGTTCCGGGCCGGCGTCGCCGAGGATGTCCACCGGGTTGCCGTGCGACCAGCCGCTGGGCAGGCAGGCGTTGAGCTTCTCGACCGTGCTCTCGGCGAACTCCGCGAGCGGGATGCCGATGTCGGCCGCGCGGTCGGCCGCCATGACTCCCGGGCCGCCGCCGTTGGTGATGATCGCGAGGCGGTTGCCGCGCGGGCGGAAGTGCGAGAACAGCGCGTTGGCCGCGGCGAAGAGCTGGCCCATGTTGTACAGGCGGATCACGCCGGCGCGACGCAGCGCGGCGTCGAACACCGCGTCCTCGCCCATCGGCGCGCCGCTGTGCGACAGGATCGCGCGCGAGGCGCCGGGGTGGCGGCCGGCCTTGACCAGCAGCACCGGCTTGACGCGCGCGGCGCCGCGCAGCGCGCTCATGAAGCGGCGGGCGTCGCGGATGCCTTCGACGTAGAGGAAGATGCTCTCGGTGCGCGGGTCCGAGATCATGTATTCGAGCACCTCGCCGAAGTCGATGTCGGACGAGGAGCCCAGGGACACCACGGTCGAGAAGCCGACGTTGTTCGGTTTGGCCCAGTCGAGGATGGCCGCGCACAGCGCGCCCGACTGCGAGATCAGGCCGATGCTGCCCTTGAGTGCGCTGGCGTGCGCGAAGGTGGCGTTGACGCCGAGCTGCGGCCGCATGACGCCCAGACAATTGGGGCCGAGCAGGCGGATGCGGTGGCGGTGCGCGGCTTCGACCACCTGGCGCTCGAGCAGCGCGCCGCGCGCGCCCGATTCGGAGAAGCCGCCCGACAGCAGGATCACCGCCTTCACCCCGGCGCGGCCGCAGGCCTCCATCAGCGCCGGGGTCTTCTCGGCGCGGATTGCCATCACCACCAGGTCCAGGCGCTGCGGCACGTCTTCCACCGACTTGTAGCAGGCGACCCCGTGCACCTTCTCGTGCTTCGGGTTGATCGCGAACAGCTTGCCCTTGTAGCCGGCCTCGAGCATGTTGCGCATGAGCACGCTGCCGAGGGAGGCCTCGCGTTCGCTGGCGCCGATGATGCCGACGGAGCGCGGCTCGAGGAGCGGGGTCAGATAGTGCTTTTCTTTCATGGTGGCCACCTGAGGTCCGAGTGGTGTGCTGCAATGGTTTGGCGGGCGCAGGGCGCGCGCGGAATGGAATTCATTGTACTGCAGTGCACAACGGGCAGTTGAGACCTTTGTCTCTGCCGCCTGCGATTCGTGCCGCGGCCGACCGACCGCCGCTGTCCGGAGTGGGCGTTCCCGTTTCGGAGCGCGGCGTCGTCACCCTCAATGCCCCAGCATGAAGCAGAAGCGCGCGCCCTTGCCCGGTTCCGCGCTGGCCCACACCCGGCCCTCATGGCGGGCGACGATGCGTTGTACGGTGGCGAGCCCGATCCCGGTGCCGGGGAACTCGTGCTGCGCGTGCAGGCGCTGGAAGGGCTGGAAGAGCTTGCCCGCGTAGTTCATCTCGAATCCGGCGCCGTTGTCCTCGACGTGGAACACCGTGCGCTCGCCGTCGCGTTCCGCGCCGAAGACGATACGCGGATGTTCGCACTGGCTTGTGAACTTCCATGCATTGCGCAGCAGGTTGTCGAGCAGCACGTGCATCAGCACCGGGTCGGCGACCACCGTCATGTCGCTGGTGATCTCGACCGCGACCACGCGCCCGGGCGACTCCGCCTGCAGGTCGCGGATCACCGCTTCGGCAATGCGCGACAGGTCGACCGGCCTCCTGCGCAACGGTTGCCGGGAGACGCTGGCGAGGTCGATCAGCGCATCGATCAGGATCGCCATGCGCTCGGCGCCGGCGCGGATGCGCACGAGCTGCTCGCGTTGGCGTTCGTCGAGCCGCGGCCCGGCCTCCTCGACGAGGATGCGCGCGAAGCCGTCGATGGCGCGCAGCGGCGCACGCAGGTCGTGCGAGACCGAATATGAGAAGGCCTCGAGCTCGCGCACCGCGGTCTCGAGTTCGGCGGTGCGCGAGCGCACCCGCGACTCGAGCTCCTGATTCAGGTTGCGCAGGCTGAACTCGGCGATCTTGCGCGCCGAGATGTCGTCGATGGTGCCGGCGATCCCGCTTTCCTGCCCGCTGCCGTCGCGCAAGGCACGGCAGTCGATCGCCACCCAGCGGATCTCGCCGGAGAGCGTGCGCAGCCGCAACTCGTCGGTCCATTCCTGGCCGTCTCCGCACAGCAGGGCGCGGATTGCGTCGCGTGCGCGCAAGCGGTCGTCTGGATGGAGGAAATCGGTCAGCGCATGCTGGCGCGTGGCGTCCAGATCGAAACCGGAGAGATCCTTCCAGGCGTCGTTGAGAAAAACCAGGCGGCCAAGCTCGTCGGTGCGGAAGAGCACCTCGCTGAGCGAATCGACCACCTCGCGATAGGATTCGGTCGCGACCACCCCGATCGCCGCGCCTGCGCCCGCGGGCGCGGACGGAGCGGCGTGCGCGGCGGGGAGGAGGGCGTGGGGGAGCGCGCTCGCCGGCGCGCAATCGTCGGCGTCTGCAGGCGTGCCTGCCCACTCCCGCCTCGAAGCCGCGCCGCCGCTCGCCGGGGCGTCGTCGTGAAGCGGGCCGTCCGCAGCGCAGCCCTCTTCCGCACCGGCGAGGGTGCGTCGGCGCAGGCTGCGGCGGCCGAGCAGATAACCCAGCCCGCCGCCGAGCAGAACCAGACCGCCATTCCAGGCCAGCCCGCCGGCATCGATCCCCGCGGCCTGCGCCGAGCCCGCGCCGAGGGCGAGCGCCGCCACGAGCACATGCCCGGCACGAGGCGGTGGGTGCGGTCTGGACGCGTCGATGGGGCTCACCTGGTCAGTGGCGGCGGTCCCGCATGCCGCATGGTTTCCGTGGCGGTCGGACTCGTCCTGTATAGCACAGAAGCTGCCCGCGGCGGGCCGTGTGCAAAGCGGGTGCGGCGACGGGCGCCGGCGCGGCCTCATGCAGGCGTGAGACCACGATAAAGGGCGAGATATTCCCGCGCGGCACGCGCCCAGCCGAAGTCCTTCGCCATGCCGCGGGCGCGCACGCGTCTCCATTCGGTGGGACGGCGGTGGACGGCATTCACCCGCAGCAGCGTGCGTTCGAGCGCAGCGGCGGAGAACTCCTCGAAGACGAAGCCGGTGGCGTCGGTGTCGAGCGTCTCCAGGCGGGTGTCGGCTACCGTGTCGGCGAGGCCGCCGACGCGCCGCACCAGAGGCAGGGTGCCGTACTTGAGGCCGTAGAGCTGGGTCAGGCCGCAGGGTTCGTAGTGCGAGGGCACCAGGATCACGTCGCTGCCGGCGATCAGGCGGTGGGCGAAGGCTTCGTCGTAGCCGATGCGCACCGCCACCGATTCAGGCGCGGCTGCCGCCGCGTCACGGAAGGCGGCCTCCAGCCCGGCGTCGCCGCTGCCGAGCAGGGCGAGCTGGCCGCCGCCCGCCAGCAGCGCGTGCAGGGCCTGCAGCACCAGGTGCAGGCCCTTCTGCTCGGTGAGCCGGCTCACCACGCAGTACAACGGGCCCTCGGCCTTGCCCGCCAGCCCGAGTTCGCGGCGCAGCGCGCTGCGGCAGCGCGCCTTGCCGGCCATGTAGTCCGCGGTGTAGCGCGCGGGCAGCAGGGTATCCGTGGCCGGATCCCACACCGCCGCATCGACCCCGTTGAGGATGCCCGAGAGCTCGTGCGCGCGGGCGCGCAGGAGGCCGTCCAGCCCGCAGCCCTGTTCCGGCCCCTGGATCTCGCGCGCATAGCTCGGGCTCACCGTGGTGACGCGCCCGGCGTAGTACAGCCCGGCCTTCATGAAGTTGAGGTGCCCGTGGAACTCCACGCCGTGGATCGAGAAGAAATGCGCGGGCAGCCCGAGCGCGTCGAAGCAGGCGCGCGGGAACATGCCCTGATAGGCGAGGTTATGTACCGTGAACACGCAGCCCGGCACGCTCCGCCCGCGCGCTGCCGCGACCTGCAACCATGCCGGCACGAGGCCGGCGTGCCAGTCGTGCGCGTGCACCACGCCGGGTTGCCAGGACGTGTCGAGCCCTTGGGCGAGCTCGGCTGCGGTCCACCCGAGCAGGGCGAAGCGCAGGTGGTTGTCGGCGTAGGGCTGCTGTGCGGCGTCGGCGTAGGGACCACCCGTGCGCAAGTACCAGCCCGGGGCGTCGATCACGTAGGCCTCCCCGCCGATCGCGGGCAGGTGTCCGCGCAGGAGCCGCGCCGGGTTGTTCCCCATCCCGCCCGGCGCTTGCAGGCGGGCGATCTCGACCGGCGACTCCAGCCCGGCGAGGATGGCGTCGAAGCCGGGCAGCAGCACCCGGACGTCCGCGCCGAGCGCGCCCAGGGCGGGCGGCAGCGCCCCGGCGACGTCGGCCAGCCCGCCGGTTTTCAGCAGTGGGAAGATCTCGGCACACACCTGAAGGATCCGCATCGTCTGGTCTCCGCGCTCACAGTCGGTCGAGCATTTCGCGCGTCACCAGCACCACGCCGCCCTCGGTGCGGTGGAAGCGGCGCGCATCCGCCTCGGCGTCCTCGCCGATCACCGTGCGCTCGGGGATCACGCAGTGGCGATCGATGACGACCTTCTTCAGGCGGCAGTGGCGGTTGATCTGCACGTCGGGCAGCACCACCGCCTGCTCGATCGTGCTGTAGGAGCGCACCAGCACGTTGGAGAACAGCACCGACTCGCGCACGACCGATCCGGAGACGATGCAGCCGCCCGAGACCAGCGCGTTGAGCGCCTCGCCGCGGCGACCGTCGAGATCGTGCACGAACTTGGCCGGCGGTAGTTGCTCCTGGTAGGTCCAGATCGGCCAGTCCTTGTCGTACATGTTGAGCGCCGGCGTGGTCGAGGCGAGGTCGAGGTTGGCCGCCCAGTAGGCGTCCACCGTGCCGACGTCGCGCCAGTAGGGGCCGGAGAAGGGCGGGGTGGCGATCGCCGACAGCGTGAAGGGGTGGGCGAGCGCCTGGTTTTCCGCCACCGCGCGCGGAATCAGGTCCTTGCCGAAGTCGTGGCTGGAGTCCGGATTCTTCGCGTCGTCCTCGAGCAGGCGGTAGAGGTAGTTGGCCGAGAATATGTAGATGCCCATGCTGGCGAGCGACAGCCCGGGATTGCCCGGCAGCGCTGGCGGGTCGGCGGGCTTCTCGACGAAGGCGGTGATGTGGCGCCGTGCATCGATCGCCATCACGCCGAAGGCCTTGGCCTCCTCGCGCGGCACCTCGATGCAGCCCACGGTGACACCGCGCCCGCTCGCGGCGTGGTCCTCGAGCATGATCGAGTAGTCCATCTTGTACACATGGTCGCCGGCGAGCACGACGATGTAGTCGGGCGGCGTGGAGTTGCGGATGATGTCGAGGTTCTGGAATACCGCGTCGGCGGTGCCCTGGTACCACTGCTCCTCGTCGATGCGCTGCTGCGCCGGCAGCAGGTCGACGAATTCGCCCATCTCGTTGCGCAGGAAGCTCCAGCCGCGCTGCAGGTGGCGCAGCAGCGAGTGCGACTTGTATTGCGTGATCACGCCGATGCGGCGCAGGCCCGAGTTCATGCAATTCGACAGCGCGAAGTCGATGATGCGGAACTTGCCGCCGAAGTGCACCGCCGGCTTGGCGCGCACGTTGGTGAGATCGCGCAGGCGCGAGCCGCGCCCGCCGGCGAGCACGAGGGCGAGGGTGCGGCGCGTGAGGATCCGTCGTCGGTTGGCGGCTTCGGCAGGCATGATCAGGACTCCTGGTGGTGTTGTGCGGATTCTAGGAGGACGAGCACGGTGCGCGCGGACAGCACCGGCTCGACAGGATGGCTTTCGTGGCCGGGGGCGGGCGGCGCCGGGCCGCCGTCGGCCCGGGCACTGTCGAAGACCGGCGACCATCCGCCCGCGGGCAGGCGGAAGCGGCACGCGGCCGCGGCGGGATTGACGAGCAGCAGCACGCTGCGCGCGGGTGCGGCGGCCGCGGGTTTGGCGATGTGCTCGACCGTGTGCGGCCGCAGGCCGGGCGGATGCAGCAGGATCGCCAGTGCGCGCTCGCGGGGATCGTTCCAGTCGGCGGCCTGCAGCTCGGCGCCATCGGGGCGCAGCCAGCGCACGCTCGCCGCCTCGCCGTGCTCCGGGCCGCGCAGCCAGGCGGCCTGGCGCAGCGCGGGGTGGGCTG
>NZ_AMXD01000109.1 GCF_000310185.1 Thauera aminoaromatica S2 | reverse complement strand
TCATCGTCAGACTAACCACACCAACACAACGCCCCACGCACACATCCGTGCCTGGGGCGTCGTGCCGTCTACGCAGAACGCAACGGCAGCCCGCGACGCCAGCGCCGGGCGCCGACCCGGGCTGCGAACGAAGCCGGCCTGCAAACGTTACGGTGCAGGACCGCCGCAAGGCAAGAATGTGGCCGTGATGGCATGACGACTGCGCCGAGGTGACGGCGGACTTCCTCCGTGGCTTATTCGGCCTGGCCGATCTCGAACTCTATTTTGCCCGCCCCTTGCACCGAGCCTTCCAGGCGATCTCCCGGTCGGACGGGGCCGACGCCTTCCGGTGTGCCGGTGTAGATCAGATCGCCAGGCTGCAGGTGGTAGTAGGACGACAGATCGGCGATGATCTCCGGGATGCTCCAGATCATGTCGGATAGATCGGCACGCTGGCGGACTTCACCATTGACCCTTAGCACGATCTCCCCGTTGCGCAGGACCTGGCCGGCGGCGGGCTGGATTTCGCCGCACACGGCCCCACTCTCCACGTTCTTGGCGAGATCCCAGGGATTGCCCCTGGCCTTGGCCGTGGCCTGCAGGTCGCGCCGGGTCATGTCGAGGCCGCAGGCATAGCCGTAGATCATGCGCCGGGCGGAGGATTCGCTGACGCGGAAACCGGGCTCGCCGATCGCAACCACGAGTTCCATCTCGTGATGGTAGTCGCGGGTTTCGGGTGGGTAAGGCGCCGTACCGCCCGAGAGGGCGAGGTTGGCGGAGGACTTGGTGAAGTACACCGGGCGCATGCTGGCCTTGTCGACCGAGCTGCCCATCTCGATCGCGTGGGCCTGGTAGTTGCGGCCGACGAAGAACAGGCGATTGACCGGGAAGCGGGCGCCGGTACCGCGGACGGGCAGGGACACGGGCGCCGGGGGCGTCCACAGGTAGTTGATTTCGGGCATTTCGGGCCTCTTGACCATCGAGCCGCGGAGTCTACAACGACCGGGGCGGCCGAAGGGGCTCGGTTATAATGCGGGCCTGCCCGCGGACACCCCATCGGGGGTCACGGTGGCCCGTTCTGGCGCCTGTTCCGCACTGCCCGTATCCGACCCGGTTCTCGAGAACATGACTTCGATCCTCAAGCTGCGTGGCGCCCCGGCGCTGTCCTCCTCCCGTCTGGAACGTCTTTCCCGCGCCGTCGGCGAGGTGTTGCCCAAGCTGGCCGGACTGGCCGCGGAGCACTGGTACTTCGTCGAGGTCTCGGCTGCGCTGGACGAGGCGGAGCGTGCGCGTCTGGTGGATCTGCTCGACGCCGGGCCGGCAAGCACGGCAGCCCCCACCGGCACGCTGCGCCTGGTGGTGCCGCGCCTGGGCACGATCTCGCCGTGGTCGTCCAAGGCCACCGACATCGCGCACCAGTGCGGTTTCGATAAGATCGTGCGCATCGAGCGCGGCATCGCCTATTCGATCGACGCGCGCGGGGTCGACGGCAACACCGCGCTGGCGGCGTTGCTGCACGACCGCATGACCGAGTCGGTGCTCGACAGCATGCAGGCGGCCGAGGCGCTCTTCCACCACTACCAGCCGCAGCCGCTCACGACCGTGGACATCCTCGCCGGTGGTCGCGCCGCGCTCGAGCGTGCCAACGGCGAGCTCGGCCTCGCGCTGTCCGAAGACGAGATCGACTACCTGGTGGAGAACTTCAGCCGCATGGGGCGCAACCCCACCGACGTCGAGCTGATGATGTTCGCCCAGGCCAACTCCGAGCACTGCCGGCACAAGATCTTCAACGCCGACTGGGTGATCGACGCGCGGCCGATGGAGAAGTCGCTGTTCGGCATGATCAAGGACACGCACAAGGCCCACCCCGAGGGCACGGTGGTGGCCTACTCGGACAACGCCTCGGTGATCGAGGGCGCGCGCATCGCCCGCCTGTACCCGGACGCCGACGGCACCTTCCGCTACCACGACGAGGACACCCACATCCTCGCGAAGGTCGAGACCCACAACCACCCGACCGCGATCTCGCCCTTCCCGGGCGCGGCCACCGGCGCCGGCGGCGAGATCCGCGACGAGGGTGCGACCGGCCGCGGCTCTCGTCCCAAGGCCGGCCTGGCCGGCTTCACGGTTTCCAACCTCAACATCCCCGACTTTGGCCAGCCCTGGGAGAAGCCCTACGGCAAGCCCGAGCGCATTGCCTCCGCGCTCGACATCATGATCGAGGGCCCGATCGGCGCCGCCGCCTTCAACAACGAGTTCGGCCGCCCCAACCTCGCCGGCTACTTCCGCACCTTCGAGCAGGCAGTGCAGGGTGAGGTGCGCGGCTACCACAAGCCGATCATGATCGCCGGCGGCTTGGGTAGCATCCAGGCTCGGCAGGCCGAGAAACCCACCTTCCCGCCGGGCACGCTGCTGATCCAGCTTGGCGGCCCGGGCATGCTCATCGGCCTGGGTGGCGGCGCGGCCTCGTCGATGGCGACCGGCACCAACACCGCCGACCTCGACTTCGCCTCGGTGCAGCGCGGCAACCCCGAGATCCAGCGCCGCTGCCAGGAGGTCATCGACGCGTGCTGGCAGCAGGGCGAGAACAATCCGATCATCGCCATCCACGACGTCGGTGCCGGCGGCCTGTCGAACGCGATGCCCGAGCTCGCCGATCACGCCGGCCTCGGCGCCCACTTCGAGCTGCGCGAGGTGCACATCGAAGAGCCGGGCATGAGTCCGCGCGAGATCTGGTCGAACGAATCGCAGGAGCGCTACGTGCTCGCGATCGCGCCCGAGAGCCTGCCGATGTTCCAGGCCTTCTGCGAGCGCGAGCGCTGCCCCTTCGCGGTGCTTGGCACCGCCACCGCCGATGGCCACCTCACCGTGTCCGATCGCCACTTCGGCAACAAGCCGGTGGACATGGACATGAAGGTGCTGCTCGGCAAGCCGCCGAAGATGACGCGCAACGTGTCGCGGCGCGCGGTGCATCTGCCGCCTTTCGACACCACCGGCTTCGATCTCCAGGAGGCTGGGATGCGCGTGCTGCGCGTGCCCGCGGTGGCCAGCAAGAGCTTCCTGATCACCATCGGCGATCGCTCGGTCGGCGGCCTCACCGCGCGCGACCAGTTCGTCGGGCCTTGGCAGGTGCCGGTGGCCGACGTCGCGGTCACCGCGATGAGCTTCCAGGGCTACCGCGGAGAAGCCTTCGCGATGGGCGAGCGCACGCCGCTGGCCTGCGTCGATGCGCCGGCATCGGGCCGCATGGCGATCGGTGAGGCAATCACCAACATCGCCGCCGCCGACATCGAGAAGCTCGGCGACGTCAAGCTCTCCGCCAACTGGATGGCTGCCGCCGGCCACCGCGGCGAGGACGCGCGTCTTTACGACACCGTAAAGGCCGTGTCCGAGTTCTGCGTCAGCGCCGGCCTGTCGATCCCGGTCGGCAAGGACTCGCTGTCGATGCGCACTGCCTGGCGCGATGGCGAAGAGGACAAGCAGGTCGTCGCTCCGCTGTCGCTGATCGCCACCGCCTTCGCCCCCGTGCAGGACATCCGCAGCACGCTCACGCCGCAACTGCAGCTGCATGAAGGCGTGGAGACCGAGCTGCTGCTGATCGACCTCGGCAACGGCAAGAACCGCCTCGGCGGCTCGGCCTTCGCCCAGGCTTACGAGTCGGTCGGCGAGCATGCGCCGGATGTCGATCCCGCCCAGCTCGCAGCGTTCTTCGAAACCGTGCAGCGACTGCGCCGCGACGGCCTGCTGCTGGCCTATCACGACCGCTCCGATGGCGGCCTCTTCGCCACCGTGTGCGAGATGGCCTTCGCCGCGAAGTGCGGCCTGTCGCTGATCCTCGATACCGTCTGCTACGACCCCTACATGATGGACGTCGATGGTCTGGAGAAGAAGCCGGACACGCTCAAGGGCCGTTTCGACGACCGCCTCTTCGCCGGTCTCTTCGCCGAGGAACTCGGCGCGGTGATCCAGATCCGCCGCGACGACCGCTCCCGCATCACCGAGGTGCTGCGCGCGGCCAGGCTCGCTTACCACTTCATCGGCGAGCCCAACGACAAGGATGAGATCCGCTTCCGCCGCAACGCCAAACTCGTGTTTGCCGCCAGCCGGGTCGAGCTGCTGCAGGCGTGGTCGGAGACCAGCTATCGCGTCGCCAAGCTGCGCGACGATCCCGAGTCGGTGCAGCAGGAATTCGACGCGCTCGCCGACGCCGGCAACCCCGGCCTGTCGGTGGCGCTGTCCTTCGACGTCAAGGAGGACGTGGCGGCGCCCTTCATCGCCAGCACTGCGCGTCCCAAGGTCGTCGTGCTGCGCGAGCAGGGTGTCAACTCCCAGTTCGAGATGGCGGCAGCCTTCGAGCGTGCCGGCTTCACCCCGGTCGACGTGCATATGTCGGACCTGCAGGCCGGTCGCATCGACCTGGCCGACTTCCATGGCCTCGCAGCTTGCGGCGGCTTCTCCTATGGCGACGTGCTCGGCGCCGGGCAGGGCTGGGCCAAGTCCATCCTGTTCAACCCCCGCCTGCGCGACGAGTTCGCGGCTTTCTTCGGGCGCAGCGACACCTTCGCCCTCGGGGTGTGCAACGGCTGTCAGATGATGGCCCACCTCGCGCCGATCATCCCCGGCGCCGAAGCCTGGCCCACCTTCCACCGCAACCGCAGTGAACAGTTCGAGGCCCGCTTCGTGATGGTGGAGGTCGCAGACAGCCCCTCCATCCTGCTCCAGGGCATGGCCGGCAGCCGCATGCCGATCGTGGTCAGCCATGGCGAGGGCAGGGCGGTGTTCCACAGCGAGGCCGACCGCGAGCGCGCCCTCATGGCGCTGCGCTACGTGGACAACCACGGCAATCCGGCACAGACCTATCCGGCCAACCCCAACGGCTCGCCGGAGGGTGTGACGGGCTTCACCACTGCCGACGGGCGCTTCACGATCATGATGCCGCACCCCGAGCGCACCGCGCGGACCCTGCAGATGTCGTGGGCGCCGCAGTGGCTGGTCACGGACAGTCCCGACGCCTCGCCCTGGCTGCGCATGTTCCGCAATGCCCGCTTGTGGCTCGGCTGATTGCAGGGACCACGCGATCCGGGTAACGCGATGTGAGTTTCCGCTCAAGTCGCCGAAGCGTCAGCCGTTAAGAGGTTCCGGCTGGTCACGGTGGCGGACAGCATTGCGGGGGAATGGATTGAACCAGACGATTTCGACGCGCGAATTGAAGATCGGCATGTTCGTCGTCGCTATCGATCGTCCATGGACCGAGACACCATTCATGATGCAGGGCTTCCTGCTGGAGAATGTCGACCAGCTCCGGGCCCTGCAGCACTACTGCCGTTCGGTCACGATCGATCGCACACGCTCGATCGGCGACCAGTACAGCGCCAAGGTCTTCGACAAGGACGCGCCCCTGCGTGGCGCGGACGGGTTCGTGCGCAAGCACCCCGACGTCACCGAATCGCGTGTCGGGGCGCAGCGCTTCATCAAGGTCGCGCGCGGCTTCAAAGGCAAGATCCACACCCTCCGTCAGCCGCACGTCCCGCGCATCCGCATCGAGGACGGGCGCAGCCGGCTCGAGTCCGAGCTGCTCTACTCGGCACCGATCGTCGATGACGTGTTCCGGGCCTTGCGCGAGACCCAGCTCGCGATCGACAGCAATGTCGCCATCGACGTCCCCCAGATCAGCGGCCTGGTCGGCGAGATGGCCGCCGGCGTGCAGCGCAACCCCGACGCACTGCTCTGGCTCACCCGCCTCAAGCGCACCGACCAGTACGCCTACGACCACGCGGTGAACGTCTCCGTGCATGCGATGGTGTTCGCGCGCTTCTTGGGCCTGAGCGGCAAGCAGGTGCATCAGCTCGGCCTCGCCGGCCTGCTGCAGGATATCGGCAAGGTGCAGATCGACTACGGTCTGCTCAGCAAGCCCGGGCCGCTCGACGAGCGTGAGTTCGAGCACGTCAAGGCCCATGTCACCCACACGGTGCGCCTGCTGCAGGCGCACCGGGACTTCGACGCCGAGGTGCTGGCGACCATCGCTGCGCACCACGAGCGCTTCGACGGCACCGGCTACCCGCGCGGGCTCGAAGGCATGAGCATCCCGCTGCCGGCGGAGATGGCCGGCATCACCGACGCCTACTGCGCGATGACCCGCGACCGCGTCTATCGCGAGGCCGTCTCCAGCCAGCGCGCCATGGAGACGCTGAACCAGCTGCGCAACACGCAGTTCCGCGACACCTTGGTCGACCAGTTCCTGCAGTGCATCGGCCTCTATCCGATCGGCACCCTGGTCGAACTCAACAGCGGCGAGGTCGGCGTGGTGATCCAACAGAACCAGGTGCGCCGATTGCAGCCGCGTGTGCTCGTGCTGCTCGCCCCCGACAAGAGTGTGGAGCGCTTCCCGCGCACCCTCGACCTGCTGATGCAGCCCGACACCGCCGACGGCGAGCCCTATCGCATCTTGCAGGCGCTGCCGCCCAACGCCTTCGGCATCGATCCCAACGACTTCTTCCTCGCCTGAACATGGATTCGCTGATCCCCAACGGCTTTCTCTCCGCGCTCACCGAGGTCTCGGCGCGGATGGCCGAGATCGCGACCGAGGGCCGGGGAGTGGGGGTCATCTCGCTCTATGCCCAGCCCGATGCGGCGCTCTATCGCCTCCCGCTCGAGCACCTGCGCCGCTTCGAGCGCGCCATGGAGCGTCAGATCCGCGCCCAGCTGCGCAGTCGCGACCGCCTGTTCGCGGTCGATGGCAAGGAATGGCTGATCGTGCTGCCGAGCGTGGCCAGCAGTGCGGTCCTCACACTCGGCATGCTGCGCTTCGAGCAGACCTTCAACGATGGCCTGCTGGTGGTCGACGGCCTCGACCTGCCGGTACGCGTGGTGTGTGGCGCGGCGATGTCGCCCGACCACGGCAAGGACGGCTTCCACCTGCTGCAGTCGGCACGCATCGCCGGTCTGGTCGCCGGGCGTGCGGACGGCGGCAGCCTGCTCTTCGAAGCCTCGATGGAGCGCAGCGCGCCCAACGTCGCCCTGCTCGAGCGCGACCTGCGTACCGCGTTTTCCGGGGGGCCGGAGCTCGAGCTCTGGCTGCAGCCCAAGGTCCACCTCGCCAGCACGGAGTGCCGCAGCGCCGAGGCCTTGCTGCGCTGGCGCAACAGCGCGGGCGAATTCGTGCCGCCCCCGGTCGTGATCGGCCTGATCGACCGCTTCGGCCTGCGTCACCGTTTCAATCGCTGGCTGTTCCAGCAGGCGGCGCAGGTCCTGCACGAGTTGCGCATGGAAGGCCTGGAGATCGACATCTCGATCAATCTCTCGGCGACGGACCTCTACGACGCCGAGGTGCCCGACCTGATCGGCCAGGCCCTGTCGACCTGGAACCTCGAGGCGGGCCGGCTGTGTCTGGAGATCACCGAGACCAGCATGATGGACGAGCGCTCGGGCAGCAGCGTCTCGGAGGTGCTCCAACGCTTGCGCCAGCTCGGTGTCGCCCTGTCGATCGACGACTTCGGCACCGGCTTCTCGGGCATGAGCCGGCTCAAGCGGCTCGCCGTGCAGGAGGTCAAGATCGATCGCAGCTTCGTCATCGACCTGCTCGCCTCGGCGCGCGACCGCGAGATCGCCGCCGCGATCATCGACCTCTCGCACCGTCTCGGCATCGAGGTCACTGCCGAGGGCGTGGAGGACGGTCGCACCGCCGAACTGCTCGCCGGCATGGGCTGCGACTACATCCAGGGTTTCCTGCATGCCCCGGCCCTGCCGCTGACGGATTTCGTCGCCTGGGTGCGCGCTCGCGAATGCATCGGCCGGCAGCCGGTGCAAACCTGACCACGATCAATTCAAGCACGGACCGATCCGGTAGAATCCGCCGTGTTGTTGTGGCTTCCACGGATCCGATCCCCCCATGCAGCGCTTTCGTCATCGTCTTCACGTCTGGATCGCGATCTTCGCGATGGCGTTGAGTGCGCTGGCGCCGGCAGCGAGCCGCGCGATGGGGCCCGACGACAACGGCCGCTACCTCGTGCAGATTTGCTCTGCCGTCGGGATGGAGTGGGTGGAACTGAGTGTCGACGAGGCCGCCTTCCATGGTGACGTCGGTGCGATGAACGCCGACTCCGATTCGCACCCGTCCTCCCTCCCGCTCGAGGAGTGTCCTTACTGTCTCGCGCAGTTCGGCAACGTGCTGGCGCCCGCGGCCGACCTCTCGCCTTCCTTCGCCGTCGCCGGCGGGACGCCACTCCCCACGCTTTTCCTCGTCGCCCCGCGACCGCTCTTCGCGTGGTCGTCCGCGCATCCGCGCGCGCCGCCCGCGCGCGCCTGACCCTGCGCACGCGCGAACGCCGCGCGTGTTCGCCGTAGCGGTCCTTTCCCCCGCCCGAAGTCCCTTCCTCGCCCGCCGGCCTGCCGGTCGTGCGAGCCCTTCGCACGCAAACCCGCGTTCTCCGCTGTCTTTGCCGGAGCGCGCCGGCACGTCGCGTGCGGACCGCAATCCTCCAACGATCGGAGATCCACGATGCAAAAGTCGTTCCTGGCCGCACCGCTGCTGGCCGCCCTCGCCCTTTTCGGCAGCGCCGTCGCTCACGCCGAAGTCACCGTCGCCGAGCCTTGGGTGCGCGCCACCGTGCCCGCGCAGAAGGCCACCGGGGCCTTCATGCGCGTGAAGTCCGACACCGACGCCCGCCTCGTGTCCGCCGCCTCGCCGGTCGCTGGCGTGGTCGAGATCCACGAGATGCTCATGGACAAGGACGTCATGAAGATGAACCGCATCCCCGGGCTCGACCTCCCTGCCGGCAAGGACGTCGAACTCGAGCCTGGCGGTTACCACGTGATGCTGATGGATTTGAAGGCTCAGGTGAAGGAGGGTGACCAGGTGCCGGTGACGCTGACCGTCGAGAACAAGGATGGCAGCCGCCAGACCATCGAGCTCACCGCGCCGGCACGTCCGCTCAATGCGCCGATGAAGATGCAGCACGGCAAGCACTGAGCCTCGGGGATCACAGCGATCCACCGACGTGCATTCGGGCCGCCCTGACCGCCGCGGCCCGCGAGTTTGCTTTTCGACAATCGAATCGATGTCCGATCGCCCGCGGGCGATCGGCAGGGCGTTCTCATGCCTGCGATCCGTGTGGGTCCGGCGGAAGGCCCGATCAACGAGAACACTCATCATGAAGAAGAACTTTCGACGTCTGCCACTCGCCGTGGCGATTTCCCTTGCGCTGCCGGCGCTCGCCCTTGCCCAGGAGACGACGCTCGGGCGCGTCATCGTCACAGCGCCCGAGGCCGCGGCCACTAACAGTGGAACCGTGGTCAACGCCCCTGCACTGCAGTCTCTGAAGCCCGCCACCAGTGATGCTGCGTCGCTTCTTCGCGATGTGCCGGGCGTGAGTCTCTACGGCTCGGGCGGGGTTTCCAGCCTGCCGTCGATTCGCGGTCTGGCCGACGATCGCATCCGCATCAAGGTCGACGGCATGGACCTGATCGCGGCCTGTCCCAACCACATGAACCCGGCACTGTCCTACCTCGACCCCTCCAATGTCGGCCTGCTCGAGGTCTATCCGGGCATCTCGCCGGTGAGCGTCGGCGGCGACAGCATCGCCGGCACCATCCTTGCCGAATCCAAGGCGCCGGTGTTTGCCGAGGACGGCAAGACGCTGATGACGGGTGAGGTCGGGGCGTTTTACCGCAGCAACGGCAATGCACGCGGCGGTAATCTCGGCGCCACTTTCGCAAGTGATTCGCTGAGCGTCAGCTATGCAGGTTCGACGGCCGAGAGCGACAACTACGAGGCCGCGCGGGCGTTCAAGACGCGGACGGCGACGGGCCGGGTGGGGCATACCTTGGCGCTCGACGAAGTGGGCTCCACCGCCTACAAGAGCCGCAACCACGAACTCGGCTTCGCCTTCAAGGGCGGCGACCACCTGTTCGAGGCCAAGGTCGGCCTGCAGGACATCCCCTATGAGCTGTGGCCGAACCAGCGCATGGACATGCTCGAGAACGACCAGAAGCGTGTGAACCTGCGCTATCAGGGCAAGTACGACTGGGGCAAGCTCGAGGCGCGCGCCTACCACGAGAAGGTCGAGCACTTCATGGATTTCGGTGCGGACAAACGCTACTGGTATGGGGGAAGCGTAGCGAACGACGTCATCATCGGCTCCGGAGGCCCGACAGTTCTCAACGGTACGCCGTGTTCGCCGCTCAGCCCGTCCTGCGCAGCGGGCATGCCGATGAACACCGAGAGCAAGAACACGGGCTTCGCGCTCAAGGGCGACGTGGATCTTTCGGCGACCGACCTTCTGCGCGTGGGCGCCGAGATCCAGCGTTATCGTCTCGACGACTGGTGGCCGGCATCGGGCGGCGGGATGTGGCCGAACACCTTCTGGAACATCAACGACGGCGAGCGCGATCGCAACGCGGTCTTCGCGGAGTGGGAGGCGCAGCCGAGTGCGCAATGGACCACCCTGGCGGGCGTGCGCTACGAGCGCGTGAAGACCGATACCGGTCCCGTGCAGGCATATAACAACGCTGTGGCCCCTGCCACGATGCTCGTGCCCGCTTTCAACAGCGCTGATCGCGAACGCACGGACAACAACTGGGATGTGACGCTGCTGGCCAAATACACCGTCGATCCCACGCTCGACGTGGAGGTGGGTTTCGCGCGCAAGGTGCGCTCGCCCAGCCTCTACGAGCGCTATAGCTGGTACAGCCGCGGCATGGAAATGCTGATGGTGAACTGGTTCGGCGACGGCAACGGCTACATCGGCGACATCAACCTCGAGCCCGAGAAGGCGCGCACCGTATCGGCGACCTTCGACTGGCACTCGATCGACCGCAAATGGGAGCTGAAGGCGACGCCGTTCTACTCGCGGGTCACCGACTACATCGATGCAGTACGCTGTCCGACGAGTCTCGGCGGGTCATGCTCGGCCGCCAATCTCTCCGCGACCAACAGCTTCGTCTTCCTGCAGCTCGCCAACCAGTCGGCTCGCCTGTACGGCATCGACCTCTCGGGCCGCATGCCGCTGGCGAGCACGCCCTATGGCGAATTCGGGCTGCGTGGGGTGCTCAACTACACCGACGGCAAGAACCGCGAGACCGGCGACAACCTCTACAACATCATGCCGCTCAACGTGAAGCTCACGCTGACGCACCAGCATGGTGGCTGGGACAACGCGCTCGAGTGGTTCGCCGCACAGTCCAAGGACGACATCTCGGCGGTGCGCAACGAGCAGGAGACCTCGGGCTACAACCTGGTGAACCTGCGGACGAGCTATTCCTGGAAGCAGGTGCGCGTCGACTTCGGCGTGGAGAACGTGTTCGACAAGTTCTACTACCTGCCGCTCGGCGGCGCCTATGTCGGCCAGGGAACGACGATGACCAGCAACCCGGTCGGCGCGGTTCCGCTGTGGGGCACGCCGGTCCCGGGTGCGGGCCGTTCGATCTACGCGGGCATCAACTACAAGTTCTGAGTCATTCTTCAGACGATAAAAAACCCCGGTCCCGCAACAGCGGCACCGGGGTTTTTTCTGCTGCCCGCGAATGCTTACTTCTTGCGCATCGGTGGCAGGTCGGTGCAGCTGCCGTGGGCCACTTCGGCGGCCATGCCCACCGTCTCACCCAGGGTCGGATGCGGGTGGATGGTCTTGCCGATGTCGGTGGCGTCGGCCCCCATCTCGATGGCCAGGCACACCTCGCCGATCATGTCGCCGGCCGACGGCCCGACGATGGTGCCGCCGATCACGCGGTGAGTCTCGGCGTCGAAGATCAGCTTGGTGAAGCCGTAGTCGGCGCCGTTGGCGATGGCGCGCCCGCTGGCCGCCCACGGGAACTTGGCGGTATCGACCTTCTTGCCCTCGGCCTTGGCCTGCGCCTCGGTGTAGCCGACCCAGGCCACTTCCGGATGGGTGTAGGCCACGCCCGGGATCACGGTGGCGTCGAAGGCCGCCTTATGGCCGGCTGCCACTTCCGCGGCGACGTGCCCCTCATGCACTGCCTTGTGGGCGAGCATGGGCTGGCCGACGATGTCGCCGATCGCGAAGATGTGCGGCACATTGGTGCGCATCTGCGCATCCACCGGGATGAAGCCGCGCTCGCCGACGATCACGCCCGCCTTCTCGGCGCCGATCTTGTTGCCGTTGGGCGAACGGCCTGCCGATTGCAGGATCATGTCGTAGCGCACCGGCTCGGCGGGGGCTTTCTCGCCCTCGAACTTCACCCACAGGCCGTCGTCCCTGGCCTCGACCGCCACGGTCTTCGTCTTGAGCATGATGTTGTCGAAGCGGTGGGCGTTCTGCTTCTCCCATACCTTCACGGCGTCGGCGTCCGGACCCTGCATCAGGCGGTCGAGCATCTCGACCACGTCGATGCGTGCGCCCAGGGTCGAGTACACCGTGGCCATCTCCAGGCCGATGATGCCGCCGCCGATCACCAGCATCTTGCCCGGCACCTGACGCAGCTCGAGCGCACCGGTGGAGTCGACGATGCGCGGGTCGCGCGGCAGGAAGGGCAGGTGCACCGCGGCCGAGCCGGCGGCGATGATGCAGTTGCGGAACTTTACCACCTTCTTCGCGCCGGTCTTGTCCTGGCTCGCGCCGGTGGTCTCCTCGATCTCGAGGTGGTTGGGGTCGAGGAAGCTGCCGTAGCCGCGCAGGATGTCGACCTTGCGTGCCTTGGCCATGCCGGCGAGCCCGCCGGTGAGCTTGCCGATCACGCCGTCCTTGTGCTTGCGCAGCGCGTCGACGTCGACCGAGGGCTTGGCGAACTGGATGCCGGCGGTATGCACGTGCTCGGCCTCCTCGATCACCGCCGCGACGTGCAGCAGCGCCTTGGACGGGATGCAGCCCACGTTCAGGCACACGCCGCCGAGCGTCGAATAGCGCTCGATGATCGCGGTCTTGAGGCCGAGGTCGGCGGCGCGGAAGGCCGCCGAGTAGCCGCCCGGGCCGGCGCCGAGCACGATCATGTCGTATTCGGCGTCGGCGCCGCCGGCGTGGCTCGCCGCCGCCGGGGCGGCGCTCGGCGTGGCCGCAGGAG
>NZ_AMXD01000108.1 GCF_000310185.1 Thauera aminoaromatica S2 | reverse complement strand
CGACGCCCGCCGCGCGCGCGGCCTTGCAGGCGCGCGCGGACGACGAGGATGCGGTGGTGCGCGAGCACGTCGCCTGGGCGCTCGCCCGCCTGGCCGCCGCCGCCGGCTAGAATGCGCGCCCGCAAACCGATTCAGGACCGCCCGCCATGGAAGAGCGCATCGTCGTGCTGGAGACCAAGCTGATGGCCGCCGAGGACCTCCTCGACGAGCTCAACCGCACGGTCTGGCGCCAGCAGCAGGAACTCGACCTGCTGCGCCAGCATCTGCATCAGCTCGCCCAGCAGGTCAAGACCCTGCAGCCGGGCGACCCCCTTCGCCCCGAAGACGAGATCCCGCCGCACTGGTGAGCGCGGCCGGCTTGCACGAGGCGGCGGCCTGCTGCGCCGTCGGCCGGCCTAGCCGAGCAGCGCGCCGGTGAGGCTGGAGAGGGTGTCGCCGAAGGCGGTGGTGAGGATGACCAGGATCGGCATGCCGTGGCAGAAGGCGAGCACGGCCCGGCGGATGCGCGGGTGGGCTTCGTGGAGCTCGAGGAAGTAGTTGCACACCAGACGCAGCTTGATCGCCATCACCAGCGACACGCCCACCGCAACCAGCACGGCGTTCGCGTCGGAACGGGCGATGCCCGCGCCGCCCACGCTGAGCAATACCAGCATCAGCCAGGCGAGATCGATCTTGCGTTCGGGGCTCATGCGGGTTTCCTCATCCGAGCAGGTAGAAGAGCGGGAAGATCATCAGCCAGATCATGTCGGTGACGTGCCAGTAGCAGGCGAAGGCCTCCAGCCCGCTGTGCTCTTCGGGGGTGTAGGCGCCCAGGCCCGTACGCGCGATCACCCACATCATGCCGAGCAGGCCCCAGAACACATGCACCAGGTGGGTGAAGGTCAGGTAGTAGTAGCTGACGATGAATACCCCGGCGCTGCCGTCGAGGCCGAGCGCAAAGTTGCGCTGCAGCTCGAAGATCTTGATCGCCGGGTAGCCCAGCCCGAACACGAAGCCGGCGAGCATCCAGCGCACCGTCGCGCGTCGGTCGCCGCGTCGCATCGCGTGCAGCGCGCGCGCCACGCACCAGCCGCTGGTGAGCAGCATCAGGGTATAGCCGGTGCCGGCCAGCAGCGAGAGCCGCTCGGGGCCCGCCTGGAAGGCTTCCGGGTGGTGGGCGCGGGCGATGAAGAAGACCGCGAACAGCAGCGCGAACTCGGTGATCTCGCAGAAGATTCCCACCCACATCGCCTTGCTGCCGGGGATGCGCCCCGCGGCCGCCTGCGGCGGTCGGGGAGCCAGGGTCGGGACTGGAGCGGTCGGGGAGAGGGGCACGGCAAGGGTCACGGCGGGGCGGGCGGCGCAGGGCCGCGTCGATGAGGCACTGAGCGCAAGTCTGCCAGCCTGGCCGCTTGCTTCCCTTGATTCCGCTCAGGAAGTGCGCGCGATGGCGGAATCATGTTTCCGTTCGCGTCAACGACTCTTGCGCTGCATCAACATCCGCTGATCCCCGTCGTGGTCCGATGGCGGCCTTCATCCACGCAAGTCGCACGAGGAGGCAGCCCGTCATGGCGAAAGTGAAGTTCTTCGGAGAAGAGTCGATCCCGCTCGAGATGCACAAGGTCCGCATCGTCCAGAAGCTGAACCTGCCGCCGGTCGAGCGCCGGCTCGAGGCGATCACCGAGGCGGGCAACAACACCTTCCTGCTGCGCAACGCCGACGTGTTCATGGACATGCTCACCGACAGCGGCGTCAATGCGATGAGCGACCAGCAGCTGGCGGCGATGATGATCGCCGACGACAGCTACGCCGGCAGCGCCACCTACACCCGGCTGGAGAACAAGCTGCACGAGATCTTCGGCATGCCCTTCTTCCTGCCCGCCCACCAGGGCCGCGCGTGCGAGAACATCCTCGCCCAGGTGCTGGTGTCCCCGGGCTCGGTGGTGCCGATGAACTACCACTTCACCACCACCAAGGCGCACATCACGCTCAATGGCGGCAAGGTCGAGGAGCTCGTCGCCGACGTCGGCCTCGAGGTGGTCAGCGTGCATCCCTTCAAGGGCAACATGGACGTCGCCAAGCTGCGCGACGTGATCGGCCTGCACGGTGCCGACAAGATCGCCTTCGTGCGCATGGAGGCCGGCACCAACCTGATCGGCGGCCAGCCCTTCTCGGTGCAGAACCTCGCCGACATCCGCAGGGTGTGCGACGAGTTCGGGCTGATGCTGGTGATGGACGCCAGCCTGCTCGCCGACAACCTGCACTTCATCAAGGAGCGCGAGGAGGCCTGCAAGGGCCTGAGCATCCGCGACATCACCCGCCGCATGGCCGACCTGTGCGACGTGATCTACTTCTCCGCGCGCAAGCTCGGCTGCGCGCGCGGCGGCGGCATGTGCATCCGCAGCGAGGAGCTGTACCGCCGCATGCGCGGCCTGGTGCCCCTCTACGAGGGCTTCCTGACCTATGGCGGCATGTCGGTGCGCGAGATGGAGGCGCTCACCGTGGGCCTCGAGGAAACCATGGACGAGGAGGTCATCAACCAGGGTCCGCAGTTCATCGGCTTCATGGTCGACGAGCTCGTCAAGCGCGGCATCCCGGTGATCACCCCCGCCGGCGGCCTGGGCTGCCACATCAACGCGATGCAGTTCGTCGACCACGTCCCGCAGGCGCAGTACCCGGCGGGCGCGCTCGCCTCGGCGCTCTACCTCGCCGGCGGCATCCGCGGCATGGAGCGCGGCACGCTCTCCGAACAGCGCGAGCCTGACGGCACCGAGCTCTTCGCCAACATGGAGCTGGTGCGCCTGGCGCTGCCGCGGCGGGTGTTCACCTTGTCGCAGGTCAAGTACGCGGTGGACCGCCTCGAGTGGCTGTACGCCAACCGGCGCCTGATCGGCGGCCTGGTGTTCACCGAGGAGCCGGAGATCCTGCGCTTCTTCTACGGCCGCCTCGCGCCGGTTTCCGACTGGCAGAACGAACTCGTCGCGCAGTTCCGCAAGGACTTCGGCGACAGCCTCTGACGCCGTCCGGCGGCGCCGTCAGGCGCGGAGCCGCCGGGCACCGACCGCCGGCGGCACGATGCCGCGGCATGCCGCCCGGATGCGGACGCGCGCATCCCGATGGTGTCTTGGGGGTGCGATAATGTCGGTCTCGCAGCCTTCTGGAGGCCTTCATGCTGAAGTCCCATGCGGTACTTGAATCGCGTCGTCCGTCGCTGTCCGCCTCGGTCGCAGCCGCAGTGCTCGCGCTGGGTGTCGCCCTGCCCGGAGTGGCCGTGGCCGAGACGGTGGGCCACGTCGACACGGCGTTCAAGCTGATCGGCCGCAACCACCAGGTCGTGGTCGAGGCTTTCGACGATCCCTCCGTCAAGGGCGTGGCCTGCTACGTCTCGCGCGCGCGCACCGGCGGTCTCAAGGGAACCTTCGGCCTCGCCGAGGACACGTCCGACGCCTCGGTCGCCTGTCGCCAGGTCGGCGACATCTCCTTCTCCGGTCCGCTGCGCGAGCAGGAGGAGGTGTTCTCGCAGAGCGCCTCGATCCTGTTCAAGAAAGTGCGCATCGTGCGCATGGTGGACCCGAAGCGCAACACGCTGGTCTATCTCGTCTACAGCGACAAGCTGATCGAGGGCAGCCCGCAGAACAGCGTCACCGCCGTGCCGGTCCCGGCTGCGCTCGCCATCCCGCTGCGTTGAGCGCCCCGCACGCGAGGCCTGTGCGCGGTGCGCCGCGCCGGCTTGCGGCTGCGGCGAAGGCGCGAACCCATGCGGAGGCGCGGGTGCGCATGTCGGCGCCTCAGCCGCCGCCCGGCTGCGACAGGCGGCGCGCGAGTGCTCCGATCTCCGCCGCCAAGCCCGGCGCGGCGCGGGGTGCTGCGGCGGCGAAGGTCTCGACCAGGCGCGCCACCACGCTCTCATGCGGCAGGCTGACGCCATAGTGCAGCGCGACGCCGGCGCGGAACAGCGCCAGGGTAGGGAAGTTCTCCACGTCGAGATCACCGACGAGTTCGGCATCGTCTTCCACGTCCGCCCAGGCGAAAACGACGTCGCGCCTTGCCTCGGCGAGGCGCTCGAGCGTGGGGCGGAACTCGCGGCAGGTGCCGCACCACTGCGCGCACAGTGCGAGCACCACGAGGGGGGCGTCGGTCGCAGGCTGTGCGGCGAGCCGGTCCACCGGCAGGACCCGGGTGGGCGAGGCGGCGGTCGTGGCAGAAGCGGTCGGCTACGCAGGCGCGCCAGCGGGTGCGCCGCAGGGCGTGGCTCCGGAAGGCATGGGCGAGGAGCGCCCGGACTCCGCGGTGGAGGGGGCGGAAGACGCGGAGGGCTCGGCTGCGGGGGGGACGGGCGTGGCGTTCATGGCTCGGGCTTGGCGCCCGCCCGCGCGTGAGGCTCAGGCCGGGCAGACTTCCTGCATGCTGCACTTGGCGATGCCGAATTCGGTCTCGACCAGCAGCGGATAGGCGGCGCCGCCGAAGCGGCCCGAACTCGCGATGTTATAGCCGATCACGCTTCCGGGCACGCGTCCGACGAGCACGCGACAGCCGATGCGGAAACCGGCGCCGATCGCGTGGCGGATCGCGCGTTCGGCGGTGTCCAGGGCGGAACGGGCGCCGGCGGCCTTGCGGCGACCCTCGAGGACGGTGAGCGAGCGGGGGTACATGGTCTCCTCCTGCTGGGCGATTGGCGGAACGCCGTGATTTAACGTTGACGTTAACGTTAAATCCGCTCCACATCAAGAGCCTTGTCCACCGGCGCGGGCGGGACGGCGGGGGTCAGCGCACGGAGGCGTTGGTCTTGCGCTGGGGTACGAAGCTCACCTTGTGCGCCACCACGGTGTCGCGCATCTTCGCCACGTGGGGACGCAGCGCGCCGATGACGTGCATCTCGCAGCGCTTGCAGTCGAACTTCAGCGTCAGCGTCTCGTCGCCATTGACCAACTGCATCGGGTCGGGGCGGATGCCCTTGACCTCCTTCGGACACAGATTGAAGCTGTAGCGCAGGCAGTGCTTGGTGATCATCAGCGAGACGTCGTCGCGCTCCTCGTTGGCCTCGTATGCGGCGTCGATCAGCTTGACGCCGTGGCGGGCGTAAAAGGCGCGCGCCTCGTCGTTCGACACGTTGGCGAGGTAGCTCAGCGCGTCCTGCGGGTAGGGCACCGGCGGCTCGACCGGCGCGGTCCGCAGCGGGCGGGCGTGGGCCGCGAGGCGGCCGGCCTCGAGCCGCTCCACGGCATCGCGGCGCAGTGCATTGAGCTGTCCGGCGGGCAGGAAGGGCGCGGCGGGCAGGTCGAGCACGAGCTCGCCTGCGCTGAAGATCGTGTTGCCCAGCTTGCCGAGGTGCTCGCGCAGGGTGGCGAGTGCACGCTCGGCGTTCTGTGCCGGCTCGAAGGCGGCGGCAAGCGTCGCGGTGACGGCGACGCCGTCCTCGTCGGTCAGGGTCAGCGCGAAGCCGTCGTGGGTGGCGGCGAAACGTGCATCGACACGGATGCGGCGCTCGGCCGACTTCTTCCCCAGCGCGCGCTCGAATTCGTGGTCATGGTTGCGGAACAGCGAGGTGCCGGGGACCAGGTCGGTCGGCAGGGGGTCGGCAGGGAAGATGCGGTCGATGCCTTCGCCGCCGCCGTCCGCCTCGGCGCGGTTCACCCGCAGGCCGGTGAGCTCGCCCTTGGGGTCGTACCAGGTCAGGCCGTCGGCGTTGTGGATCGGCGCCGCGCGCTCGACGTCGAAGAACTTGCGCCCCTTGGTGTCGATCTTCTTCACGCGGCCGATGGGCTCGCCGACGAACTTGGGCGATTCGAACGCCTCGATGCCGTGGCGGCGATCGTTGGTGAAGTAGTCCGTGTAGCCGCGGTTGAAGGTCTTGTCGGCCTGCGGGGTGAAGAAGAAGAAGGTGCGTCCGCTGGAGGCGCGGCGATATCGGGCGCCGTCGGTGTCCGGGTGCTCGAGGATCTCGTCGATCAGCGTGCGGTAGTGCGCGGTGATGTTCTTGACGTAGGAGAGATCCTTGTAGCGGCCCTCGATCTTGAACGAGCTTACCCCCGCGGCGGCGAGCGCGCGCAAGTTGGCGCTCTGGTTGTTGTCCTTCATCGACAGCATGTGCTGGTTGCTGGCGACGGTGTGGCCGTCCTTGTCCTTGAGGTCGTAGGGCAGCCGGCAGGCCTGCGAGCACTCGCCGCGGTTGGCGCTGCGCCCGGTGTGCGCGTGGCTGATGTAGCACTGGCCGGAGAAGGCCACGCACAGTGCGCCGTGCACGAAGTATTCGAGCTGGCAGGTGGTGGCCGCGGCGATCTTCTTCACCTCGTTCAACGACAGCTCGCGCGCCAGCACGATCTGCGAGAAGCCCACGTCCTGCAGGAAGCGCGCCTTGCTCGCGTCGCGGATGTCGGTCTGGGTGCTGGCGTGGAGCTGGATCGGCGGCAGGTCGAGCTCGAGCAGGCCCATGTCCTGCACGATGAGCGCGTCGACGCCGGCATCGTACAGTTGCCAGATCAGCTTGCGCGCCGGCTCGATCTCGTGGTCGAAGAGGATGGTGTTGGTGGCGACGAAGACCTCGGCGTGATAGCGGTGGGCGTGCTGCACGAGGCGCGCGATGTCCTCCACCGAGTTGTCCGCGGAGGAGCGCGCGCCGAAGGCCGGGCCGCCGATGTAGACCGCGTCCGCGCCGTGGTCGATGGCCTCGATGCCGAAGTCGGCGGTCTTGGCGGGGGCGAGGAGTTCGAGGGTGTGGCGGTCGATGCTCATCGGTGGTTGAAGTGCGCAAGCGCTTGATTGGAAAGGCCGCGATGATAACAAGGTGTGCGCCGGCAGGTGCGCCCGACCGCAAAAAAGGCGCGCCGCCGGTGCTGGCGGCGGATCGCACGGTGCGCCCGTGCCCGCGCCTATCCTTGCGCCTGCGCCACTTCGAGCCGGCGTGCCAGTTCGGCGGCGAAGTTCGCGGCCGCGTCCGGGGTTGCGCCGAGGAAGAGTTCGGGCTCGATGGCCTCCAGCTCCATCAGCGCCGGCCGACCCTCGTGGCTCACCAGGTCGACCCGGGCATAGGTGGTCGCCGCGGGCGCCTGCGCGAGCACGGCCTCGGCCAGCCTGCGCTCGGCCGCGGTTGGCGTGTGCGCATGCACCGTGCCGCCGTACAGGTCCTGCACACGATAGTCGCCTGCGGCAGGGCGTTTGCAGATGGCATGGGAAAAGACCCCGCCGAAGTAGATCATCGACACCTCGCCCGCCTCTGCGATGCTGTGCACGAAGGGCTGGACCATGACGTCGCCCGCTGCGACCAGGTCCTCCAGATGCGCGCGGCAGGCGGGGTCGTCGGCCCTGGCGCGCAGGGCGCCGATGGCGCCGATGGACACCGCGGGCTTGACCACCACCTCGTCCCAGCCCTGCGCGGTCAGCCGTGCGCCGGCGGCGGTGTCACCGCGTTCGATCCACAGCGTGGGCACGGTGGCGACGCCGCCGGCCGCGAGTTCGCGCAGGTAGCCCTTGTGGCTGTTCCACGCGATCACGGCTACCGGGTTGACGAGATGGGTGAGCGCGCTGGTGCGCTCGGCCCAGGCCAGGAAAGCGTCGAGGTGGCGGAAGTAGTCCCATGGCGTGCGTACCACCACGAGGGGGTACGCGGCCCAGTCCTGTTCGCTGTTCCAGGGCGGCACGTCGGCGACGATGCCGCGCTGCGCGAGGGCGTCGACGAGCAGGTGGGTTTCGGGATCCGGCTTGGCCATCGTGGCGCCGGTGACGAGGGCGATGCGCGGGTGGTGGAGCATGGGCAGGCCTGTTCGGGAGGTGTCGAGCGCGGACCGCATGGGCCCGCGTGCCGGCAGGGAGTTTACCGGGCGTTCGCCGTGTTCGTTTTCCGGTTGCGGAGGAAGGGCAGCAAGACCAGCAGCCCGACCGCGTCGGCGAGCCAGTCGAGCGGATCGCCGACGCGGTAGGCGGTGGTCGACTGCGCCACCTCCATCGCCGCGCCGTAGGCCAGCAGCCCGGCCGCGAGCAGGCCGACGCGTTGTGGCCAGGCGGCGACGCCGAGGATCGCGAGGCCGGCGAAGAGCAGGGCGTGCTCGACCTTGTCCTGCCAGGAGAACAGCTTGATCACCGGCTCGATCGGCATCAGCGCGAGCCAGAAGGCGCCACCGAGGGCGGCGATGAAGAGCGCGCGCAGCAGCGTGCGAACGGATGTGGGCATCTGTGGTCCGAAAAAGCGGTTGGCTGCCTGTCGGTGGTGCGGCGCGCACAGCAGCGCTGGGAAGGTGGCGGCGGTTCGGTGTCGTGCGTCGATGGCTGGCGGAGCTTAGCGGCAAATGCGCGGCGCGTGGTGCGGCGCGCAATAACCTGGGGAGATGACCCGATGCAGGATGGCAAAGTTCGCGAACTTTCGAGCTCGCGCACGCGCGCAGCGCTGCGCGTCGCGCTGCTCGCCGGCATGCTCGCCGCCGGCAGCATGCACGCCCCGCTCGCGGGCGCGACCGGCATGGTGTATCCGAGCGAGACGGGGCCGCTGCGCGTGACCGAGGTCGCGCGCGGTTTGGAGAGTCCGTGGGCGCTCGCCTTCCTCCCCGACGGTCGCATGCTGGTGACCGAGCGCCCGGGGCGGATGCGCATCGTCGATACGGCAGGGCGGGTGTCGGAACCCATCGCCGGCGTGCCCGAGGTCCATGCGCGCGGGCAGGGCGGCCTGCTCGACGTTGCGCTCGCGCCCGACTTCGACCGTGACCGCCTGATCGTGTTCTCCTACGCCGAGCCGACCGCGCGGGGAGCGCGCACCGCCGTGGCGCGCGCGCGGCTCGACGTCGACGGCCTGCGCCTCGAGGACGTGCGCCGCATCTTCGCGCAGGACGAGGATCCCGCGGGCAATCACCACTGGGGCTCGCGCCTGGTGTTCGGGCGCGACGGCCGCCTGTTCGTGACCCTGGGCGATCGGTTCCACCACCGCGAGCGCGCGCAGGCGCTCGACAGCCATCTCGGCAAGGTGGTGCGCATCGATCCCGACGGCGGCGTGCCCGCCGACAACCCGCTCGTGGGGCGTGCAGGCGTGCGCGGCGAGATCTGGTCCTGGGGCCACCGCAACGTGCAGGGTGCGGCCTTGCACCCGCGCACCGGCGAGCTGTGGACCCACGAGCACGGCCCGCAGGGCGGCGACGAGATCAACCGCACCCTGGGCGGGCGCAATTACGGCTGGCCGGAGATCACCTACGGCCGCGAATACGTCACCGGTCGCAAGATCGGCGCCGGCAGCGAGCGCGAAGACGTGGCGGCGCCGGTGCTGCAATGGACACCCTCGATCGCCCCCTCGGGCATGGCCTTCTATACCGGCGATGCCTTCCCGCAGTGGCAGGGCAACCTCTTCGTCGGCGCACTCAAGTTCCAGCTGCTCGCCCGCCTGGTGCTCGATGGCGAGCGCGTGGTGCGCGAGGAGCGCCTGCTCGAAGGCCTGGGGCGGATCCGCGACGTGCGCCAGGGGCCGGACGGCCGCCTGTGGCTGCTCGACGAGAGCGCCGGGCGGGTGCTGCGGATCGATCCGCAGTGAGCGGGGCTCGCGTGCTCGTCCCCGGAAGCCTCGCGGGGGCGATTCACCTTAGCCCGCCTGCTTGATCGCCAGCACCGCCTGGTTGCGCAGGGTGCGCAGCATGGCGAGCTCCTGCTCGCTGATGCGCAGCTCTCCGGCGCGATCCTTGTCGGCGTAGATCATCGCCACCGGGCGGCCCTTGATCGTGAGTGGAAAGAGCACGAAGGTGCGCGCCGCCACCGACCTGCGGTACCACGCCGGCACGCGGGCGGCGATCTTGGGGTCGTCCACGTCGCTGATCAGCACGTCCACGCCGCGTGCGGTGGCCACGTTGAAGACGTTGTCGGGCTGGGCCGAGAGGCTGAAGCGCAGCTGCTTGGCGAGCTCGCCTACCTCGGGGCCGAAGCCGAAGCGCCCGCACATGGCGTTGCTGCGCGCGTCGCGCACGCACAGCAGCACGCGCTTGAAGCCCATCGCGCGGTACATGGTCTCGAGGATGATGCGCAGCACGTCGTTGAGGCGGAAATCCTCGACCAAGCTGTTGCTGATGTCCTGGATGCCTGCGCTCAGCACGGCCTGCGGGTCGGCGGCGCGCTGGCCTTCCGCACCGCCCTCGGCGGGCAGCGACTGCTCGAGCAGCGCGGAGGCGGGCATCAGCGTGGCGTCGACCCGTGCGCCCTCCGCCGGCGTGCTGCCGTCGATGAAGTGACGCAGGTTGCGCCCGAAGCGCGTCTGCGCGAGGCTTACCTTGACCACGCGGGCGAATTCGCCGATCTCGTCGACCGCGCTGCGCAGGTGCTCGCGCGCCTCGCGCGCAGGCACCGGCACGGCCTCGTCGAAGCGCGCGGCGATGTCGGCCAGCGCACGCTCGCGCTCCGCGGGGGCGAGGCGCGACACCGCATCGCAACACGCGTTGGCGCAGGCGGCCAGGCTCTGCAGGCGCTCGTCGGCACTGCGCGGCGCATGGACCGGGCCCTCGGGCAGGGTGCGCATGCTGTTCTGGATCAGCTCGGGGAAGCCCCAGGCGCGCGCGAGCGCGATGCCGAGTTCCTCGTAGCCGGCGCCGAGCACGCGCTGCGCCGCGCTCTCCTCGCTGCAGCCGTGCTGCTGCACGACGCGGCGGATGTCCTCGCTCTCCTCCGGGAAGTAGAACTGGCACAGCAGCCTGCCCAGATTGTGGAACACCGCGCAGATGTAGCTCTGCTCACCGTCGCGCAGGCGCAGGCGCCGGGCGAGTTCGCGCGCGAACAGGCCCGCCAGGCAGGCGCGCAGGAACTCCTCCTGCAGTTGGCTGGCGTTGGACTTGTTCTGCAGGTGCTCGAAGAGCAGCACGGTGATCGCGATGTTGCGCACCGCATCGAAGCCGAGCACCACCACCGCGCGCGAGATCGTGCTGATGCGCCCGCCGCCGGCGGGGCGGAAATGCGCGGAGTTCACCACCCGCAGCAGCTTGTTGGTGAGGCCGAAGTCGCGCAGGATCAGTGCCGACAGGGTGCCCACGCTCTCCGATTCGCTGGCCGCGATGCGGTTGATCGCCACTACCGATTCGGAGAGTGCGGGAAAGTCGCCGCGGTGCTTCATGCGGCGCATCAGGAAATCCACCGCGCCCGGCCTGGCCTCGCTGCCGGCCTCCGGGTCGGTCTCGGCGGGCTGGCGCCAGGCTTCGAGCGCGAGGCGGAACTCGGCGGCGTCGGCAAAGCGCGCGAGCGGGTCGAGCGCGGCGGCACGCAGCGCGATCGCGGCCAGGGCCTCGTCGACCGGGGGGCCGTCCGCGGGCAGGGTGACGGGTGTGCTGCGCGTGCGCTCGAGGACCCTCTTCACGCCGCCCTCGCGCGCCAGCGGACGACCGGCGAGCAGCTCGATCAGCAGCACGCCGGCGGCGAAGACGTCGTTGCGCGGGCCGATCTCGCGGCGCTCGATGTACTCCGGCGCCATGTAGCCCGGGGTGCCCGAGAGGCCCTCGCTGGCCCCCGCGGCCTCGATGCGGCGGGCGATGCCGAAATCCATCACGCGCGCATGGCCGCCGCCGTCGAGCAGCACGTTGCTGGGCTTGAGGTCGCGATGGATCACGCCCTGCGCGTGCGCCTCGGCGAGCGCGGCGAGTATCTCCAGCATGCGCTCCACGGCCTCGCCGGCAGGCAGCGGCCCGCGCCGGTCGAGCAGCGCGGCCAGGCTTTCGCCGGGCACGTACTCGAACACCAGGTAAGGATCGCCGCCGTCCTCGCCGGCCTCGAACACCGGGACGATGCCGGGGTGGCGCAGCCGGCTCACCGCGCGCGCCTCGGCGAGCAGCGAGGCGTTGTCGTGGCCGGGGCGGGGGCCGAGGTGCAGCGCCTTGAGCGCCACCTCGCGCTCGAGCTGCGGGTCCCACGCCAGGTGCACCACGCTCTGTGCGCCGCGGCCGAGTTCGCGGCGGATCTCGAAGCGGCCGATCGTGCGCGTCATCGTACCCCCTCCGCCGCCGTGCCGGCGCCGGATCGGGAGCGTCGGAGCCGCGCCACGGCGCGGGTCGTGCCGCGCTTTCGTGGCATGATCGCGAACCTTTCGAGCACGGATGGATGAGCCAGGATGGAAAGTCCCTTCAAAGGCAAGACCGGTCTGCGCCGGATCTTCAACGCGGCCCGCTATTCGATGGACGGACTGCGCGCAGCCTACCGGCACGAGGATGCCTTCCGCCAGGAAATATGGCTCACCCTGGTCGCGGTTCCGCTCGCGCTGTGGCTGGGCGAGGGTGCGGTCGAGCGCGCGCTGATGATCGGCAGCGTCCTGCTGGTGCTGGTGGTGGAATTGCTGAACTCGGCTGTGGAGGCGACGGTCGACCGGGTGTCGCTGGAGCGGCACGAGCTGGCCAAGCGCGCGAAGGACGTCGGCAGCGCGGCGGTGCTGCTCGCACTGCTCCACGCTGCCGTGGTGTGGGGCTTGCTGCTGTTCTGAAAGGGCCGATGCGGGCCGGGTGCGACGGGATCAGGCCGACCGCGGACCCCAGCTGCGCACCGGACCGGTGTCGATGTGCACGAAGTCGGAGTCGGGGTAGTAGCCGACGCCGCCGCCGCCGAGCGCGAGCGCGGCGTCGCGCAGGCGGGCGGTATCGACGCCCACCAGGCGGATGTCGATCGCCTTGCCGTCCATGTGCAGGCTGCGCCTGGCCACCCCGCCGCCGCGTGTCTTGCGCAGCATGGTGTTGGTGGTCGGCGAGCGGTAGCCCGAGATGATCTCGAAGGTGTTTCCGCCGCACGCGAGGCTCAATGCGTGAAGCATGTCATAGAGGCGCGGATCCATCCGTGTAGACTCTCCGGTCCGAAAGTCGCGCAAGAGCCAGTCGATGCGCTGCAGGGCGGGCTGGATGTAACCCTGGCGGTTGCGGAAGGCGACGCTCAGGCGCTCGTCGGTGTGAGTGTGGCGGAAGTCGAGTTGCGGGTCGCGCTGGGCGGCCTGGGCGGCGGCCGAAAGCCCCAGCGGGAGCGTGGCGAGGCCCTTGAGTAACAGGCGGCGGTGCGGCACGACCTGATTCCGGACGATCTTAGACATGGATAATAAGCAATCCGAACAAGTACTTGAGGCCGGAATCCTAATGCAAAGCAAGCCCGGTCTGGGCAAATGTTTTGTAACTGCCGCGGCCCTCGCCGCGCTGGCCCTCATGGCGTCCTGCGTGCATGCGACAGCGGCTGGCGAGGCCGCGGTGGTCGCGGTCGAGCCGGCCGCGAGCGA
>NZ_AMXD01000107.1 GCF_000310185.1 Thauera aminoaromatica S2 | reverse complement strand
TCCCCCCGCCGCCGGTGGGCGCGCGCATGCGCGCGCCCACCGGCGGCGGGGATTCGCACGAAGGGTTAAACTGCGCGGATGGCGCGTCTCGCTACGCGACCCACTGAAAGAAGATACGAGGAGAACGGTATGGAACGCGAATCGATGGAATTCGACGTGCTGGTCGTCGGCGGCGGCCCTGCGGGCCTGGCCGCGGCGATCCGCCTGAAGCAGCTCGCCGAAGCCAAGGGCAGCGAGCTGTCGGTGTGCCTGATCGAGAAGGGCGCGGAGATCGGCGCCCACATCCTGTCGGGGGCGGTCATCGATCCGCGCTCGCTGAACGAGCTGATCCCCGACTGGAAGGACAAGGGCGCCCCGCTCACCACCGCGGTCACCGAGGACCAAGTGCTGTTCCTCTCCGAGACCGGCGTGCGCCGCGTTCCGCCCGCACTCACCCCGGACTGCTTCGAGAACCACGGCAACTACATCGTGCGCCTGGGCAACCTCGTCAAGTGGCTGGGCGAGCAGGCCGAGGCCGCCGGCATCGAGGTCTACCCCGGCTTCGCCGCGGCCGAGATCCTCTACGACGAATCCGGCGCGGTGAAGGGCGTCGCCACCGGCGACATGGGCCTCAACCGTGACGGCACCCCCGGCCCGCACCACCAGCCGGGCATGGAACTGCACGCCAAGTACACCCTGTTCGCCGAGGGCTGTCGCGGCCACCTCGGCAAGCAGCTGGAGGCGAAGTACAAGCTGCGCGAGGGCGTCGACCCGCAGACCTACGGCATCGGCATCAAGGAGCTGTGGGAGGTCAAGCCCGAGCAGCACCGCCCGGGCCTCGTCGTGCACACCGCCGGCTGGCCGATGGACAACCGCACCTATGGCGGCGGCTTCATCTACCACCTCGAGGACAACCTGGTCGCGCTCGGCTTCGTGGTCGGCCTCAACTACGAGAACCCGCACCTGTCGCCCTTCGACGAGATGCAGCGCTGGAAGACCCACCCCGAGGTACGCAAGCACATCGAAGGCGGCAAGCGCCTGGCCTACGGCGCGCGCGCCATCGCCACCGGCAACATCCAGAGCCTGCCGCGGCTGATCTTCCCGGGCGGCGGCCTGATCGGCGACGACGCCGGCTTCCTCAACGCCGCCCGCATCAAGGGCACGCACACCGCGATCAAGTCGGGCATGCTCGCCGCCGAAGCGGCCTTCGACGCGCTCGCCGCGAATCGCCAGCGCGACGCCCTCACCGCCTACCCGGCCGCCTTCCGCGACTCCTGGCTGTACGCCGAACTGCACAAATACCGCAACTTCAAGCCGCTGATGAAGAAGGGCCTGTGGATGGGCTCCTTCCTCTTCGGCATGGACCAGATGCTGTTCCGCGGCAAGGCCCCCTGGACGCTGCACAACTCGTCGGACCACGACAAGCTCAAACCGGCTTCCGAGTGCCCGAAGATCGACTATCCGAAGCCCGACGGCGTACTCACCTTCGACCGCCTGTCCTCGGTCTTCCTCTCGAACACCAACCACGAGGAAGAGCAGCCCTGCCACCTGCAGCTGAAGGATCCGTCGGTGGCGATCGCGGTGAACCTGGCCAAGTACGACGCTCCCGAGCAGCGCTATTGCCCCGCCGGCGTGTACGAGATCGTCCGCGAAGAATCCGGGCCGCGCCTGCAGATCAACGCGCAGAACTGTATCCACTGCAAGACCTGCGACATCAAGGACCCGACGCAAAACATCAACTGGGTCGTGCCGCAGGGTGGCGAAGGGCCGATCTACCAAGGGATGTGATCCCGCCGCACCGCCCGCATCACCTCGCGCACGAAGCACGTCTTCGCCTTCGCGTAGGCGATGCGGTCGTCGGGATATTGGGCCGCAATGCGCTGCTTGAGTGCGCCATACGCTCGCGCGACTTCGGAATGCGCGCGCAGGTAGTCGCGGAACCGCAGGCGCCCCCACTCCGACGAGCCCGCCTCGACAAAATGGATGTGATGCGTGCGCCGGCCCGCAGCATCGCGGCGGATGAACCACGCGTACTCCATGCCGGGCAGCCCGTGCCCGGGGGCGCGCCAGAAGAACTCGTAGCCCAGCGCCCGCAGCAGCGGTGCGATGCGCTCCGCTACGTCCTCCATCGAGCGTACCTCGACCAGCATGTCGATGATCGGCTTGGCCGCCAGGCCGGGCACCGCGGTGCTGCCGAAGTGCTCGATGCGCCCGATCAGCTCCGCCGGCAGGGCCGCACGCAGCCGCGCCACCTCCTCGGCGAAGAGCCCCGGCCAGGCCGGATCGTAGGGCACGATCTCGACGCGCTCCCGGAGCGCGCGTTCGATGTGGCGGGGCTTGGGGTTCATGCTCGAAATCGTGACCTCGAGGCTTCGCAGCGTGCCAACGGGGGCAGACGGCCGCGCGATCGGGACCGCCGCACGGACGACGAGGCTCCGCCCGTGCTCAAGCCCTCGATCTGCTCGGCAATGGTATCCGACCGGCGCGCCCGCCTCGGCTGCACGACTGCGCTGAATGATGCGCCGATCGACATGATGACGATCTCCTTGGATTCCGACGTTTCCGCGCTGCTCCGGCAGGTTCGCGTGGCGCGGGGGACGCCGCACATTCCACGTCCCTGACCACCGCAGCCTCGTGCGATGGATAGCCCTTGCAGCTCGATAGAACTTCAGGCGGGCAGGATAAGGTTTTTTGGTGTGGCCAAGCAGACCATCAAGAACCCGCCCTCGGCAGCGCACGATGGCGACCTGATCTGCTTCGAGCGCCACGCGGTGCCGGGCGCGGATGCACGCATGCTCACGCCGGGACGCGGCCTCGCTTCACGGTGCATCGGCGGTGGCCCGGGCATCGCCCTGGCTATCGAAAGCCAGGTCGGATCCGGCATACTCGCCAAGGGAACGAACATCGGCAATCGACGCGAATGCGATCGCCCATGAGTTCGCCCGGGCCAGGCGGGCATGTCCGAGACGAATACGCACGCCGGCACCAACGAAAACCGAACAGGGAGAACCCGATGCACCCGACCATGGCTTGCGGAGCCACGCTTCGTGAAATCCGCTTCGCACCCACCCCGGGGAGCCCGCGCGCAGCGACGGCGCAAGACTTCCCCGGGCATGCCCGCACCAGCCACACGGCCGCGCCCCGCTTCCACAATCAAACCTGCGCGGAGTCGGGATCATGACCTTGCTGATCGGAGTTCCGAAGGAAACCTTCGCCGGTGAAAAGCGCGTCGCGACCGTTCCCGAGGTCGTGGCGAAACTCATCAAGCTGGGCTTCTCCGTCGCGGTCGAGAGCGGCGCCGGCGCGGCGGCCAACTTCTCCGACGACGACTACCGCGCTGCCGGCGCGGAGGTGTCGCCCGGGTCGGCCGAGCTGCTGGGCCGTGCCGACATCGTCTTCAAGGTGCGCCCGCCCACGCTGGATGAGGTCGGCATGCTGCGCGAGGGCGCGACGCTGATCGGCTTCGTCTGGCCGGCGCAGCACCCCGAACTGATGGCGGCCTTGCAGGCGCGCAAGACCACCGTGCTCGCGATCGACTGCCTGCCGCGGCAGCTGAGCCGCGCGCAGAAGATGGACGCGCTGTCTTCCATGGCCGGCATCAGCGGCTACCGCGCGGTGGTCGAGGCGGCGAACGCCTTCGGGCGCTTCTTCAACGGCCAGATCACCGCCGCGGGCAAGATCCCGCCGGCCAAGGTCTTCATCGCCGGCGCCGGCGTCGCCGGCCTGGCGGCGATCGGCACCGCGGCCAACCTGGGCGCGGTCGTGCGCGCCAACGACACCCGCGCCGAGGTCGCCGACCAGGTGGTGTCGCTCGGCGGCGAGTTCGTCAAGGTCGATTACGACGAAGAGGGCTCGGGTGGCGGCGGTTACGCGAAGGTGATGAGCGAGGGCTTCCAGGCCGCGCAGCGCCAGATGTACGCGCGCGAGGCGAAGGACGCCGACATCGTGATCACCACCGCGCTGATCCCGGGCAAACCCGCACCCAAGCTGATCACCGCCGAGATGGTGCAGAGCATGAAGCCGGGCAGCGTGATCGTCGACCTCGCCGCCGAGCAGGGCGGCAACTGCGAGCTCACCGTGCCCGGCGAGGCGGTGGTACGCCATGGAGTCACGATCATCGGCTACACCGACCTCGTGAGCCGGCTGGCCAGGCAATCCTCGACCCTGTATTCGAACAACCTCCTCCGCCTCACCGAAGACCTGTGCAAGGCAAAGGATGGCAACATCGCCGTCAACTTCGAGGACGACGCGATCCGTGGCCTCACCGTGATCAAGCAGGGTGAGCTCACCTGGCCCGCACCACCTCCCAAGCTGCCGGCCGCATCGGCCAAACCCAAGGCTTCGAGCGCACCGATCACCGCACCCAAGGGCCATGGCCACGGGGCCGGCGCGCCGATGCCGGTCAAGTCGCTGGCGATCGTGTTCGGTGTCGGCGCCCTGCTGTTCCTGCTCGTCGGTCTGTACGCCCCGGCCAGCTTCCTCACGCACTTCACCGTGTTCGTGCTGGCCTGCTTCGTGGGCTACATGGTGGTCTGGAACGTCACACCCTCGCTGCACACGCCGCTGATGAGCGTCACCAACGCCATCTCGTCGATCATCGCGATCGGCGCGCTCGTGCAGATCGCCCCACCGCTGGCCGAAGGCGCCAGCGATCGACCGGGGGGGCTGATCGGCGTGCTCGCCTTCGTCGCCATCACCCTCACGGCCGTCAACATGTTCGGCGGCTTCGCGGTGACGCGTCGCATGCTGGCGATGTTCCGCAAATAAGGAGAAGACAATGACCTCAAGTCTGGCCACTGTCTCGTACATCGGCGCCACCATCCTCTTCATCCTCAGCCTGGGCGGACTCGCCCATCCCGAGACCGCGCGCCGCGGCAACCTGTTCGGCATCGCGGGCATGAGCATCGCGGTGCTGGCCACCGTGTTCGGCCCGCAAGTCGGCATGGGCGGCATTCCATGGATCGTCATCGCCCTCGTCATCGGCGCCGCCGTCGGCCTCTACGCCGCGAAGAAGGTGCAGATGACGCAGATGCCCGAGCTCGTCGCCCTCATGCACAGCCTGGTGGGTCTGGCGGCCTGCCTGGTGGGCTTCGCGAGCTACGTGGACACCTCCCTGGTGTTCCCCACCGCTGCCGAGAAGACCATCCACGAGGTGGAGATCTACGTCGGCATCCTGATCGGCGCAGTCACCTTCTCCGGCTCGCTGGTCGCCTTCGCCAAGCTCTCCGGCAAGATCGGCGGCAAACCGCTGCTGCTGCCCGCGCGCCACTGGCTCAACCTCGCCGGGCTGATCCTGGTGATCCTGCTCGGGCGCTGGTTCCTCAACACACACTCGATCTGGGCCGGCATGGCCTTGCTGCTGGTGATGACGTTGATCGCGCTGGCCTTCGGCGTGCACATGGTGATGGCGATCGGTGGAGCCGACATGCCCGTCGTGGTCTCGATGCTCAACAGCTATTCGGGTTGGGCGGCGGCGGCGACGGGCTTCATGCTGGGCAACGATCTGCTGATCGTCGTCGGCGCGCTGGTGGGCTCCTCGGGGGCGATCCTGTCCTACATCATGTGCCGCGCGATGAACCGCAACTTCGTCAGCGTCATCGCGGGCGGCTTCGGCTCCGGCAGCGGCGCGCCCGCGGCGACGGCCGACGGATCGGAGCCGGCCGGCGAGGTCACGTCGATCAGCGCGGTGGATACCGCCGACCTGCTGCGCGACGCGAAGAACATCGTCATCGTGCCGGGCTACGGCATGGCGGTCGCACAGGCACAGCACGTCGTCTGCGAGATCGTCAACGTGCTGCGCGGACAGGGCGTCGCCGTGCGCTTCGCCATCCACCCGGTGGCAGGCCGCATGCCCGGCCACATGAACGTCCTGCTGGCCGAGGCCAAGGTTCCCTACGACATCGTGCTCGAGATGGACGAGATCAACGCGGACTTCCCCGAAACGGATGTGGCGATCGTGATCGGTGCCAACGACATCGTGAACCCGGCCGCGCAGGAAGACCCGGGCAGCCCGATCGCCGGCATGCCGGTGCTCGAGGTGTGGAAGGCACGGACCTCGATCGTCATGAAGCGCAGCATGGCTTCCGGCTACGCCGGGGTCGACAACCCGCTGTTCTACAAGGAAAACAACCGCATGCTGTTCGGCGACGCCCGCAAGATGCTCGACGAGGTGTTGGGCGCGCTGAGCGCTTGAAGCAGCACGGGCGGATCCGCGTGCCGGGGTTTCGCGTGGCGGCGGCACCGCGGTGAAACCCGCCCGACCTGAGCCGCGGTGGCTGCAATCGGGATGTGGATCCTGCCCGGACAATCGTACGGCCAACCTGGAGAGTCAGATCCGGGCGCGCTGCAGTGCAGATTTCGTGTCGCGCTAAAGCGGATCAGCGCGACACCGGGACGCAGCATCAAGGGGGCAATCAAACGCAAACCCTTGATTCGATAACAAAAAAGCCACTCATTGAGTGGCTTTTTTGCGGGATTTTTGGTCGGGGAAAGAGGATTCGAACCTCCGGCCCCTGCGTCCCGAACGCAGTGCTCTACCAGGCTGAGCTATTCCCCGACACTTTTTTGCTGCTTTTTGCTGCCCTGCGAAGCCAGAAACTATATCAGTGTTTTCGCCGAACTGCAAAGTCCGATAATTGTAGCAGCGCTTCCTTGAAAATGGAAGGGGGAAGCACCGAAATCGCGTCGATTGCGAGCTTCGCCTCCGCTTCCGCGTAGCGGCGCGTCTCTTCGAGCGCGCCGGTCGACTGGATCGCCGCGAGCACGGCCGCGAAATCGCCGCGGCCGCCGCCTTCGATCGCGTGACGCACCAGCGCGCCCTGCTCCGCCGTGCCATGCTGCATCACGTGGATCAGCGGCAGCGTCGGCTTGCCTTCGGCGAGGTCGTCCCCAAGGTGCTTGCCGGTGTCGGCCTCGTCGGCGGAGTAGTCGAGCACGTCGTCGATGAGCTGGAAGGCGGTGCCAAGGTGCATGCCAAAGGCGGCCAGGCGCTGCTCGAGCGCGTCGTCCGCACCGGCCACGATGCCGCCCAGGCGCGCCGCGGCCTCGAAGAGCTTGGCGGTCTTGTAGCGGATCACGCGCAGGTAGTCTTCGATGACGACGTCGGCGTTGTGGCAGTTGAGCAGCTGCAGCACCTCGCCCTCGGCGATGATGTTGGTTGCGTCGGCGAGCACGCGCATCACGCGCATCTCGTCGACCCCGACCATCATCTGGAAGGCACGCGAATAGAGGAAGTCGCCCACCAGCACGGCAGAGGCGTTGCCGAAGGCGGCGTTGGCGGTACGCTTGCCGCGGCGCAGGTCGGACTCGTCGACGACGTCGTCGTGCAGCAGGCTGGCGGTGTGGATGAACTCGACGACCGCGGCGAGCTCGTGGTGATGCACGCCGCGATAGTCGAGCGCGCCCGCCGCGTAGAGCACCAGCGCGGGGCGCAGCCGCTTGCCGCCGCTGCCGACGATGTATTCCGCGATGCGGCGGATCAGGGCCACGTCCGAGTGCAGTCGGTTGCGGATGACCGTATCCACCGCTTGCATGTCGGCGGCGATCGGCGCGAAGAGCTGCTGGACGGACAAGGCGTTCTGGCTCGCGGAAAATCGTAGATGTTAGGCGGCGCCCGCGCGCGGCGTCAAGCCGCAACCCCGGGCGCCGCAGGTGAGCGGTAGCGAGCTCAGTTGCCGTTGCGGGCGCGCGTCACCGCGTTGTCGAGCGCTTCCTTCGCGGCCTTCTCGTCGGCCCACACGCCGGCGAGTTCCTCGTCGAGGATGCGGCGCACCTTCTGGCGCTCGACCACCGGCTGCGCCGACGACTGCGGCGTGGCGGGCTTGCCGCCGAGCTGGTCGACCGCGACCTGGATGTTCTCGAGGTCGTTGCCGAGCAGCTCGCTGCGCGAGGCCAGCAGGCCGGCGCGGTTGAGCGGCAGGTAGCCGGTCTCGCGCTGCCACGCGACCTGGTTGTCGGGCTGCAGCCAGAAACTCACGAAACGCGCCACGGCCTTGTATTCGGCCGGTTTCTTGCCTGCCGAGGCCCACAGTGCGGGACCGTCGGCGATGGTGTTCTGCGGCGCACCGGGGAAGTCGTCGTAGTAGGGCAGCTTGGACACCGCCACATCGACCTTGCCGGCACGGCGGAAGTCGGTCCAGCTCGCCGAGGGCGCGGCGATCACCGCGCACTCGCCGCGCGCGAAGCGCTGCTCGGCCTCGGCCTGCTGGTCGAACACGTGCAGGTAGCGCGCACGCGTCCAGCTCGCCATCATCGCCACATGCTTGACCTGAAACATGCCGTTGAAGCTCGGTACGGTGGTCTTGCCGCTCTGCGCGGCCACCGGCTCGTTATGCCAGGCCGAGAGGTTCTCCACCATCACGCGGCCGGGCTCGGCCACGGTATAGGGGCAGGTGTGACCGGTATCGGCGAGGCGCCCGAGGGTTTCCTGCAGATCGAACCAGGTGTTGATCCGGGTGGTCTCCGGGTTGAGGCCGGCCTGGCGCAGCGCGTCGCGGTTGAGGAACAGCACCGGGGTCGACAGGCCGACCGGCAGCGCCAGCAGCTGTCCCTTGGCATCGACCGGGGTGCGCGTCATCATCGCGGGCGGACGCAGGGTCTGCAGCGGCACGCCACTTTCCTTCATGAGCTGGAAGAGCGGCTTGAAGCGCGGCTTGCCGGCGACGAACTCCTCCTCGTCGTCGCCCTCGAGGATCATCAGGTGGGGCGCGCCCGAGCGCCAGTCCGCCGCGGACATCACGACCTGCACGTCCTTGGACTGCGCGTTGAAGCGCTCGACCAAATCCTTCAGCGCCCCCGCCTTGGCATCGGGCAGGCGATGGAAGAGCTGGACCTGCTGCTGGGCGCTGGCCTGGACCACCGAGCCGGGCGCGAAGAAGAGACCGCCGGCAGCGACCGCTGCGGCCAAGGCCTTGAAACGCATCTTGTTCATCGATTCGACACACAGAAAGGAGCCGGGCAGGACGGCCCGGAAGCGGGCGCGATTATAGATCCGCGCGCACTCGAATAGTGGGCCTCGAGGGCGAGCGTGCCGCGCGCGCGACACTCCTCTCAAGATGGGGTGGCCGCGGCCGATAACCCCACCAGAAGAATGCCCCCGGATCGCCATGCCCCGCCCGACCCCATCCCCGACGCTGCGCCGACTCGTCCTCCTCGCCCTGCTGCCCTTCGCAGCCGGCTGCGACCAACTCGCCGAGGTGCTCGAGCTGCCCAATCCATCGAAGGTCGAGGCCGAGGGCCGTGCGGTCGGGAGCGCCTGCCGCCACTCCGGGCGCTCGCTGGAGGACTGCTACGCGCTCAATCCGGCGGCCTCGAAGGCGGCGGTGTTCGCCGGCTGGCGTGACATGAACGACTACATGATGGAACACAAGCTCGAGATCGTGCCCTCGCAGCTCGTCCAGGGCGCGCCAAAGGCAGCGCCTCCCCGCTCCACGGCGCAGGCGGCGCCGGCACAGCCCGCAGCGCACTGACCGCCGTACCCGCACCGACGCTCAGGGCGCCGGGTTGCCGTGCAGCTGATGAACCCGCTCGATCTCGGCGAGCGCATCCTCGTCGAGACGCCGATGCCAGGCGTCGAGGTTCTCGGCGAGTTGCGCCACCGTGGTCGCGCCCACGATGGTGCTGCCCACGAACCAGCGCGAATACACGAAGGCGAGCGCCAGCGCGGTGAGGCTCATCCCGCGCCGCCGCGCGATCTCCGCGTAGCGCTCCACCGCCGCACGCACACCGGGCTTGGCGTAGCGCACACCGAAATTCTCGAACTCGGTGAGGCGCCCGCGCGCAGCCGGGTCGGCGAGATACTTGCCCGACAGGTGGCCGAAGGCGAGCGGCGAATACGCCAGCAGCGCCACGTCCTCGCGCAGCGTGATCTCGCTCATGCCGTACTCGTACACCCTGTTGAGCAGGTTGTAGGCGTTCTGCACCGACACCACGCGTGGCAGGCCGCTCTCCTGCGCCATGCGCACGAACTCCATCAGCCCCCAGGGCTGCTCGTTCGACAGGCCGACGTGGCGGATCTTGCCCTCGTCCACCAGTTCGGCGAGCGCCTCGAGCTGGGTGCGGATCGGCGTGGATTCGCGCTCGCGCGCCGGATCGAAGGGCAGCTGGCCGAACAGCGGCTGGTTGCGCGCCGGCCAGTGCAGCTGATACAGGTCGATGTAGTCGGTGCGCAGCCGGCGCAGGCTGCCCTCGACCGCGGTGCGGATGTTGGCGCGGTCGAGCGCGAGCGGACCGCCGCGGATCCACTCCAGGCTGCGCGCCGGCCCCGCCACCTTGGTCGCGATCACCAGCTTCTCGCGCACCTGGCGCGCCAGCCAGTTGCCGACGATGCGTTCGGTCTCGCCGCTGGTCTCGGCACGCGCCGGGACCGGATACATCTCGGCGGTGTCGATGAAGTCGATCCCGCGCTCCACGGCGAGGTCGAGCTGGCTGTGCGCCTCGGCCTCGCTGTTCTGCTGGCCAAAGGTCATGGTGCCCAGGCACACCGCCGACACCTGCGGCCCCGCTCCGCCCAGCCGGCGGTATTCCATTTCACGTACTGCCATCCCGTATCCCCTTTTCCGACAACCGAATCGTGACCCGCCGCGCTCCCGCGGGCTGCTCCGGAGGCGCGAGGGTGTGCCTTGGGAGCGACGCGAATCGCAACTGCGGCGCGCGGAACCCGCGCAGGCGCGGCGGCCGGCCCGATCTCAACCTGCGTCGTAGCGCCGGCATGCTCGCCAGCGCGGCGCTCGCGGCTTATCATCCGCTGCCTTGCGCCGATTCCGGTTGCCGCCCCTGCGGCCCGGCACGGACCCATCATACTGCAGCCCCTGCGCGCACCGACCCCATGAACCAGCACACCCCCGCCGCCGCGCTCGCCTGCGCCGGCCTCCTCGGCTATTGCCGCGCCGGCTTCGAGAAGGAACTCGCCGCCGAACTCGACGACATCGCCGCCGAAGCCGGCCTGATCGGCTACGTGCGCGCCGAGCCCGACTCGGGCTACGTGATCTACGAGACCTTCGAGCCCACCCCGCTCGGCAGCTTCGGCGAATCCACCGACTGGCGCCGCCCGGTGTTCGCGCGCCAGCTCCTGCCGTGGTTCGCGCGCGTCGACGATCTGCCCGAGCGCGACCGCGCCACACCGATCGTCGAGGCGGTGAAGGCCAGCGGCCAGCGCTTCTCCGGGGTGATGCTGGAGACTCCGGACACCGACGAGGCCAAGCAGCGCTCGGGCTTCTGCAAGCGCTTCACCGAGCCGCTCGCCAAGGCGCTCGAGAAGGCCGGCTGCCTGCGCAGCAGCCGCGCCGGCCTGCCGGTCCTGCACGTGCTCTTCACCAGCGCCACCACCGCCTGGCTCGCCGCCGGCCAGCCCGGGCAGTGCTCGACCTGGCCGATGGGCATCCCGCGCGTGCGCATGCCCTCGAACGCGCCCAGCCGCTCCACCGCCAAGCTGTCCGAAGCCTTCATGATGCTGCTCGAGGAAGGCGAGCGCGACAGCATCCTGCGCGCCGGCCAGCGCGCGGTCGATCTCGGCGCCGCGCCGGGCGGGTGGACCTGGCAGCTCGTCAATCGCGGCCTACGCGTCACCGCGATCGACAACGGCCCGCTGCGCGACAGCGTGATGGCGACCGAGATGGTCGAGCACCTCAAGGCCGACGGCTTCACCTGGCGCCCGCACCGGCCGGTGGACTGGATGGTGTGCGACATGGTCGAGCAGCCCTCGCGGATCGCCTCGCTGATGGCCGAATGGGTCGCCACCGGGCGCTGCCGCTACACGATCTTCAACCTCAAGCTGCCGATGAAGCGCCGCGTCGAGGCGGTCGAGCAGTGCCGCGAGCTGATCCGCAAGCGACTCGCCAGCGTCGGCCCCTACGACCTGCGCATCAAGCACCTCTACCACGACCGCGAGGAGGTCACCGCCTTCCTCACGCTCAAGCGCTGAGCGGACCAGGCGCGGCGGACCGCCGCCGCGCGGTCGGCGGCGAAGCCCCTGTCCGGTAACGCTTTTTGTGCCGTGTATAATCCGGGTTTTCCGTCATCCGGCGGTCGACTGTCGACCGTCTCCAACCCGAAGGCACCCATGAGCTTTGCCGATCTCGGCCTCATTCCCGAACTGCTGCAGGCCGTCACCGACGCCGGCTACACCGAGCCCACGCCGATCCAACGCCAGGCCATCCCCATCGTCATCGCCGGCAAGGACGTCATGGGCGGCGCCCAGACGGGCACCGGCAAGACCGCCGGCTTCACCCTGCCGCTGCTGCACCGCATCGCCCGCCACGCCAACACCAGCACCTCGCCCGCCCGTCACCAGACGCGCGCGCTGATCCTCGCGCCCACGCGCGAGCTCGCGATGCAGGTGTTCGAGTCGGTCAAGACCTACAGCAAGCACCTGCCGCTGCGCTCGGTGTGCGTCTATGGCGGCGTCGACATCCGCCCGCAGCAGGCCGAGCTGCGCCGCGGCATCGAGATCGTCATCGCCACGCCGGGCCGGCTGCTCGACCACCTCGAGCAGAAGTCGATCAACCTGTCGCAGGTCGAGGTGCTGGTGCTGGACGAAGCCGACCGCATGCTCGACATGGGCTTCATCCCCGACATCAAGCGCATCCTCGCCCTGCTGCCCAAGCAGCGCCAGAGCCTGCTGTTCTCGGCCACCTTCTCGGACGAGATCAAGCGCCTCGCCGACCAGATGCTGAAGGAACCGCAGCTGATCGAGGTCGCGCGCCGCAACATGGTCTCCGAGACCATCACCCACGTGGTGCACCCGGTGTCCTCGGGCATGAAGCGCAACCTGCTCGCCCACCTGCTGCGCCACAAACCCGACACCCAGGCCCTGGTCTTCGTCGACACCAAGCTGATGTGCGGCCGCCTGGCGCACTACCTCGAGCGCAGCGGCATCTCGGCCGACGCCATCCACGGCGACAAGGGCCAGCAGCAGCGCACCGACACGCTCGAGGCCTTCAAGTCGGGCAAGCTGCGCGTGCTGGTCGCCACCGACGTGGCCGCGCGCGGCCTCGACATCGACGAGCTGCCCTTCGTGATCAACTTCGAGCTGCCGCACACCGCCGAGGACTACGTGCACCGCATCGGTCGCACCGGCCGCGCCGGCCACCACGGCTATGCGATCTCGCTGGTCAGCTCGGAAGAAAAGCACTGGCTGTCCGAGATCGAAAAGCTGATCAAGCTGCAGATTCCGCAGGAGAGGGTACCCGGCTTCGACCCCGATCCCGACTTCCACGAGGCCGGCAGCCGCGGCCATCGTGGCCGCAGGCCGGCGGCCGCGGCCGCCGACACCGAGGCG
>NZ_AMXD01000106.1 GCF_000310185.1 Thauera aminoaromatica S2 | reverse complement strand
CCGCGGCGCCGGGCAGCACGCCGGGGGGAAGCCCCGGAGGCGCGCCCGGCAAGTCCGCCTCGCCCGCCTCCCCCGCGCACACTCCGCAATCGAGCGCCAGCGAGGCGGTCGGCGATGCCCGCCGCGCCAGCCCGCCTACCACCTCGGCCGCATCTACCGCCTGCTCGGCCATGGCGCGATAGGTGGTCCATTTGCCGCCCAGCACGCTGACCAGGCCCTGCGCCGAGACCTCGACGCGGTGCTCGCGCGAGAGCCGGCTGCTTGCACCATCGCCTCCATCCTCGCCGAGCAAGGGCCGCAGGCCGACGAAGACGCTGCGCACGGCCTCGCGCGCCGGCGGCCGACGCAGCCAGCGCGCAGCGGCGGCCAGCAGCTCGTCCACCTCGCCCGCGAGCGGCTCGGGCTCCGCCGGCGTATCGGCGCGCGGGGTGTCGGTGGTGCCGATCAGCACCTTTCCGCACCAGGGAATCATGAACAGCACGCGTCCGTCCGGGGTGCGCGGCACCAGCAGCGCGTCGCTGCCGGGCAGACAGTCGGCGTCGACCACCAGATGCACGCCCTGGCTCGGGCGCAGCAGCGCGCGGGCGGCCGGATCGGCACGTCGGCGCAGCGTGTCGCCCCACACCCCGGTGGCGTTGATCACCGCGCGCGCAGCGACATGGTGCGCTTGCCCACCCTCGGCCTCGCGCACCACCACGCCGCGCAGCCGACCGTCTTCCACCACCAGCTCGTGCGCGGCGCAGTGGTTGAGCAGCAGCGCACCGTGGGCGCTCGCCGTGCGCGCCAGCGCGAGCGCCAGGCCGGCGTCGTCGAACTGGGCATCGCGGAAGGCCACGCCGCCGCCCAGCCCCTCCTCGCGCAATCCGGGCAGCGCCGCATGCAGCCCGGCTGCGTCGAGCAGCGTGCAGCCGCCCAGCCCGTCCCGACCCGCTAGCGCGTCGTAGGCGCCGAGCCCGAGACGCAGCAGGAGCCGCTCCGCCAGGTTGCGCGCCGGCACCACGAAGCGCAGCGGATGCACCAGCGCGGGCGCGTTGCGCAGCAGGCGCCCGCGCTCGCGCAAGGCTTCGCGCACCAGGCCGATGCGGCCCTGGGCGAGGTAGCGCACGCCGCCGTGGATCAGCTTGGTCGAGCGCGAGCTGGTGCCGGCGGCGAAGTCGCGCGCCTCCACCAGCAGCACCGAATGGCCACGCGCCGCCGCGTCGAGCGCGCAGCCCAGCCCGGTGGCACCGCCGCCGACCACGACGAGGTCGACCGCGCGCGCGTCGGCGAGGCGGGCGAGAAGCCGACGACGGGCGTGCGGATGGACGGATTCCATGAGCGCGACCGGCGCGAGCCGCTCAGTCCTGCGCCCACGCCCGCGCACGCTCGACCGCGCGCACCCACACGGCGCGTGCCTCGTCGCGCCGTGCCGCCGGCCAGCGCGGCTCGAAGCGGCGGTCGAGTTGCCAGTGCGTGGCGATCTCCTGCGGCCGCTTCCACAGCCCGCAGCCAAGCGCAGCCAGGCAGGCGGCGCCGAAGGCGGTGGTCTCGAGCAGGCGCGGACGCAGCACCGGCACGCCGAGCAGGTCGGCCTGCATCTGCATCAGCAGGTCGTTGGCCGCGGCGCCGCCATCGACGCGCAGCTCGGCGAGCGGCGCGGCGCCGTCGCGTGCCATCGCCTGGACGAGGTCGGCGCTCTGCATGGCGATCGCCTCCAGTGCCGCACGCGCGATGTGCGCCGCACCGCTGCCACGCGACAGGCCGAGCAGGGTGCCGCGCGCGTGCGGGTCCCAGTACGGCGCGCCCAGCCCGGTGAAGGCCGGCACCAGCACCACCCCACCGCTGTCGGGCACGCTCGCCGCCAAGGCCTCGACCTCGGACGCGCGCTTCACCAGCCCGAGGCCGTCACGCAACCACTGCACCACCGCACCGCCCATGAACACGCTGCCCTCGAGCGCGTAGCTGGGCGCCGCATCCACCCCGGTCCACCCCACGGTGGTCAATAGCCGGTGCGCGGACGCCACCGGCACATGGCCGGTGTTCATGAGCAGGAAGCAGCCGGTGCCGTAGGTGTTCTTCGCCATGCCCGGGGCGAGGCAGGCCTGGCCGAAGGTCGCCGCCTGCTGGTCGCCGCCGATGCCGGCGATCGGGATCGCGGCACCGAACAGCGCCGGATCGGTCTCGCCGCACACCCCGCTGCTCGCCACCACGCGCGGCAGCAGCACGGGCGGGATGCGGAAGCGCTTGAGCAACACCGGATCCCAGTCCAGCGTGTGGAGGTTGAAGAGCAGCGTGCGCGCGGCGTTGCCCGCATCGGTCAGGTGCAGCCGGCCGCCGCTCAGATGCCACAGCAGCCAGCTGTCGATGGTGCCGAAGGCGAGCTCGCCGCGCTCGGCGCGCACGCGCGCATCGGGAACGTGGTCGAGCAGCCAGGCGAGCTTGGTGGCGGAGAAATAGGGATCGAGCTCCAGCCCGGTGCGCGCGCGCACGTCCTCTGCGCAGCCCGCGGCGCGCAGGCGCTCGCACTCTACCGCGGTGCGGCGGTCCTGCCAGACGATCGCGGGGGCGAGGGCGCGTCCACTGGCGCGCTCCCACAGCACGGTGGTCTCGCGCTGGTTGGCGATGCCGATCGCCGCCACCTCGCGTGCGGCCACGCCGGCATTGGCGAGCGCCTCGCGGGCGCAGTCGAGCTGGGTACGCAGGATGTCCTGGGGATCGTGCTCGACCCGGTCGGGCGCAGGGAAGTGCTGCGCGAATGCCTGCTGGGCGAGGCCGCGCACGCGGCCATCGGCGTCGAACACGATCGCGCGCGAGCTGGTGGTGCCCTGGTCGAGGGCGAGCAGGTAGGCCATGGCGACTCCGCACGGGGGCTGACCGCGATACCGCGAGCCTAGCGCCGGACGCGCCCCGCCGCCACCCGGGAAAGCCACGATGTGATTCAATGGAGTCCCCTTCGTTGCAGCGCAACAACCGCCATGCCCGCCTTCTGGATGATCGTCTCCTGCTTCCTGTTCGCCTGCATGGGCGTGTGCGTGAAGCTCGCCTCGGGGGCGTTCTCGACCGGCGAGATCGTGTTCTGGCGCGGGCTCGTGAGCATGCTGATGATGGTCGGACTGGCGGCGAGCCGCGGTATCGGCCTCAAGACGCCGCACTGGAAGATGCACCTGTCGCGCAGCGTGTCGGGCTCGATCGCGCTCGGCTGCTACTTCTTCGCGATCGGCCTGCTGCCGCTGGCGACCGCGGTCACGCTCAACTACACCTCGCCGCTCTTCGTCGCCCTGGTGCTGGCGCTGTTCTTCGGCGAGCGCCTGCGCGCCATCGCCGTGCTCGCGATCCTCGCCGGCTTCGCCGGTGTGGTATTGCTGCTGCGCCCCACGCTGCAGCCCGAGCAATGGCTGGGCGCGCTCGCCGGACTGGGCTCGGGTGCCCTGGCCAGCCTCGCCTACGTGAGCCTGCGCGAGCTCGGCCGTGCCGGCGAGCCGGAAGTTCGCACGGTGTTCTGGTTCTCGGTGATGACCTCGACGATGGGCCTGGCGTGGGCACTCGCCGGCGAGTTGCACCGCCCCGATGCCGGGCAACTCGCCACGCTGCTCGGCGTCGGCCTCTTCGGTGGGCTCGCCCAGCTCGCGATGACGCGCTCCTACCGCTACGGGCGCACCGTGGTGTCGGCCAACCTGAGCTACGCCACCGTGATCTTCGCCAGCGTGTTCGGCATGCTGCTGTGGGACGAACTCATGCCGGCCTCGTCCTGGCTCGCGGTCGGCCTGATCGTGGCCGGCGCGATCGGCGTCTCGCTCGCCACCCCGAAGCCGGCACCGCTGCCGGCCCGTGCCGTCGCGACGGATTGAGCCCCGCCGGTGCGCGGACTATAGTGGGGGCATCTCCGATCACCTCCAGGGAGGCTGCCATGATCAGCACCGAGAGCACCGACAAACTCGTCTCGCTCGTCGTCTTCGGCGAATTCACCCTCGCCGACTACAAGGAGTTCGAAGACGTGGTCAATTACCGGGTGCAGTTCAGCGGACCGGTCGACCTGCTCTTCGACCTGCGCCAGATGGCGGGCTTCACGCTCGACGTGGCGTGGGAGGAGATCAAGTTCTCGCGCCAGCACGCGGGCGATTTCCGCCGCATCGCGGTACTCACGGAAGACCAGTGGCTGACCTGGAGCGCATGGGTGTCGCAGCTCTTCGTCACCGCCGAGGTCAAGGTCTTCGACGACGAGGACGAGGCACGCGCCTGGCTCGCCGCCGAAACGACCGCAGAGACCACGGGAAGCGCGCAGTGAACGCTTCCTACGCGACGCTGATCGGTGCGATCGATCTCGCGCAGCACCTGCGCGACGCCGACTGGGTCGTGTTCGACTGCCGTGCCGACCTCGTCGATCCGGTCTTCGGCCAGCGCGCCTACGACGTCGCGCACGTGCCGGGGGCCTTTTTCATCGACCTGGAGACCGGGTTGTCGGGGCCGAAGACCGGCCGCAACGGCCGTCACCCCCTGCCCGATCCCGCCAGCCTCGCCGCCCGGCTCGCCGCCTGCGGCGTGGGCAACCATAGCCAGGTGGTCGCCTACGACGACGCCGGCGGCATGTTCGCCGCGCGCCTGTGGTGGATGCTGCGCTGGCTCGGCCATCATCGCGTCGCGGTACTCGATGGCGGCCTGCAGGCCTGGATGGCGGCCGGGCTCGCGCTCGACGACGAGCCGCCGCGTGCGCGCCCCGCGACCTATACGCTGGCGCTGCGTCCGGACCGGGTCGATACCCAGTACGTGCAGCAACATCTCGGCCGCCGCGACATGCTGCTGCTCGATGCGCGCAGCCCCGACCGCTTCCGCGGCGAGAACGAGGTGCTCGATCCGGTGGGCGGGCACATCCCCGGCGCACGCAACCGCTTCTTCCGCGACAACCTCGACGCGCGCGGCTGCTTCAAGCAGGCCTCGGTACTGCGCGAAGAGTTCGCCAGCCTGCTCGGCGCATACACGCCGCGCCAGGTGGTGCACCAGTGCGGCTCGGGCGTCACCGCCTGCGTGAACCTGCTCGCGATGGAGGCCGCCGGGCTGACCGGCTCGCGCCTGTATGCGGGTTCGTGGAGCGAGTGGTGCGCAGATCCCACGCGGCCGATGGCACGCGGCCCGGCCTGAAAGCGCGCGGGCCGCCCAGGGCGGCCCGGACCTCCCCGCGTCGCAAGCGACGCACTACCAATCGACCTTCTCCACCGCACCGAGCGAACGCCCCAGAAAGCGCTCGCCGATGGTCTGGAAGCGCAGCGGCACGTCGCTCACCACGAAGCGGTAATCTGCGACGCCCCCGCCACCGCGCGCCAGCCCGGACAGCTGCAGGCGCTCGGCGGCCAACTCCGCGGTGGTCAGCGCCGAGTCGATCAGGCGCACGCGCGCCCCGGCGACGTCGCGTAGCAGGGGCTTGAGCAGCGGGTAATGGGTGCAGCCCAGCACGAGGCTGTCGACCTCCTCGGCGAGCACCGGGCGCAGGTATTCCTGCGCGGTGAGGCGGGTCACCTCGTGGTCCAGCCAGCCTTCCTCGACCAGCGGCACGAACAGCGGGCAGGCCTGGGAATACACCCGCACCGCCGGATCGAGTTCGTGCATGCGGCGCGCGTAGGCGTTGCTGTTGATCGTGGTCGGCGTGCCAATGACACCGATGCGCCGTCCCGGCGAGGCCGCCACCGCGGCGCGCGCGCCGGCCTCGATGACGTCGAGCACCGGGATGCCGGCGGCCAGCCGGTGCACCACGTCCGCCGCCACCGCCGCCATGGTGTTGCACGCGATGATCAGCATCTTGACGTCGCGCTGCAGCAGGAATTCGGTGATCTGCGCGGTGAAGTGCTCGATCGTGGCGACCGACTTCACCCCGTAGGGCACGCGCGCGGTGTCGCCGAAGTAGACGATGTCCTCGAGCGGCAGGCGCTCCATGAGCGCGCGCACCACGGTGAGCCCGCCGACGCCGGAATCGAACACCCCGATCGGGCGCGCAGCCGCGCTCATCGCCCGCCCCCGCTGCAGGGGACGAGATCGGTCAAGACAGCACCACCGAGGCGAACTTGCGCTTGCCCACCTGCAGCACCACGGTCTCGCCGGCACGCAGCAGCAGGCCCTTGTCCTCGGCGCGCTCGCCGTCGATGCGCACCCCGCCCTGCTCCACCATGCGCATCGCCTCGGAGGTGGTGCCGGTGAGCCCGGCCTGCTTGAGCACCTGGAACAGCGGCAGGCCGCCGGCGCCCACGTTCACATTGACCTGCGGGATGTCATCGGGGATCGCGTTGCGCTGGAAGCGTGCCTCGAAGTCGGCAAGCGCCTCCTCGGCCGCACGCTGGCCGTGGAAGCGGGCGACGAACTCCATCGCCAGCATCACCTTGACGTCGCGGGGATTGCGCCCGCCCTCGACGTCGGCGCGCAGCTGCGCGATCTCGGCGCTGGAGCGGAAGGACAGCAGCTCGTAGTAGCGCCACATCAGGGTGTCGGACACCGACATGGTCTTGCCGAAGATCTCCTTGGCCGGCTCGGCGATGCCGATGTAGTTGCCGAGCGACTTGGACATCTTGTTGACGCCGTCGAGGCCCTCGAGCAGCGGCACCATCACCACGCACTGCGGCTCCTGCCCGTAATGCTTCTGCAGCTCGCGGCCCATCAGCAGGTTGAAGCGCTGGTCGGTGCCGCCGAGTTCGACGTCGGCCTTCATCGCCACCGAGTCGTAGCCCTGGCACAGCGGGTAGAGGAACTCGTGGATCGCGATCGGCTGGTTATTGCCGTAGCGCTTGGCGAAGTCGTCGCGCTCGAGCATGCGCGCCACGGTCTGCTGCGCGGCCAGGCGGATCATGCCGGCGGCGCCGAGATCGTTCATCCAGGCCGAGTTGAAGCAGATCTCGGTCTTCTCCGGGTCGAGGATCTTGAACACCTGCTCCTGGTAGGTCCTGGCGTTCTCGAGGATCTGCTCGCGCGAGAGCGGCGGGCGCGTGCTGTTCTTGCCGCTGGGGTCGCCGATCATGCCGGTGAAGTCGCCGATCAGGAACTGGACCTGGTGACCGAGTTCCTGGAAGTGACGCATCTTGTTGATCAGGACCGTATGGCCGAGATGCAGATCGGGCGCGGTGGGGTCGAAGCCGGCCTTCACCCGCAGGGGCTTGCCGCGCTTGAGCTTCTCGACCAATTCGGCCTCGATCAGCACGGCGTCGGCGCCGCGCTTGATGAGGTCGATCGCCGCCTGAACATCAGACATTCAATTTCTCCAAAATTACTTTGCCGAACCGAAGCGCACCTTTGCTACACTTCCGCGACTTTTTTCCACATCCCAGCCCACCGAGACCATGAAGGCCAGAAAGACCCGAATTCTAGCCGATCTCCCGGCTCGTCTCCTCTCCCGCCCGCGAACCTGGGTTGCCGCCGGTATCACCGGGGTTTCCATGCTCGGGGTGGTCGCCGCGACCGCGGTCGCACCCGGCAGCCTGCCTTCGGACCTGCTCGTCGAGCGCGTCGTCGAGGCCCTGCCCGCGCCGGCGGTCACGCGCACCGGCACCGACGCCTCGCTACCCTTCGTCCATTACGAACGCATCCAGGCCGGCGACACGCTGCAGGCGATGTTCAACCGCCTGCGCATCGACGACGCCGAGGCGCTCGCCCACCTCTCCGCGTCCGATGCCGGCCGCAAGGCGCTGCGCCAGCTGCGCGCGGGCCGCTCGGTCACCGCGGTGGTGTCGCCGCAAGGCCGTCTGCTCAGCTTCTCGCTGCCGGTCGGCAACACGGACGCCGAGGTCGTCCTCGAACGCGACGACGCCGGCCTCGCGCTGCGTGAATCCAGCGGCGCCACCCAGACCACGATGGTCGAGATGCGCTCGGGTACGATCACCCACTCGCTTTTCGGCGCCACCGACGACGCCGGCCTGCCCGACAACGTGGCGACCCAGCTCGCCACCATCTTCGGCACCTGGATCGACTTCCACACCGACCTGCGCAAGGGCGACCGCTTCAACGTGGTCTACGAGGCCATCTACGAGGAAGGCAATCCGGTGCGCGCCGGGCGCATCCTCGCGGCCGAATTCATCAACAATGGCGACCGCCACGCGGTGGTGCTGTATCGCGGTCCGAGCGGCAAGGAGCAATACTACAGCGACGACGGCGAGAGCCTGCAGCAGGGCTTCCTGCGCTCGCCCCTGGAGTTCTCGCGCGTCAGCTCGAACTTCGGCCGCCGCCTGCATCCGATCCACGGCAACTGGCGCGACCACAACGGCACCGACTTCTCGGCACCCGTCGGCACCCCGGTGATGGCCACCTCGGACGCCACCATCGAGTTCATCGGCACCCAGCGTGGCTTCGGCAACCTGATCGTGCTCAAGCACCGCAGCGATATCACCACCCACTACGCCCACCTCAACGGCTTCGCCAAGGGCCTCGCCAAGGGGCAGGCGGTGAGCCAGGGCGATCTGATCGGCTACGTCGGCTGCACAGGCTGGTGCACCGGGCCGCACCTGCACTACGAGGTGCGCCTGAAGGACGTCCCCGCCGACCCGATGACGGTGGCGCTGCCGATGGCCGACTCCTTCAATGACCGGGAACTCGCCGCCTTCAAGCGCAACACCGCGCATCTGCGCCAGCGCTTCGCGCTGCTCAACTACGAACTCGCCGACGCACGCTGAGCACCGCACGGCCGGACCAAAGCAAACGGGGCGCCGCGGCGCCCCGTTTTGTTTGCGACAACCGCGTTCACACCGTGAACGACGAGCCGCAGCCGCAGGTGCTGGTCGCGTTCGGATTGCGGATCACGAACTGCGAGCCTTCCAGGCCTTCGGTGTAGTCGATCTCCGCGCCCACCAAGTACTGGTAGCTCATCGGATCGACCAGCAGCAGCACGCCGTTCTTCTCGAACGTGGTGTCGTCCTCGTTCACTTCCTCGTCGAAAGTGAAGCCGTACTGAAAGCCCGAACACCCGCCGCCCGACACGAAGACGCGCAGCTTGAGGTCGGGATTGCCTTCCTCTTCGATCAGCTCGCGAACCTTGTTCGCGGCGCTATCGGTAAAGACCATGATTTCCGGGGTTGCGACTTCTGCGCTCATGTTTTCTCCTCTGCTGGGGAACACCGCGGATGATGCGCCTTCCGCGGTTGAATCGTCAAAATGTGATCGAATCCGGTCGTAACAGTTCCCTCAGGGGCTGACCGGCACGATGTCGAGCCCGGTTTCCTCGTCGAAACCGAACATGATGTTGAGGTTCTGCACCGCCTGGCCTGCCGCGCCCTTGACCAGATTGTCGATCACCGACAACACCACCACGGTGTCGCCGCCCTGCGGGCGATGGACCGCGATGCGGCACAGGTTGGAGGCGCGCACCGAGCGCGTCTCGGGATGGCTGCCCGCGGGCATGACGTCGACGAAGGCCTCGCCAGCATAGCGCTTCTCGTACAGCCCCTGCAGGTCGGCAGCGTCGACCCCCGGCTTCAGACGACCGTACAGCGTGGCGTGGATGCCGCGGATCATCGGCGTCAGGTGGGGCACGAAGGTCAGCCCGACCGCGTGCCCGGCGGCCAGAGCCAGCCCCTGACGGATCTCCGGCAGATGGCGATGGCCCGGCACGCCATAGGCCTTGAAGGAGTCGGCGGCCTCCGGAAGCAGGGTGTGCACCTCGGCCTTGCGGCCGGCGCCCGAGACGCCCGACTTGGCATCGGCGATCAGGTGATCGGTGTCGATCAGCCCGGCCTCGACCAAGGGCAGGAAGCCGAGCTGGACCGCGGTGGGGTAGCAGCCCGGGTTGGCGAGCACGCGCGCGCCGCGGATCTGCGCGCGATTGACCTCGGGCAGGCCATACACCGCCTCGGCGACGAGTTCCGGCGCCGCATGCTCCATGCCGTACCACTTCTGCCACTCGGCGACGTCGCGGATGCGGAAGTCGGCGGCGAGGTCGATCACCCGCACCCCGGCAGCGACCAACTCGGCCGCCTGCTTCATCGCGATGCCGTTGGGCGTGGCGAAGAACACCGCGTCGCACTTCTCCAGGGCGGCGTCCTGCGGGGTGACGAACTTGAGATCGACCCGGCGGCGCAGGCTGGGGAACATGTCGGAGACCGCCATGCCGGCCTCGCCGCGCGAGGTGATCGCGGTCAGCTCGACCCCGGGGTGGCGCGCCAGCAGACGCAAGAGCTCGACGCCGGTATATCCGGTACCGCCTACGATTCCAACCTTGACCATGCTCGTTCCTCGCGACGAAAGACTGAACCGCGATTATCTCATCATCGGCCGACGCGGGCGGTGAACGCCTCGTTACGGCTGCCGCACCCCGAACTGCAAGAACGCGTGCGAGCGGGACACACAAGCACGAAAGCCGCCCAAGGGGCGGCTTCCGGACTGCGATGCGCGATAAAGAGAATCAGCGCTTCGAGAACTGCTTGGCGCGACGGGCCTTGCGCAGGCCGACCTTCTTGCGCTCGACCTCGCGGGCGTCGCGGGTCACGAAACCGGCGGCACGCAGGTCGCCCTTCAGGCCGGCGTCGTAATCGACCAGCGCGCGGGTGATGCCGTGACGCACCGCACCCGCCTGACCGGATTCGCCACCGCCGACGACGTTGACCATGATGTCGAAACGGCCTTCGTTGCCGGTGAGGACCAGCGGCTGGCGCACGATCATGCGGCCGGTTTCACGCGAGAAGAACTCGTCGACCGGCTTGCCATTGACGACGATGTTGCCGGTGCCCGGCTTGATGAACACGCGAGCGACCGCAGTCTTGCGGCGGCCGGTACCGTAGTTGTAAGTCACAGCCATTGTCGGCTCCTTCAGATCTCGAGAACTTGCGGCTGCTGAGCGGTGTGCGGATGCGACGGCCCCGCGTAGCACTTCAGCTTCTTCAGCATGGCGTAGCCCAGCGGGCCCTTCGGCAGCATGCCCTTCACCGCCTTCTCGAGCACGCGCTCGGGGAAGCGCTGCTGGAGCTTGGTGAAGTTGGTTTCGTAGATACCGCCCGGGTAGCCCGAGTGACGGTAGTACTTCTTGTCCTGCGCCTTGTTGCCGGTCACGCGCAGCTTTTCGACGTTGACCACGACGATGAAGTCGCCGGTGTCCACGTGCGGGGTGTAGATGGCCTTGTGCTTGCCACGCAGGCGGCGGGCGACTTCGGCGGCGAGACGGCCAAGCACCTTGTCCGTGCCGTCGACAACGAACCAGTCGCGCTTGACCTCGTGCGGCTTGGCGGAAAACGTCTTCATGTGAATCCTCGATCTTTGTCGGGCCGTCGGAGATGGCCGTCAAACGGAAAGCTCGCAATCCTACTTCCAACACATGAATCGTGTCAATCGTCGAAGCGCGAACGCGGGCGGAGAACAAAAAAAACGCAGTCCGATCGGACTGCGTTAAATCCACACCAAAGGAGGAGGGTGGAGGAGACACGGCTTGGATCGGCGCGACCCCGGACGTGGGAGTCGATGCGTCTGCGATCCGACTGGAACGGATTATGCATAGCTACCCCGGGCTGTGCAAGGCATTTTTGTGCGACGCGGAAGAAAAGTTTTGATTGATTGATCAGCTCGCTTTATCGCAAAGCAGCTTTTTGTTTTAAATCAATTTTCGCTCTTTTCGCGACCTCCAAGCCCCTCACCCGGACGCGGACACCCCCCTCCCTGCGCCCCGTTTTGCTGCAGTGCATCACTACGGAGCCGTATTGAACCCGGCCGCGCTCGCCTCGGGCCCGGAAGTTTCAACCGCAAGTCGGCACGGGCACGAAGGATGCGGCGACGCCAGGCGAGGCGCACGAACTCCATGACGCACTGCGGTAACATGCCGCCCCAACCCCCAACGAACCCGACAACGGGACCAGAACCCGAAGGAGCGAACAGCATGGAATGCACGGTCAAGTGGCTCGACGGCATGAGCTTCATCGCCGAAACCGGCACCGGCCACCTCGTCGCGATGGACGGCGCGCCCGATGCCGGCGGGCGCAACCTGGCTCCACGGCCGATGGAGTTGCTGCTGGCCGGCGCCGGTGGCTGCACCGCCTTCGACGTCATGCTGATCCTCAAGCGCGGACGCCACGATGTGCGCGGCTGCAGCGTGCGCCTCGAAGCCGAGCGCGCGGAGTCCGACCCCAAGGTGTTCACCCGCATCCGCTTCATCTACACGATCACCGGTCGCAAGCTCAAGCGCGAGACGGTCGAGCGCGCGGTGCACCTGTCGGCGGAAAAATACTGCTCGGCCTCGATCATGCTCGGCAAGACCGCCGAGATGATCCACGAGGTCGAGCTGGTCGAGGCGGACTGAGGACCGCGGCGGCGCGAGGCTGCCCTCGCGACGCGGACGAGGGCACGGGAATCGCTCAGAGCCGGTAGGCGAGCGTCGTCATCACCCGCGCGGCGAGCTTCATCGCCCCCTTCGCCGGTGCCGGCAACTCGTGCGCACCCAGGCGCAGCGCCGTCGCGGCGTGCTCGGCCTCGTCCACCTTCATCTGCTCGACGATCGCGCGCGAGCGCCGATCCGCGGCCGGCAGGGTGTCGAGATGGCTCTTGAGGTGCTGCTCGACCTGGCGCTCGGTCTCGGCCAGGAAGCCGAGGTTCCAGCGCTCGCCGAAGCGCCCCGCCGCCAGCCCGAGGGCGAGCGCGCCGCCATACCACAGCGGATTGAGCAGGCTCTTGCGACCACCGAGCTCGGCGATGCGGCGCTCGGTCCACGCCAGGTGCTCGGTCTCCTCCTGCGCGGCCTGGCGCAGGGTGTCGCGAATCGCGGGCTCGCGCGACATGATGGACTGCCCCTGGTAGAGCGCCTGCGCGCACACCTCGCCGACATGATTCACCCGCATCAGCGCCGCCGCATGGCTGCGCTCGGCTGCGCCCAACTCGGCATCGGGCACGCCCTCGCCCGGCATCGCCCGCACGCTGCGCGCCGACGCGAAGACCGTCCGCAGGGCCTTGTCGAACTCGATGATGGCCTGATCGATCATTGATGCACTCCAGACGGGTCGATGGGGTCGCGCCGCTCCCGCAGCAGGCGCAACGCATGCTCGCGGTCGCGCGGCCCGGCCGGGCCGTCGCAGAAATAGTCGTGCGCCAGCGCCGCGCGCGGGCGGTTGTAGCCGCTTTCGACGATGGGCTGCCAGGCACTGTTTTTCAGCGCCGCCCAGGTCCCGTCCTTGCGTCCGCTGGCGTAGATCCGGCGCTCGAAGGTGGCGCAGCGGATGCCCTCGAAGCTGACGTTCTCCGCGCCGCCGCGCGTGCGTACGACCAAGGTGTAGCGCACCACGCCATCCGCCCCGACGCCGACGCTGTCCTCGTCGACGAAGAAGGCATTGGGAGAAGGCGTGCCGACGTCGATCGCACGCAGCGCGGCCTCGCGCGGCGCGGCCGGCATCGTCGCCTCGCCCTCCTTCCAGTCGGGATCGGCATCCGACAGAAACCCCGCGGACGCGGGCGCCGACAGGAGGGCGAGGGCGACAACGCCGGCGCGTGGAAGTGCACCGAGCGAGGGGCGCAAGAAACGGCTCGGGAAAGGACTCAAGAGTAGGAACTCCGCATCGGGGAGGAAGGAAGCGGGCAGCGCCGAAGCAGGACCGGCGCGTCCACGGCACACGGTCCCGCCGCGGCGGGCACGCGCCGGCCGCACGGGGCCAGCCCGCCGCCGGCCT
>NZ_AMXD01000105.1 GCF_000310185.1 Thauera aminoaromatica S2 | reverse complement strand
GCGCCGGCGGCCGTGGCCCTCGGGCTCGACGCCTTCGAGCCGCCCCGGCGCCAACGTGGCGGGCGGCACGCGGCGCTGGAGGTGCTGCACGACTTTCTCGACGCGCGCAGCGGGCAATACCGCGGCGGCATCTCCTCGCCGCTGAAGGCACCCACCGCGTGCTCACGGCTGTCGCCCTACCTGGCCTGGGGCTGCCTGAGCCTGCGCGAACTGGTGCAGGCCACCCGCGCGCGCGTCGCCGCGCTGCCCGAGGGCGACCGCCGCCGCGCCGGCCTGGCGGCCTTCCTCAGCCGCCTGTACTGGCACTGCCACTTCATCCAGAAGCTGGAGAGCGAGCCGACGCTGGAGTTCCGCAACCTGCACCGCGGCTACGACGGCCTGCGCGAGCCGGAATGGAACCAGGCGCATTTCGACGCGCTGGTGGGCGGGCGCACCGGCTGGCCACTGGTCGACGCCTGCGTGGCGATGCTGCGCGCGACCGGCTGGCTCAACTTCCGCATGCGCGCGATGCTGGTGTCGGTGGCGGCCTACCCGCTCTGGCTGCACTGGCGCGAGGTCGGCCTGTGGCTGGCGCGCGCCTTCCTCGACTACGAGCCCGGCATCCACTGGAGCCAGCTGCAGATGCAGTCCGGCACCACCGGCATCAACACCACCCGGGTGTACAACCCGATCGAGCAGGCGCGCGACCACGACCCGCAGGGCGTGTTCGTGCGGCGCTGGCTGCCGGCACTGCGGCGGGTGCCGGACACCTGGCTGTTCGAGCCCTGGCGCATGCCGGAGTCGGTACAGGCGCGCTGCGGCGTGCGCGTCGGCGAGGACATCGCGTTGCCGGTGGTCGATCTGGAGACCGCCACGCGCGCCGCCAAGACGCGCATCCACGCACTGCGCGCCCAGCCCGAGGTGCGCGCGGCGAAGGCGGCCATCGTCGAGCGCCACGGCTCGCGCAAGCCGCCGCAGGGGCGGCGCAAGACGGCGGCGGGGTCGGCGTCGGGACAGCTGGACCTGGGGTTTTGAGGGGGCAAGGCGATGCGGATGCGGCGCAAGGGGGATCTGCCGACGAAGCCATGCGCGGGGTGTGGGCGGCCGTTCGCGTGGCGGAAGAAGTGGGAGCGCGTGTGGGACGAGGTGCGCTTTTGCTCGGAGCGCTGCCGGCGGGAGCATGGCAAGCCGGGGCGCTGAACGACGACTTTTTGCGGCAGGCCGCGGAGAACAGGCGGGCCTCGAGGGCTTTGCGGGTGGGTGTCGATGCTTTCGGACGTGGTGATCTTCTGGTTTCGCAACGATCTGCGCGTGGGTGACAACCTCGCGCTGGTGGAGGCCTGTGCGTCCGCCGGGCGCCTGCTTCCGGTTTATTGCCACGACCCCTCCGCCGATGCACCGACGCGCTGGGGCTTCGTGCGCCGCGGGCCGCATCGGCGCGCCTTCCTGGAGGCGGCGCTGGGCGACCTGGATGCGGCCCTGCGGGCGCGCGGCAGCGCGCTGCTGCAGCTGAACGGCGCGCCGCGCGCGGTGCTGCCGGCGCTCGCGGAAGCCGTGGGGGCGGCCGTGGTGGTGTGCGAGGCGATCGCGGCACCCGAGGAGGAGGACGAGCTCGCCGCGCTACGCGCCGCCGGGCTGAAGGTCAAGGCGATATGGCAATCCACCCTGCTCGACCCCGCGGCGCTGCCTTTCGCGGCGGCGCGCCTGCCCAAGGTGTTCACCGCCTTTCGCCAGGCAGTGGAGTCCGCCGGCCTGCAGCCGCCCGCGCCCCTGCCGGCGCCGCGGACCCTGCCGCCGTGGCCACCGCTCGATCGACGGCCCCGCAGGAGCGACGCAAGTCGCGATCTCCGCGCCGGGCGCTCGCCTGGGGTGGCCGGTCGCGATCCTTGCGCCGGGCGCTCGCCAGGGGTGGAGCGTGCGGAACCGGGGAATCGCGACTTGCGTCGCTCCTACGGGGGCTCCTGCGGGGCCGCCGATGCGCTCACCGTGGAAATCGGCGAACAGGCCTCGTTTCCGTGGTGGCAGCCGGCATTCGCCGGGGGCGAGCGTGCGGCGCTCGCGCATCTGGCACGCTATTTCGCCGGCGATCGGCCGCGGCACTACAAGGCGACGCGCAACGGGCTGAGCGGCGTCGACTTCTCCAGCAAGTTCTCGCCCTGGCTGGCGCAGGGCGCCTTGTCGGCGCGGGTGGCCTTGGCCGCGCTGCGCCGCCACGAGATCGAGCAGGGGCCGAGCGACGGAAGCTACTGGCTGTGGTTCGAGCTGCTGTGGCGCGACTACTTCCGCCTCCTGCATCTGCAGCACGGCCGCCGTCTGTACCGGGCGCGCGGGCTGAACGAAGGCGCAGCGCAGCCCGCGCACGACGCCGCTGCGTTCGCGGCCTGGCGCGTGGGCGGCACCGGCCATCCCTTCATCGACGCCGGCATGCGCGAGCTCGCGGCCACAGGCTGGCTGTCGAACCGCATGCGCCAGATCGTCGCCAGCTACCTGATCCACGACCTCGGCTGTGACTGGCGTGCCGGCGCGGCGTGGTTCGAGGCGCAGCTGGTCGATTACGACGTGTATAGCAACCAGGGCAACTGGCTCTACATCGCCGGCCGCGGCACCGATCCGCGTGGCGGGCGGCGCTTCGATCCGGACCGGCAGGCGGCGATGTACGACGCGGACGGCGCCTATCGGGCGCTGTGGGCCGAGCCCGAGCCGCGCACGCGGGCCAGCGCCGCTGGCGGCAGCGCGCCGAGCAGGGCCCCGGCCGACACCACCACGATGCCGACGATGGTGGTCGTGCCGAGGGCCTCGTCCAGGATCAGATAGGCGCCGATCGCGGTAAACGCGGGCACCAGCGCCAGCATCATCGAGGCTTCGCCGGCGCCGACCTTCTGCACCGCGTAGCTGTAGAAGCCGGCGGCGAGCATGGAGGCGATCACGCCCTGGTACACGCACTGCAGCGCGATCTCGCCCCAGCTTGCGGCGCCGATGCCGGATGGCAGCCAGAGCAGGTAGATCGGCATGAAGACCAGCGCCGAGAAGCTCGCGATGCCGAGGATGCCGAACTGCGGCTTGACCTGCCAGCGCCGCATCAGCAGGCCGAAGATCGCCCACGCCAGTGCGGCGGCGAGGAAGAGCAGGTCGCCGATCCAGGCGCTCCCCTGCGCCGGGGCGAGCAGGCTCTCGAAGCCGATCAGCAGCAGGCCGGCGGTCGAGAGCAGCAGGGCGACCACGGTCGGGCGGGCGATGCGGAAGCCGCTCGTCACCGCCATGATCACGATGGTCCAGAACGGGATGCCGCCGTTCACGAAAACCCCCGCGTGCGCGCTCGGCGCGAAGGCGAAGCCCCAATACACGCACAGCCCGTAGGCCAGCCCGCCGACGCAGGCGAGCACGGCATGGCGCGGCCAGTCGCGCATCGGCACGAAGCGCAGGAAGAAGGGCAGCGCGATCATGCCGGAGACGCCGTAGCGCATCGCGGCGATGTCGAAGGGGCTGAAGCTGGTGGTGGCGCCGAAGCGCGACACGAGGTTGAAGCCGGACCAGAACACCACCACGGCGAGTGCGGCGAGCAGGCCCCGGACGGCGTCGGAGTGGGAGGGGTGGGGCGTGGTCAATTCGGCTCCGGATAAGGTACGGGTGGGCGGCGGTGATCGTCGGCGCGCCAGGACCGGGAGCGGCCGGGCGCGCCGGGCGGCCGCGGGCGGCTTCAGCCCGGCTGGTTGCGCATGAAGTCGGCGGTCTTGAAGAAGCTCTGCAGCAGGCGCTCGCGCATCGGCTCGGCGATTCCCGCCTCCTCCATCGCCAGCAGCATGCAGGCGACCCACTGGTCGCGCTCGCGGGTGCCGATCGCGAACGGCATGTGGCGGGCGCGCAGGCGCGGGTGGCCGAACTGCTGCACGAAGAGGTCCGGCCCGCCCAGCCAGCCGGAGAGGAACATGAAGAGCTTGTCCCGGGAGCCCTGCAGGTCTTCGGGGTGCAGCGCGCGCAGTTCGGCGAACTGCGGGGTTTCGGCCATGAGGCCGTAGAAGCGGTCGCACAGGCGGGCGAGTACGGGTTCGCCGCCGATCGTGTCGTAGGGGGTGGTCGGGTCCATCGTGGTCCACGGGGGCTGTGGGGGGGGGTTGCGGCACCTCGAACCAGGCGCACCGACCAGGATTGTCGCAGACTCGGGCAGCGCTTGCGCGGTTCGGCGCCCGGCGGTACGCGCGGCGAGGCATCCACCTCCGGCGCGGCCGGATTGCAGCCGCGGGAGCGGGCTGGCTGGCGTATCCGAAACCGCACTCGTCGCCGGCTGCGCCGGTTTTCCGTGGGAGCGACGCGAGTCGCGATGACGGCCACCCGGCTGCGACGAGTCTCGGCGGGTGATCAGACGTTGCCATCGCGACTTGCGTCGCTCCTGCAGAATCCGCCTTGCATCCCGGATGCTGCGCCGGCTGCGCCCGACTCGTGCCCCGCCCCCCGGGGGGCGTGGCTGCGCCTTAGAGCTGCACCACCGGCAGCCGCCTCACCGCCTTGACCAGGATCTTGTAGATGTCGTGGTCGAAGGCCGGGCGGCCGGCCTCCAGCAGGTCGGCGAGCATGGCTTCGTCGGTGGCGGTGCCGAGCCAGCGCCAGCCGTCGACGACGTGGATGGCCTCGCCCTCGCGCAGGCCGACCGGGCCGGGCCAGGTCCAGTGCTCGACCTTCAGCGCGTGCAGGGCCTCGATCAGGCGCAGGGCGTGGGCCTGGGGGGATTCGCCGCCGTGGCAGGCGCCACGGCAGCGCTTCAACTGGAAGTCGAAGCAGCGCGCACCTTGCGGGGGTTTCTCCAGGCCGAGCAGCGGCGGGCACAGGGCGTGGTCGCGGGCGAGCGCGCGCAACCGGTTGGTGGCCTCGCGGCGGGTGCGGAAGAAACCGTAGAGGTCGTCGCGGCGGCCGAAGTCGAGGTCGGCCGCATGCACCAGCTCCAGCCGCCAGTCGCCGACGATGTCGGTGGCGAGCCGCCAGGTGCACAGCTCGCGGTTGCGGCGCAGCTGGCGGTTGTGGGTGGGCTGCAGGCGCTTGACCAGTTCGGCTTCCTTCAGCAGCGCGCCGACCTCGCCGGCGGTCGCGATCCATTCGATGCGGCGCACCTGCTGGCTGAGGCTGAGCTCGCGGTCGCTGCTGTGGTCGGCGGCGAAGTGCGACAGCACGCGGGTGCGCAGGCGCGTGCTCTTGCCGATGTAGAGCGGCAAGTCCTGCAGCGGCGCGTGGCGCTTGCGGTCGCGCGCGCCGGTGCGCGCCCTGCCGGGTCCGAGCGGATCGGCCTCGGCTTCGACGTCGGCTTCATCGTTGCCCCCAGGCTGGCTGCTCTCGCCCCCGCGCTCGCCGTAGAACAGATACACCCCCGGCGTGTCGGGCAGGTCGGCGATCTGCTCGGGGTCGAGGTGGGGGGGCAGGCTGGGGTGGCCGATGAGTTCGCGCACCGCGGCATCGATGTGACCGGGCGGAAAGCGTTCGTGGATCCTCTGCCAGAACTGCCACAGCAGCCGGGCGTCGCCGAGCGCACGGTGGCGGTCGGCCACCGCCAGGCCGTGGCGCTCGATGAGGTGGTCGAGACCGTGGCGGCGGTGGTCGGGGAACAGCCGGCGCGACAGCTTGACGGTGCACAGCACCTGCGGCCGCATGTCGAGCCCGGCGCGGCGGAAGGCGGCGCGCAGGTGGCCGTGGTCGAAGCGTGCGTTGTGGGCGACGAAGAGGCGGCCGTCGAGATGGTCGAAGACCTCGTCGGCGATGTCCTCGAAGCGCGGTGCGTCGGCGACCATGTCGTCGTCGATGCCGGTGAGGCGCTGGATGGTCTCGGGGATGCGCGACGCGGGACGCACCAGCGTCGACCACTCGCGCACGCCCTCCTCGTCCACCTGGACGATGCCGATCTCGGTGATGGATTCGCGTTGGGCTGGGCCGCCGGTGGTCTCGATGTCGACAAAGGCGAGGCCGCCGGGAAAGCTGCGGAGGGTGGGCGTCAAGAGGGAGCGAACCGGCGGATGGGGTCGCTCTTCGAGCGTGCGCGGGCGCGCGGGTTCCCGTGCCCGCCGTGTTCAGCGCACGCCGAAGCCGGCGTCCTCGATGGCCTGGTGGATGTCGGCCTCGGCGACGAAGGCGCCGTGCTCGATGGTGGCCGCGCCGGTCGCGAGCGAGATCTCCAGCCAGCCGATGCCGGGCAGGTCCTGGATGGCATTGGTCACCAGGCGCAGGCACTCCTCGTCGCGCATGCCGGTGATCGTGAGCGTGGTGGTGTTCATGGGCAGCTCCGTGTCCGATCGGCGCATCTTGTGCGCAGGCACGGACGCGCGCAAGCCCGGGCCGCCTGCCCAGCGTCTCAGCGGGTGGAGACGACCTGCGACGCGTGCACCGGCGGCACAGACTGCGGCGCGGCGAGCAGCCTGCGGTAGAGCGCGGCGAGCCGCCCGGCCATCACGCCGTCAGCCCACTCCGCGGCGTAGCCGCGCGCCTCGGCGGCGAGGCGCCGACGCAGGCGGGGGTCGGCGAGCACGACGTCGACCACGGCGGCGAAGCCGTCGGGATGGTCGGGCGCGATGCGTGCGCCGCGCTCGGAGCGCAGGATGTCGGTGGTGCCCATCGCGGACAGCGCGACCACCGGCAGCCCGGCGGCCATCGCCTCGAGCAGCACCAGGCCCTGCGTCTCGGTGCGCGAGGCGAACACGAACACGTCGGCGGCGGCGTAGCAGTCGGGCAGGCGGCGACGGCGCTCGAGATAACCGACGAAGCGCACGGTGCTGCCCAACCCGGCGGCGAGCGCCTGGCGCTGCAGGCGGGCGTTCGCCGGCCCCTCGCCGGCGACCACGAGGACGAAGTCGGGGCGACGCGCCTTCAGCCGGGTGGCGACCTCGAGCAGGAAGCCGATGTTCTTCTCGTGCGCGACGCGGCCGATGTAGAGCGCCATCGGCGCATCTTCCGGGATGTCGTAGAGGCGGCGGAAATGCGGACCGTCGCCGGCGGCGAAGTCCTGCAGCGGGATGCCGGTGGGCAGGACCTCCATCGGGCTGCGCACGCCGTAGCCGGCGAGGCGCTCGTGCATCGCGGTCGAGGGCACCACCACCGCATCCACCGCATTGCACTGCGTGCGCGACACCCGCCGCGCCAGCCCGCGCAGCACGCCCGCGGGCAGGAAGGGCAGGTAGTGGTGGAGGTATTCCTCGAAGAAGGTGTGATAGGTCAGCAGTACCGGCCTGCCCTGGGCGCGCGCGGCGCGCAGTCCGGCACGATGGGCGAGGAAGGGGGTCTGGATGTGCACCAGGTCGCAGACGGCGGCCTCGCGCAGGGCGGCGGCATGCATCGCGCGCGCATCGACCAGGCGGTCCTCGGGGTCGAGCGGCAGGCGGCGCCCCGCGACGCGCACGATGCCGGGCTCCTCGGCCTCGCCGGCGTAGCGCGGCGCGATCAGGCGCACCTCGACGCCCTGCGCGGCAAGCGCGCGACGAAAGGTCGCGATCGACGTGGACACGCCGTTCACACGCGGAAAGAAGACGTCGGAGACCATCAGCACGCGGATCATTCGGCCAGCATGCGCCGGGCGTGTTACCGCAGGGTGAAGGCCTCCCTGCGGGTTAGCCGGGGTCCGCCTGCCGGGCCACGGGTGCGACAATGTGCGCAGCCGCCTCAGGTTTCAGTCGGCTGGAGCCGTTATACAGAATCTAAAGCCTGTGCCGAGTCCCCCATGAACCGTCCTGAATCCGACCGCCTCCTGAGCGAGGAGGCCTTCTCCATGCCCGGCAACGACGAGACCCGCGTCGGCGAGATCATCGGCCGCAACCTGCTCGAGTGCGCCCCGGACGAGCCCCTGCACGAGGCCGCGCGGCGCATGAGCGAGCGCCGGGTGAGCTCGATCCTGGTGGTCGAGGACGACCGTGTGGTGGGCATCTGGACCGAGCGCGACGCGTTGCGGGTGGATTTCGACGAGCCCACGACCTTCGCCCTGCCGGTACGCGCCGTGATGAGCTCGCCGGTGCGCGTGGTGTCGACGGCGACGCCGCTGCACGAGCTGACCGTGCGCTTCCGCGAGGAGCACGTGCGCCACTACGTGGTCGAGGACGAGACCGGCCGGCGCGTGGGCATCGTGTCGCAGACCGACGTGGTGCTGAACCAGGGCATCGAGCACTACCTCAAGCTGCGTCGGGTGGATGCGCTGGTCAAGGGCGGCCTGCATGCGCTGCCCGCGGCGGCGGGGCTGGGCGAGGCGACGCGGCGCATGCGCGAGGGCGGGGTGGACGCGGTCGTGGTGGATTACGGCGCGGCAGACGCCTCCGCGCCCGCGGGTCGCTACGGCATCCTCACCGAGCGCGACGTCACCCGGCTGGTGGCGCAGCGCACGGCCGACCGCGCGCTCGGCGAGCTCGCCAGCCGGCCGCTCGTCACCTGCCGCGCCGACGACAGCCTGTACCGCGTGCGCATGCTGCTCGCCGAGCGCCACATCCGCCACATCGGCGTGCTCGACGCCGAAGGCGAACTGGTCGACCTGGTCAGCTTCAAGGACATCCTCAGCGGCATGGAGCTGGCGTACGTGCATGAGCTGCACGACGCCCTGCGCGCGCGCGACCTCGCGCTGAGCGCCTCGCAGCGCGACCTCTACCTGGCCGAGAAGGTGATCGAGAGCTCGCTCGAAGGGGTGATGGTCACCGACGCGCACGCGCGCATCCTCTCGGTGAACCCCGCCTTCACGCGCATGACCGGATATGCGCCGGAAGAGGTCGTCGGGCTCAATCCCTCGGTACTCAACTCCGGCCGCCAGAGCCCCGCCTTCTACGCCCGCATGTGGGACGGCCTGCTGGGCGACGGCCAGTGGCAAGGCGAGGTGTGGAACCGGCGCAAGACCGGCGAGGTGTATCCGCAGCTGCTGCACATCACCGCGATCCGCGACCGCGAGGGCGTGCTCACCCATTACGCGGCGCTGTTCACCGACATCAGCCGGCTCAAGGAGACCGAGGCGCGCATCCGCGACCTCGCCTATTACGACCCGCTCACCGGCCTGCCCAACCGCCGCCTCCTCGACGACCGCCTGCAGGTCGAGCTCGCCCACGCCGCACGCCTGCGCTGCCGGCTGGCGGTGATGTTCGTCGACCTCGACCGCTTCAAGCGCATCAACGACAGCCTCGGCCACGCGGTGGGCGACAAGCTTCTGGTCGAGATCGCCGCCCGCCTGCGCGCCAGCCTGCGCGACGACGACACCGTCGCCCGCATGGGTGGCGACGAGTTCCTCGTCGTGCTCAACAACCTGTCCGGCCCCGACGAGGCGGCGACGATGGCGCGCAGGATGGTCGCGGAGCTGCGCCGCCCGGTGAATGTCGAGGGCCGCGAGCTGGTGGTGACGACCAGCGTGGGCGTCGCCGTGTACCCGGACGACTCGCGCGACGCCGACACCCTGGTCAAGCACGCCGACGTGGCGATGTACCGCGCCAAGGACGAGGGGCGCAACAGCTTCCAGCTCTTCGAGCCGGCGATGAACGCGCGCTCGCTCGAGCGCCTCGCGCTCGAGACCGCGCTGCACCGAGCCCTGCCGCGCGACGAGTTGCAGCTCTACTTCCAGCCGGTGATGAAGGCCGAGGGAGGTGAACTGGTCGCGGTCGAGGCCTTGCTGCGCTGGCGCCACCCCGACCTCGGCCTGGTGTCGCCGGCCGACTTCATCCCGCTCGCCGAAGACACCGGCCTGATCGTGCCGATCGGCGAATGGGTGCTGCGCAGCGCCTGCGAGCATCACCGGCGCTGGTGCGAGGCGGGCGGCGCACCGCTGCACATGATGGTGAACATCTCGGCGCGCCAGTTCCGCGAGGAAGGCTTCGCCGCGATGGTCGGCAGCGTGCTCGCCGAGACCAGCATGACGCCGGGCGACCTGACGCTGGAGCTCACCGAAAGCATGCTGATGGACGACACCGACCGCGCGCTCGCGCGCCTCGACCATCTGCGCGCGCTCGGCGTGTGCCTGGCGATCGACGATTTCGGCACGGGGTATTCGTCGCTCGCCTATCTCAAGCGCTTTCCGATCGACGAACTCAAGATCGACCGCCTGTTCGTGCGCGGCATCGACCGCAACACGCGCGACGCGGCGCTGGTTTCGGCGATCGTCTCGCTCGGCCACAGCCTGGGCCTGCGCGTGGTCGCCGAGGGCGTCGAGACCGCCGCCCACCTCGACGTGCTGCGCCGCCAGGGCTGCGACCTGGCGCAAGGCTTCCACTTCAGCCCGCCCTTGCCCTGGGAAGAGTTCGTCAAAGCCTACCCGCCGGCGGGCTGAGCGCCGCGGTCCTCGCCCGCCCGAATCGCGACTTGCGTCGCTCCTACCGGGGCTGCGCCGGCGGCGGCTGTCCCGAAGCGCGGCGCTGCGGTTTTCGTAGGAGCGACGCCAGTCGCGATCGGCCGCAACAATCCACGCGCCGCGGTCTTCGTACGGCCAAATCGCGACTTGCGTCGCTCCTACCGGGGCTGCGCCGGGGGCGGTCGTCCCGGAGCGCGGCGCTGCGGTTTTCGTAGGAGCGACGCCAGTCGCGATCGGCCGCAATCCACGCGCCGCGGTCCTCGTACGGCCGAATCGCGACTTGCGTCGCTCCTACCGGGGCTGCGCCGGGGGCGGTCGTCCCGGAGCGCGGCGCTGCGGTTCTCGTAGGAGCGACGCCAGTCGCGATCGGCGGCAATCCACGCGCCGCGGTCTTCGTACGGCCGAATCGCGACTGGCGTCGCTCCTACAGGAAACCGCTACGGTTTCCGGGGTGGGGGCGTCCGACCGCCTGCCACGCCGCGCGCACCGCCTCCTCGCCGTAGCGGCGTTCCAGCCGCCGCACGGTGAAGTGACCGCGGCTGACGGCCTGGAAGTGGTCCATGAACATCAGGTTGATCGTCGCCCCCGCGGCGGCGCCGATGCCCGGCACGAGCATGCCGGCGGCCTTCTGGGTGAGCTGCACCTTGTAGCGCGCCGCCACCATCGTGATCAGCCGCGCCAGCGCCGGCGCGCCTTCGCTCGACAGCCCCTTCTGGGCGAAGTGGCGCGCGGCCTCCGACACCGTGGTGGCGAGGGCCGCGCGCACGGCGTAGTAACCCGCCTCGGCCGCGTCGTCGCTGCTCGCGTTGCCGCCGAGGGCGAACACCTCGAGCGCGGCCAGCCTCGCCTGCGCGCTGCCGATGTCCTCGCCCTCGCCACGCGCGATGTCGAGGATGGAGCGCATGATCAGCACGGTCGACAGCGGGATCTCCACCGTCAGCCCGGCGACCCCGAAGGCGCCGCCGCCCGCGCCGCTCACCGAGCCGAGCAGCTTGTGCAGGCGCGGAGAGGCTGGCTGGGCGGCGGGCTGCAGGGTCTTCGCGGCGGTGTCCATCGCCTTCATCAGCGCGTCGTGGGCGAGCCCGCCGATGCGCTCGCGCCAGCTCGCCGGCAGGCGCGCCATGCCCTTCTCCAGCGGGCTGCCGACGAAGCTGCTCAGGCGCGCGGCCAGGCTGGGCCGCTCGAGCAGCACGCGCGCCTCGGCGAGCGCGCGCAGGTCGGCGGCGTCGAGCATGTGGCGGGTTTCGTGGCTTGCGTTCATCGCGATCGGGTCCGGTGAGGGTGTCCCTGCTCAGACGCGTCGGTGGCGGCGGGCGTTCCCGCCCTCAGGACGGTTTGCCGGTTTCCAGCGCCTGCAGCAGCGCGGCGCCGATCACCGCGGCGGACTGTGCGCCCGACAGGCTGAGGCGGCGGTCGAGGATGAAGAAGGGCACGCCCTCGATGCCCTGGCGACGCAGCCCGGCGGCCATGCGCTGCACCTTGTCGGCATCGGTACCGCGCTCCAGCCACTCGCGCACCAGTTCGCGGCGGTCGCCGCAGGCGGCGGCGAGATCGGCCAGGGTGTCGAGGTCGCCGATGTCGCGCCCCTCCTGGAAGTGCGCGGCGAACAGCGCGTGGGCGAGCGCGCGCACGCGCTCCGGCTTGTGGCCGTGGGCCTGGGCACGGTAGAGCAGGCGGTGCGCGGCGAGCGTGTTCGGGCGCGTGGCGATGCGCTCGAAGGCGTACTGCAGCCCGTCGCCGGCGGCGGCCTCGCGCATCTGGTCCAGCACCGCCTCGGCCTTCACCGGGCCGCCGAACTTGCCCTCCAGGAAGGCGCGGTAGGGCTCGCCCGCGGGCGGAGTGTCCGGGTTGAGGAAGAAGGGCAGCCAGTTGATGCGCGGCTCGATGTCGGGGCGCGTCGCGCGCAGCTCGGCGAGCGCGCGGTCGAGACGGACGGCGCCGAGGAAGCACCACGGGCAGACGAAGTCGGAAACGAGGTCGATGTTCAGGATCATGGGGAGGGGGTGAGTTTCGATGTACGGCTGGGGAAGCGGGGATGCGGGCACGTCGTCCGCGGCGGGGCTCAGGTTAAAGGATTCCTGAACACCGCGCGTCCACGTTGAAGCCCGCCTTGATGGCGACACACGACCGCGCCCGGCCGGCGGTGGTCGCACTTCACAGAAAGCGCGCGATGAAGCAGGGTCGCGCCGGGTCCGCATCCGCCGGCAGCGCCAGCCAGACGCGCCGGCCGCTGCCCGGCACACGCTGGATCGCCTCGCCATCGGCGCCGAACAGCCGCTCCAGCACCGCCTCGGTGTTGCCGCCCGGCTGTACGAACTCCAGCCGGTCGCCGACGCCGAAGCCGTTCTTGACCTCGACCTCGGCCAGGCCGCGCGCGGCATCCCAGCCGACCACCTCGCCCACCAGCAGGCTGCGCCCGGATTCGGAATGGCCGCGCAGGTAGTTCTGCTGCTCGGGGGTGGAGTGGCGCTGATAGAAGCCGTCGGTGTAGCCGCGGCTGGCCAGGCCCTCGAGTTCGCCGAGCAGGCGTACATCGAAGGGCCGCCCGGCCACCGCATCGTCGATCGCGCGCCGGTAGCCCTGGGCGGCGCGGGCGACGTAGTAGGGGCTCTTGGTGCGGCCTTCGATCTTGAGCGAATCGACGCCGATCTCGACCAGGCGCTGCACGTGCTCGATCGCGCGCAGATCCTTCGAGTTGAGGATGTAGGTGCCGTGCTCGTCTTCCTCGATCGGCATCCGCTCGCCCGGGCGGGTGCCTTCTTCCAGCAGCCACAGCTTGCTGCCGCCGAGGTGGCGCGGGCCGCCGCCGAGTGCGAGGCCCTGCGCGGTGTCGAGCGCGCTGCGGGTGGCGGTGCCGACCGCGCCGGCGTCCTTGGGGTTGCCGATCGGCGCGCCGCCGCAGGCCTGCACGTCGCCGGCGGCGTCCTCGGCGGCCTCGTGCAGCTTGTAGTCCCAGCGGCAGGAGTTGGTGCAGCTGCCCTGGTTGGGGTCGCGGTGGTTGAAGTAGCCCGACAGCAGGCAGCGCCCGGAGTAGGCGATGCACAGCGCACCGTGCACGAAGACTTCCAGCTCCATGTCCGGGCAGGCGTCGCGGATCTCGGCGACCTCGTCCAGCGACAGCTCGCGCGACAGGATGATGCGCTTGACCCCCACCGACTGCCAGAAGCGCACCGAGGCGTAGTTGGTAGTGTTGGCCTGCACCGAGAGGTGGATCGGCAGCTCGGGCCAGCGCTCGCGCACCATCAGGATCAGCCCGGGGTCGGCCATGATCAGCGCGTCGGGCTGCAGCGCGATCACCGGCGCCATGTCGTCCTCGAAGGTGCGCAGCTTGGCGTTGTGCGGATAGATGTTGGCGACGAGATAGAACAGCTTGCCGGCGGCGCGGGCCTCGGCCATGCCGGCGGCGAGCGTGTCGAGCTGGCCGAAGTGGTTGTTGCGCACGCGCAGCGAATAGCGCGGCTGGCCGGCGTAGACCGCGTCCGCGCCATAGGCGAAGGCGGTGCGCATCATGTCGAGGGTGCCGGCGGGGGCGAGCAGTTCGGGGCGGCGCGGGGCCGGGGGGGAGGCGGGCATCGGGG
>NZ_AMXD01000104.1 GCF_000310185.1 Thauera aminoaromatica S2 | reverse complement strand
CCGTCGGCGCAGCGGCCGAGCCGCCCGCGCAGGGCCACATCGTCTATGACGTGCACTATGGCTCGTCCGGCTTCAAGGTGGGCGAGGCGCGCCACGAGTGGAAGCTGGACAAGGGGCGCTACGCGCTCTCGCTCGCGCTCCAGGCCAAGGGGCTCGCCGGCCTGTTCGGCCTCGAATACGAGCAGCGCAGCAGCGGTACGGTGGACGCAAAGGGCATGCGCCCGGAACTGTTCGAGGTCGACCAGCGCGGGCGCAAGCCCGAGCGCGCCGAGTTCGACTGGACTGCGGGCAAGGTCAGCATCCGCCGCGGCGGCGAGGAGCGGCGCAACGGCGAGATCCGCGCTGGCGACCAGGATCTGCTCAGCCTGTGGCACCAGGCGCGCAAGGTGGTCGAGTCCGGCAAGCCGGCGCGCTTCGCCGTGGTCACCAACAAGAGCATCAAGCAGGCGGTGGTCGAGCCGCGCGGCGAGGAGCGCCTCGAGCTCGCCGGCGAGCAGCTCGACACCGTGCGCCTGCACGCCTTTGCCGAGAAGGACGACCTCGACATCGACATCTGGCTGTCCAGGCGCCATAGCCTGCTGCCGGTCCGCATCCGTATCACCGACGACAAGGGCGGCGTGCTCGACCAGCGCGCTGCGCGCATCGAGGCGGGCGTGCCCGCCGCCAGGAACCCGAACTGAAATGAAACCCAAGACCGAAAAGCCCCGGACCCGGGCGATCAAGCGGCAGGAGCCGGCCGCGGCCGAGCGCCCGGCCGAGGGAGCGGTGTCGCGCACGCTCTTCATCCAGGCCACGCAGGCGCTCGGCGCCGTGCTCGCCTTCGACTACCCGGCCGACGCCGTGCTGTCGCGCCATTTTCGCGACAACCGCGAGCTCGGCCACCGCGACCGCGGCTTCATCGCCGAGGCGGTGTACGGTGTGCTGCGCCGGCTGCGCTGGCTGCGCCGCATCGCCGGCGCGGAGGCCACGCCGCGCATGCTGCTGCTGGCCTGGTTCGCGCGCGGCGAGGGCTGGCCGATGCGCAACTTCGAGGGCCTGGCGAGCGCCACGGAGCGCGACTGGATCACCTCGATCAAGGCCGCCGAGGCGGGCGAACCCAGCCTGGCCGAGCGTGCCGACCTGCCCGACTGGCTGGCCGAGCGCCTGCTCGCGCAGATGGACGGGGACGCGCTGCTCGCGCTCGCGCACGGGCTCAACCGCCCGGCGCCGCTCGACCTGCGGGTGAACCTGATCAAGAGCGACCGCGACGCGCTGCTCGAGCGCCTGCAGGCCGACGGCGTGCGTGCCGAGCCCGGCCGGCTGTCGCCGCAGGCGATCCGCCTGGCGGGCAAGCCGGCGCTGCAGAAGCATCCACTCTTCCTCGATGGCAGCTTCGAGGTGCAGGACGAGGGTAGCCAGCTGCTCGGCCTGCTCGTGCAGCCGCGCCGCGGCGAACTGGTGGTGGACTTCTGCGCCGGCGCCGGCGGCAAGACCCTGCAGCTGGGCGCGATGATGCGCTCGACCGGGCGCCTGTACGCCTTCGACGTTTCCGAGAAGCGGCTCGCCAAGCTCAAGCCGCGCATGGCGCGTGCCGGCCTGTCGAACGTGCATCCGGTGCTGATCGCCCACGAGGCCGACGCCAAGGTCAAGCGCCTGGCGGGCAAGGCCGACCGCGTGCTGGTCGATGCGCCCTGCACCGGGCTGGGCACGCTGCGCCGCAACCCCGACCTCAAGTGGCGCCAGTCGCCGGCGGCGGTCGAGGAGATGGTCGCCAAGCAGGGCGCGATCCTCGCCGCGGCGGCGCGCGTGGTGCGCCCGGGCGGCCGCCTGGTGTATGCCACCTGCAGCCTGCTCGCCGAGGAGAACGACGGCATCGTCGACGCCTTCCTGGCCGCGCATCCCGAGTTCCGCGCGCTGTCGGCGCAGGAAGTGCTGGCGGCGCAGGGTGTGGCGCTGGAGACCGGCGAGCGCCTGCGCCTGCTGCCGCATGTGCACGACACCGACGGCTTCTTTGCCGCCGTCATGGAGCGTGCCAAGGGTGGGTGAGCGTGGACATGAGCGGGCGCATTGGCGGGCAGGCAAGCGCCACGCGCCGATGCTCGGGTGGATGGCGGCGCTCGCCCTCCTGGCGCTTCCCGGCGTACACGCGAGCGAGCGTTTCGCGGGCAAGGGCGAGATCGAACTTGCCTTCGCTCCGAGCGACGACACCGAGAAGGTGGTGATCAACCTGATCCGCGGCGCGCGCAAGAGCCTGGAGGTGCACGCCTACGCCTTCACCAGCCGCAACATCGCCGACGCGATGGTGGCGGCGCAGCGGCGCGGGGTGCGCGTCGAGGTGCTCGCCGACGCGCAGATGAATCGCCGCGAGAAGGGCAATGCGATCCCGCGCCTGCTCGCCGCCGACGTGCCGGTGGCCTTCGAGACGCGCTACAACGCCGCGCACAACAAGGTGCTGATCGTGGACGCCGAAGGCCCGCGCTGCGCGGTGCTGACCGGCTCCTACAACTTCACCTGGTCGGCCGACAACCGCAACGCCGAGAACATCCTCATCGTGCGCGACCACTGCGAGCTTGCCCGCGCCTACCGCGCCAACTGGCTGCGCCACCGCAAGGACGCGACCCGCGTCACCTCCCTGCCGTGGCGGGAGTAAGGTTCTCGTAGCAGCGACGCAGGTCGCGATGCGGGCACCGGAAGACCCCTCCCGCGGTATGGCGGGGTAACAAAGGCTGGACTGCATCCAATCCGGAACGGCCTTGCGTAGAATCGTCCTGCTGTTTTCTCTTGTGGACGTTTCCTCGCATGTACAACGGTCTCTTCGATCTTCCCTGGTGGGGCTACGTGCTGGTGGCGCTCGCGCTCACCCACGTCACCATCGTCTCCGTCACCGTCTTCCTGCATCGCCATCAGGCGCACCGCGCGCTCGAGCTGCATGCGCTGCCCAGCCATTTCTTCCGCTTCTGGCTATGGCTGACCACCGGCATGGTCACCAAGGAGTGGGCGGCGATCCACCGCAAGCACCACGCGAAGTGCGAGACTGCGGAGGACCCGCACAGCCCGCAGACGCGCGGCCTGCACAAGGTGCTGTGGGAGGGCGCGGAGCTCTACCGCGCCGAGGCGAAGAATGTCGAGACGCTGCAGCGCTACGGCCACGGCACTCCCGACGACTGGCTCGAACGCAAGGTCTACCGCCACTCCATCCTCGGCGTGGCCATCATGCTGGTCATCGACCTCGTCGCCTTCGGCCCGCTCGGGCTGACGATCTGGGCGGTACAGATGGCCTGGATCCCGTTCTGGGCGGCGGGGGTGGTCAATGGCGTGGGGCACTTCTGGGGCTACCGCAACTACGACTGCGACGACGCCTCGCGCAACCTGCTGCCCTGGGGCATCCTGATCGGCGGCGAGGAGCTGCACAACAACCACCACAGCTTCGCGACCTCCGCCAAGCTGTCGGCGAAGTGGTACGAGTTCGACATCGGCTGGATGTACATCCGCCTGCTCGAGCTGCTCGGCCTCGCCAAGGTCAAGAAGACGATCCCCCGGCCCAGGTTCGGCGAGGTCAAGCCGGTGCCCGACCTCGACACCCTGCAGGCGATCGTGACGCACCGCTACGACGTGATGACGCGCTACGTGCGTTCGCTGCGCGAGGTCTTCGTCGACGAGGCGCGCCGGCTGGGCGAGGTGCACGGGCTGGAGCTGAGCGCGCGTCGGCTGCGGCGCTGGGTGCTGGGTGGCGAGCTGCGCGGACTGGACGACACCCAGCGCAGGCGGCTGGAGCAGGCCGTCGAGGGCAGCCCGGCGCTGCGCACGGTGGCGGCGATGCGCGACGAGCTCGCTGCGTTGTGGTCGCGCTCGAACGCCAGCCGCGAGCAGCTGCTCGCGCAGCTGCAGGACTGGGTGGCGCGCGCCGAGCGCAGCGGCATCCGTCCGCTGCAGGAGTTTTCGCTGCGGCTACGCAGCTATGCGGCGTGAGCGAGGGGTGGGGCGTCAGGCGCGACTCAGTCGCGCAGGGCGTCGGCCCAGCAGTTGGGGGTCTCGTACAGGCGCACGCGCTCCAGCCTGAGGTGGTTGCCGTAGGTGTCGCGATAGGCCGGGTCGAGGATGCGGAAGGCCTCTGCGGCGAGGTTCTCGGCGGTGGGCACGACGTCGAGCACGACGGTCTTGTGGCCGGGGATCGCGGCCAGCAGTTCGAGCACCAGGTGGTCGCCCCGGTAGGCCAGGAAGGCGTGGTCCCAGGGGCCGACGACGTATTCGTTGGCGATGCGCTTGACGTCGGCGAAGTCCATCACCATGCCGTTGACCGGTACGCCGTCGGCCTTGATGATGTCGCCCGACAGCGTCACCTCCAGCGCGTAGCGGTGGCCGTGCAGATGCCGGCACTGGCTGGCGTGGTCCGGAATCCGGTGTCCGGCGTCGAATTCGAGGCGGCGGGTGATGCGCATGGCGGGTCTCTCTGGAAAGGCGCCGGAGTATAGCACCGGCGCGCCCGCGCCGACTCCGCGTATTTTCCGCAAGTGGTTGAACAAACGATGAATTCTTCCCAAGGACAGCCCCCCGGCACGCTCGCGACCCTGACGGTGGGCAAGCACGATCGCGACCTCGCCGGGCTGACCTACGTCTATCCAGTGCTGTCGCGCCGCGCCGGCGGGGTGTCGGTCGGCATCAACCTGAACCCGAACAACGCCTGCAACTGGCATTGCGCCTACTGTCAGGTGCCCGACCTGGTGCGCGGCAAGGCGCCGGAGATCGACCTCGCCCGGCTCGAGAGCGAGCTGCGCGGCTTCCTCGCCGACCTCATCCACGGCAGCTGGATGGAACGCCACGTGCCCGAGGGCGCGCGGGTGATCCGCGACATCGCCTTTTCCGGCAACGGCGAGGCGACCAGCGCCGAGGTCTTCCCCGAGGCGGTCGCGCTGGTGCTGCGGCTGCGCGACGAGTTCGGGCTGTCACCGCAGGCGGTGCCGGTGCGCCTGATCACCAACGGCAGCCTGCTCGCGCAGGCGCGCGTGCAGGAGGGCGTGCGCCGGCTGGGCGAGGCGGGCGGCGAAGTGTGGTTCAAGGTGGATGGCGGCAGCGTCGAGGCGATCGAGCGCATCAACGGGGTGCGGCTCGAGCCCGCGGCGGTGGCGCGCAACCTGACGCGCTGCGCCGAGCTGTGCCCGACCTGGGTGCAGACCTGCATGTTGCGCTGGGACGGCGCGCTGCCGTCGGACGCGGACATCGACGCCTGGCTGGCGGTGCTGGAAGCCGCCGGGACGGAGCGCCTGCGCGGCGTGCTGCTCTACGGTGTGGCGCGGCCGTCGATGCAGCCGGAGGCGCCGCGGATCGCGACGCTTGCGGCGGACGAACTCGAGGCGATCGCCGAGCGCGCCCGAAAAAAAGGGCTGACGGTGCGCGTCAGCCCTTGATCGCGCGCGGCATGCGCTCAGCGCTCCTTGCGCTTGGCGCGTGCTTCCTTCTTGAGGGTCTTGTAGAGCTCGGGGTTGGTCGCCTTGAGGTACTCGGCAACCTCGACGTCGTCGCGCTTGACCTTGTTGATGTCGATCTGCTCGACATGGACCAGGCGCAGCAAGGCCTGCACCGGGCGGGGAATGTTGCGGCCGCTCTCGTAGCGCGAGCCACCGCTCTGGGTCACGCCGATCTTGGACCAGAACTGCGACTGGTTCAGGCCGAGCTTGCGGCGAATTTCGCGTACATCCAGCTTTTCATTTGCTTTCATGGAGATTTCCTCGAGTTTGTATCCGTTCGGGCCTTCCCGGAGTCGATGCGGACAGGATTCTGCCTATGACTAAGGTCATAGAACGCATGCAGTATAGGTTAGTATTCTCTCTACATACAAAATAGATTTTAGCAAATTCAGCAAATAAGTAATAAAAAACACGTCCTGGAGATTTTGTTTCGATCGGGCGAGCAAAACTTCACGCCGCCGGATAGCATCGCGGACCTTATTCACCTGTAGTTTTGGATACGACGATGGCGCTGATAGTTCAGAAGTACGGTGGAACCTCGGTGGGGACCCCCGAACGCATGCGGAGCGTCGCCCGCAGGGTGGCGAACTTCCGGGCGCAGGGCCATCGCGTGGTCGTCGTCGTGTCGGCGATGAGCGGCGAGACCAACCGCCTGATCGCGCTCGCCCGCGCAGTCGCGCCAAGTCCCCGCACGCGCGAGCTCGACGTCGTCGTATCCACCGGGGAGCAGGTCAGCATCGGCTTGCTGTGCATGGCGCTCGACGACCTCGGCGTCCCGGCACGCAGCTACACTGGCGCGCAGGTAAGGATTCTCACCGACTCGACGCACACCCGGGCGCGCATCCTCGACATCGACGCGGCGCCGATCCGCAAGGACCTCGACGCGGGCGGGGTGGTGGTGGTCGCCGGCTTCCAGGGCGTGGACGCACACGGCAACATCACAACCCTCGGCCGCGGCGGCTCGGATACCACCGCCGTGGCGTTGGCCGCCGCGCTCGAGGCGGACGAATGCCAGATCTACACCGACGTGGACGGCGTCTACACCGCCGATCCGCGCATCGTCCCCGAGGCGCGCAAGCTCGATGCCGTCCGCTTCGAGGAGATGCTGGAGCTCGCCAGCCTGGGCTCGAAGGTGCTGCAGATCCGCGCGGTCGAGTTCGCCGCCAAGTACAAGGTCAAGCTGCGGGTTCTCTCCAGTTTCGAGGAAGACCCGGGAGAGGGCACGTTCATCACCGTCGAGGAAAGCAGCAACATGGAAAGACCGGTCATCTCCGGCATCGCCTTCGTGCGCGACGAGGCCAAGCTCACCCTCACCGGCGTGCCCGACCGGCCGGGTATCGCCTACCAGATCCTCGGTCCGATCGCCGATGCCGACATCGACGTGGACATGATCATCCAGAACGCCCCCCGCGACGGCTCGACCGACCTCTCCTTCACCGTCGCGCGCGCCGATCTTGCGCGTGCCGTGAAGGTGCTCGAAGGCGTGCAGGCCCACGTCGGCGCGCGCTCGATCGAGAGCGACGACACCATGTGCAAGGTCTCGGTGGTGGGGGTCGGCATGCGCTCGCACCCCGGCGTCGCCGCGAAGATGTTCCGCACCCTGGCCGAGGAGGGCATCAACATCCAGATGATCACGACCTCCGAGATCCGCATCTCGGTGGCGATCGACGAGAAGCACCTCGAGCGCGCGGTGCGCGCCCTGCACAAGGCCTATGGCCTGGATGTGGCCGCTGAATAGATGCGTTCGATCAACGTTTGACCGGCAGGCGCGAACTCGCTATGATCGCGCCTTCCTGATGGAGACGTGGCCGAGAGGTCGAAGGCACTCCCCTGCTAAGGGAGCATGCGGGCTAAAACTCGCATCGAGGGTTCGAATCCCTCCGTCTCCGCCAGAGCACTCAAGCCCCTGATCCATAAAGGGGCTTTTTTGCGTCCACAGTGCGCAGAGCGGATGCGCCCGAGGCATCCCGCGGCGGCCTGTGCCGGACTTCCAACTTCCCGCCCGGTGACCCCCATGCGACACGACCTGAAGGTGCCCTTCGCCGAAAAGGACCAGGCGAAAAAGCTCGGTGCGCGCTGGGACGCTGCGCGCAAGCGCTGGTACATCGACGGCGGCCTCGATCCGGCCGTGTTCGCGAGGTGGCAGCCGATGCCGCACGACACGGCTGCGGCGGCGTCGAGGCGAGGCGCGCCTGCCGGTGTCGAGGGCAGGGTGCAGGTCGGCAGCCGCTTCGTCGCGTTGCCGCGGGTGTGCGACTGCCTGCCCTGGGATGATTGCGACGTCTGCCGCCTGCAGGCGTGGCCGCAATAGACGGGGGGTGCAGGCATGGAAGCGGTGGCGGTGATCGACTTCGAGACCACGGGGCTGTCGCCTGCGCAGGGCGACCGCGCGACCGAGATCGCCGCGGTGATCGTGCGGGACGGCCGGGTGGTGGATCGCTACCAGAGCCTGATGAACGCGGGCGTGCGCATCCCGGCCCATATCGAATCCCTGACCGGGATCTCCAACGCGATGATCCGCAGCGCCCCGACTGCGGCGCAGGTGATGCGCGAGGTCGCGGACTTCATCGGCGGCATCCCCATGGTCGCCCATAACGCCGCATTCGATGCGAAGTTCTGGGATGCCGAGCTCGCTCGCATCGAGCGCGCGCGCAAGCAGGACTTCGTGTGTTCGCTGCTGCTGTCGCGCCGCCTGTTTCCGCTTGCCCCCAGCCACAGGCTCGGCGCACTGGTGGAGTACGCCAGGCTGCCGGTCGCCGGCCGCTTCCACCGTGCGCTCGCCGACGCCGAGATGGCGGCCAGCCTGCTGCTGCGCCTGGAAGAGGAGCTGCGCCAGCGCCACCGGGTCGCGCAGGTGTCGGTGGAGCTGCTGTGTCGCATCCAGCGCGCCTCGAAGGCGCAACTGCCCAAGTGCCTGGCGGCTGCACGTGAAGGGTGAGCGAACAGGCACGGGTGAGCGGCCGGGCGCGGGGCTCGCCCGCTCCCATCGGTGTCCGCATCCGCCGCGCTGTGTCCGCGCAGCTCAGGCCGCGGCGGGGGTGCGGCAGCCGATCAGATTCATCGCGAGCATGCTCAGGACCACCCTGTCGTGCTGGTTGAGCACCTCGATCTTCGAGCGCACCAGGCCACGGTCGGGCTTGGAGGCCGAACGCCGCGCCTCCACGATGGTGACCCGCGTGCTCAGCACGTCGTCCGGACGCACCGGCTCGAGCCAGCGCAGCTCGTCGATGCCGGGCGAGGCCAGGCTGGCGTTGTGGGTGAGGTAATGCTCCGAGTACATCCGCATCATCATCCCGCAGGTCATCCAGCCGCTGGCGATCAGACCGCCGAACTGCGTATCCGCGGCCTTCGCGGGGTCGGTGTGGAAATCCTGCGGGTCGTAGCGGTGCGCGAACTCGATGATCTCCTGCGCGGTGACGCGCATCTCGCCGAAGCGATGCACCGCGCCGGGGACGTAGTCCTCGAAATAGCGGTCGTCGATCGGGGTGGAGAAGGTGCTGGCGGGGGGCGTGGTGTCCTTGGAGTTCATGGTGCCGTGCTCGTGTGATGGATCGGGGCGATGTTAGCCCGAAGCACGGCGAGGGCGGGCGATCGTCGTGGCCGGTGCCTGCGAGATCGTGCCGCGCGAGCGCTCGCAGTCGGGCCGCGCGGGACGCATAATCGCGACCTTTCCGTTTGTGCGCGCCGAGTGCATCCCGTTCCGCGAGCGACCCCATGACCCAGCCTCCCCGCGCCTGCGGCATCGACTTCGGCACTTCCAACTCCACCGTCGGCTGGCTGCGCCCCGACGCGCCCATCCTCGTCCCGCTCGAGGACGGCCGCGCGACGCTGCCGTCGGCGGTGTTCTTCAACGCCGACGAGGATTCGATCCAGTTCGGCCGTGCGGCGCTCGCCGAATACCTCGAGGGCTACGAAGGGCGGCTGATGCGCGCGCTGAAGAGCCTGCTCGGCACCAGCCTGATCGACGGGCAGACCGAGGTGAATGGCCGCGCGCTCGGCTTCCGCGAGCTGCTCGCGAGCTTCATCGGCGAACTCAAGGCACGCGCCGAGCGTGCGACGGGGCGCACCTTCGACCATGCGGTGTTCGGCCGCCCGGTGCACTTCGTCGATGAGGACGAGACCGCCGACCGCAAGGCCCAGGACACGCTCGAGGCCATCGCGCGCCAGGTGGGCTTTCGCGAGATCGGCTTCCAGTTCGAGCCGATCGGCGCCGCGCTGCACTACGAGCGCACCCTGAGCCGCGAGGAGCTGGTGCTGATCGCCGACATCGGCGGTGGCACGGCCGACTTCTCCATCGTCCGCCTGTCGCCGCAGCGCGCCCGCGCCGTCGAGCGCCGCGAGGATCTGCTCGGCAACGCGGGCATCCACATCGGCGGCACCGATTTCGACCGCGTCCTGAGCCTGGACTGCGTGATGCCGGTGCTCGGCTACCGCAGCCGCCTGCGCAACGGGGCCACGATGCCGGCGAGCGTGTATTTCCAGCTCGCCGCCTGGCACACGATCAATTTCGCCTACACCCGTCAGGTCTGGGCCGACCTGCAGCAGGTCTACCGCGATGCGCTCGCGCGTACCGAGCTCGATCGCCTGTGCCGGCTGATCAACCTGCGCGAGGGGCATTGGCTCGCGATGCAGGTCGAGGAGGCCAAGATCGCGCTGTCCGCGGCGGAGCGCACGCAGGTGGTGCTCGACCGCATCGAGCCCGGGCTGGTGCTCGAGCTTTCGCGCGCGGCCTTTACCGCGGCGACGCAGGGGCTGGTCGAGCGCGTCGGCGGCTGCGTGGCCGGCCTGCTCGCGGCCTCCGGTGTCGACCGGGAGCGCATCGACACGCTCTATTTCACCGGCGGTGCGAGCGGCGTGCCGCAGCTGCGCGCGCGCATCGCGGCCGAGCTGCCGCGGGCGCGATGCGTCGAGGGCGACCTGTACGGCAGCATCGGCGCCGGCCTCGCGGTCGAGGCGGCGCGGCGCTATGGCTGAAGCGGCCCCTCGCCACGCCGGCTGGCGAGGATCAGCAGGTTGCGCGGCGTCAGCGCGCGCTCGCAGAAGGTGCCGATCCTCGCCGTGAAGCCGCGCGCCTCGAAGCCGAGCACGAGGTCGAGCGCGAGCCACACCTCGAGCGCGCGCCGGAAGGCATGACGCACCAGCTCCAGGCGGCGCACCTCGTCGCGCCGGCGCTCGCCGACGGCCTCCCATTCCGCCCAGTCCAGCGCAGGCGGCAGGCGCAGGCCCTCGCGCTCGGCGAGGCGGCGGCAGAAGTCCTCGAAGCTGCCGTTCAGCCAGGCTGGCGGCACCGGGCGGAAGTGGGGCACGGGGCCGCCCTCGACGGTCTGGCGCAGCGCGATGAAGCCGAGCTTCCAGGCCTGGTCGCGGGCGAGGCGGCGGCGGTCGTGGCGCGGCGCGGTCACGGTCTCGGTCACCGCCAGGCGCAGGGTTGCGGCATCGAGCTCGAGGCTGGCGTCGCGTCCGAGTGCCCGATAGCCGCCGTTGGCGCCGCGGTGGTAGCAGCACGGGGCGATGGCGTAGGCGGCCGCGTCGTCGCGGTCGGCGCTGCGTACCAGGCTGCGATGCAGCTCCCCGCAGGCGTGCAGCGCGAGCACCGCATGGCCGTGCAGGTGAGGGCGGGAGGCGGGATCGAGCGCGTCCGCGCACACCACGCGCTGCGGCAAGCGGCTGCGCTCGGCGAGCCGCTCCGCATCCGCGCACAGGGCCGGGTCGATCTCCAGCGAACGCACCGGCACGCCATCGGCGAGCGCCAGGCGGCGGCCGAGGTGGCCCTTGCCTGCACACCACTCGAGCAGTGGCAGGCCGGTGGCGGGCAGACGCGCGGCAAAAGCTTCGATCTGCGCTCGCTTGCGTCCGGGCACGCCGGCATCGAAGCGGCGGTCGGGCTCGGGCAGCGCGCGCGCCGGCAGGGCCGGCAGCGCGCACAATTCGACGCTGCGCAGGAGCGCGGGCAGGTGGGGGGCGAGCCAGCGCAGGGCCTCGTCCGGCTCCTGCACCAGCTGCTCGAGCGTGGCCTCGTCGAGTGCACGCAGCTCGGCGGCGAGTGCCGGCCGCTCGAAGCACCAGGGCGGGAGGCCGGCCTGGAAGGCGGGCGGACGCCACAGCGCGTCGTGGCTGGCGAGCAGGGCCTGCAGTTCGAGGAAGCGTTCGCGGTGGTTCATCGTGGGAGGAAAGGCGCGCCCGATACGCGCGCCGGTGGGCGGAAGGCGGTGGCGGCGGCAGGCATCCGACCCACGGGGGCGCGGCGAGGGCGGGGGCAGCGAACCTTCGATCCACCGCCCAGCCCACCGCCTTCCGGACCACGCTAGAACGGCATTACCAGCTTGAGCACCGCCTTGTCGCCGCCGAAGCGGTTCTCGCGCTCGAACTCGTGCTGCCATTGCGCGGTCAGCATCGTACCGCCTTTGGTCGAGTAGGTCAGGCTGGGACCGGCCGCGAGCACCTCGCCCCGGCGTCCGCGCGACCACACCCCCGGGATGGCGGGGATGACCGTGCCGTCGACCTTGTCGTCCGTGGTCTGCTTGAGGTAGTAGCCCGACAGGCCCACGCCCCAGGGGCCGAAGCGGCGCCCGACGAGGTAGTCCATGTGGAAGTCGTCGCCGGAGTCGTATTTCTGCTTCGCCGCGCCGGGGCTTGCGCGGAAGTCGTCGTTGCCGCCCTTGATGTTGTACATCAGCTTGGCCGAGACCTCCCAGCCGCTCTGCGACAGCCAGGTGAAGGCGAAGATCGGTTCGAGGCTCCAGTAGTTGGCCCCGATGCTCGTACGCGGATCGCCCGACTTGTAGCGCCCGATCGGCAGGTTGATGTCCAGCCCCACCGTCCAGTGCCAGTCGCCCTGGTGCCAGGCGACGATGAAGGGGTCGATGGTGAGGTCGCCCAGCCCGCTCGCCGAGGCGCTGCCGCCGCCGAGGTTCAGGCGCTGGTGCACCACGGGCAGGATCACGTGGCCCGCCCAGTCCCCGCCCAGCACCTTGATGCCGCTCACCTTGACGAAGCGAAAGGCGTTGAACCAGGCGCTCGCGGAGGTGCCGGCGACGCGCTTGCCCTCGCCGTTGTAGAGGTCGCCGCCGTAATGGCCGAAGTAGTTGATGAAGTAGTTGCCCGGCGGCGGCACCGCGCCGGCGAACCAGGTCTCGATTCCGTTCGGATACTGGTCGCCGCCTTCCTTGGCGCCGGCCGTGCCCGCGGCGAGCGCGCCGAGCGCGACGAGGACCGCGTTGCGAAGCTGCTTGTTCATGAAGTCTCCTCCCTGTGTTTTTCTGTCAATGCGATGCGATGCGATGCAGGCCGCGGCCTCGGGTTGCGGCCCCGGGGCCGCGGGCGCCTCAGAACGGGTAGTGGCGCGGGCTCGTCTGCAGGGTGATCCAGCGCAGCTCGGTGAAGGCTTCGATCCCGGCCTGGCCGCCGAAGCGTCCCCAGCCCGAATCCTTCACGCCGCCGAAGGGCATCTGCGCTTCGTCGTGCACCGTGGGCCCGTTGATGTGGCAGATGCCCGACTGGATGCGCCCGGCCACCTGCCAGGCGCGCGCGAGGTCGCGCCCGAACACTGCGGCGGCGAGGCCGAAGGGGTTGTCGTTGGCGCAGGCGATGGCGGCCTCGGTGCCCTGGACGCGCACGATCGCCTTCACCGGGGCGAAGGTCTCCTCGTGGTAGATGCGCATCTGCGCGCTGACGTGGTCGAGCAGCGTGGCGGGCATCAGCGTGCTGTCGGCCTTGCCGCCGCACACCAGCGTCGCCCCCTTGGCGAGCGCATCGTCGATCAGCGCGTTGCAGCGCTCGACCGTGCGCTGGTCGACCACCGAGCCGAGCACCACCGGGCCCTTGCGCGGGTCGCCCAGGGGCAGGGCGCGGGCGCGCGCCGCCAGGCGGGCGACGAAGTCGTCGGCCACCGCCGCATCGACGACGATGCGCTCGGTGGACATGCAGATCTGGCCCGAGTTGGCGAAGGCGCCGAAGGTGGCCGCCGCCACCGCGGCGTCGAGGTCGGCGTCGTCGAGCACGACGAAAGGCGCCTTGCCGCCGAGCTCGAGCACCGCCGGCTTGAGGTACCGGGCGCAGGTCTGCGCGATCAGGCGGCCGACGTGGGTCGAGCCGGTGAAGTTCACCCGGCGCAGCGCCGGGTGCGCGACCATGGCCTCGACCACCGCGCCGGCGTCGGCCGGGGCGTTGGTGACGAAGTTCACCACGCCCGCCGGCAGCCCGGCGTCCTGCAGCGCCTCGATGATCAGGCCGTGGGTGGCCGGGCACAGCTCCGAGCCCTTGAGCACCACGGTGTTGCCGCAGGCGAGCGGGGTGGCGATCGCGCGCACGCCCAGGATCACCGGGGCGTTCCAGGGCGCGATGCCGAGCACCACGCCAGCGGGCTGGCGCACCGCCATCGCCACCGAGCCGGGCACGTCCGAGGGCAGGATGCTGCCCTCGATGCGGGTGGTCAGCGCCGCCGCCTCGAGCAGCATGCCGGCCGCCAGGTGCACGTTGAAGCCGGCCCAGATCGCCGAGGCGCCGGTCTCGGCGGCCATCGCCGCGGTAAAGGCTTCGGCGCGCGCCTCGAGCGCGTGCGCCGCCTTCATCAGCAGCGCGCGGCGCTCGCCGGGGCCGGTGGCGGCCCACGCGGGGAAGGCCGC
>NZ_AMXD01000103.1 GCF_000310185.1 Thauera aminoaromatica S2 | reverse complement strand
CTGCGCTCGGTGCTCGCGGCGGGGGGCGCGGACTGCGCCAGGGCCGGGCCGGCGACGGCGGCGGTGGCGAGCCCGCCGGCCGCGGTGAGGAAGCGCCGGCGTGGGTTCGAGGATGGCTGGTTCATGAGGTCTCCCGATAGGTGAGCCGCCCCGGTGCGGGAAGCCGCCGGGGCTTGATGAGCCGGGCGCGACGGCCCGGCAGGGCCTGGCGACCGCAGTCGCCGCGACGGACGGCCGATATGAAGATCGGCCGGATGCGTCCGTTCAGGTGGAGGGCTGCGCGGCGAGGCGTGCGAGCTGGCGGTCGTGCAGCCGTCCGAACACGATCTGCGCGATTATCGCTCCGAGCAGCGCCATCAGCATGTCGGCCTGGGCGTCCCAGGGGTCGCCCTGGGTGCCGAGGAATTCCACCGCGCCGCCGGCCCACAGCTCGGCCGAGGCCCATTCGACGAGCTCGTACAGCGCGCTGATGCCGGTGCAGCTCAGGGTGAGCAGGGCGAACAGCCATTTTCCCGGGCGCAGCGGCGAGGTGCGCAGCAGCAGCTCGCGGCCCAGAATCGCCGGGGTGACGCCCTGGAAGAAGTGGCCGAAGCGGTCGTAGGGGTTGCGCGCGAGTTCGAACCAGTCCTGCACCACGAAGCCGACCGGTACGCGCGCGTAGGTGTAGGCGCCGCCGAGGATGAGGATCAGGGAGAAGAACGCGATCAGACCGTAGGTGAGCGGGGTGAGCGGGAAGCGGCGCGCGCTCGCGAGCAGGATGGGGAGCGCGATCAGCACCGGGGCCACCTCGGCCCACCACACGCCGCGGTCGTAGGGGGCGATGCCCGAGGCGAGGAGGGCGGCGAGGACGAGGATCAGCAGGGCGAGACGCAGCTTCATGTGGGGCTCCCGGGGGCAGGTGCAGGGCGTGGGTTTGCGCGCCGCGTGCGGAGCCTGGGGGTGGCCCGGCGGGCGATCGCCAGTGCGTGCAATCCTGAGCCCTTGCGGGCTTCCCCGCCAGCATGGCCCGCTTGCGCCGGCGCAGCGGCTGCGTACGGCAAGAGAAACTTCACGCTCCTCGGGAAGTCGTACCACTCCCATTTACATGCAGGATCTCCGATGAAGCACCGTCCGCTCATGCTCGCCGCCAGTGTGCTGGCGCTCCTGGCGCAGGTCGGCCCCGTTGCCGCGGCCGACGCGCCATCCGCGCCCGTGGAGCCGATCGCCGCGCTCGACGTGCCGCGCTACATGGGCTCCTGGTACGAGATCGCGCGCTATCCGAACTGGTTCCAGAAGAAGTGCGTGGGGGATTCGCGCGCCGACTACAGCCTGCTGGAGAGCGGCGAGGTGCGCGTGGTGAACCGCTGCCGCGAGGCCGATGGCAGCGTCTCCGAGGCGGTCGGCGTGGCGCGGCAGATCGGTGGCGCCGACTCGCCGCGGCTGGAGGTGCGCTTCGCGCCGGCCTGGCTGTCCTTCCTGCCGATCGTATGGGGCGACTACTGGGTGCTCGACCTCGACCCCGACTATCGCCTGGTCGCGGTGGGCGAGCCGAGCCGGGAGTACCTGTGGATCCTGTCGCGCACGCCGACGGTGGAGGCGCGTGCCTACGCCGAGCTGCTCGAGCGCCTCGCGGCGCGTGGCTTCGATGTCGGGCGGCTGGTGCGCGGGGAGCAGGGTGGCGGCGGGTGAGGGCGGTGCGAGCGTCATCGCACCCTTCAGCGGCGATCGCGACTTGCGTCGCTCCCACAAGAACACCGCGGTTCCGGCGCCCCCACCGGGTGATTCGGGCACCTTGTGGGAGCGACGGGCATCTTGTGGGAGCGACGCAAGTCGCGATACGGCGGTGGAAGGGTCGGTGAAGCGGGTCGAAAGCGCTGGAGCGCGCCGCTCCCGCGCTCCCAGAACCCGACAGACCCCTGCGGGAGCTCCGCCTTTTCATGCGTGCCCGGTAATCTGGCACCAAATTTGCTGTGGTAACCTCAGCAGGGTTTCGCCGGACCGCCGCACGTCGTCCTGGCCCCCGCCCCGTCCCTGAACGCCTTTCCGCCCCGATCCGCCTCGATGCTGCTCGCCTCGCTCGTCCTCCTCCCCTTTCTCGGTAGCGTGCTCGCCGCGCTGATGCCGCAGGACGCGCGCAACCGCGAGTCCTGGCTGGCGATCGGGGTGGCGGTGGGCGGACTGGCGATCGCCGCGGCCTTGTTCCCGCAGGTCGCCGCCGGCGAGGTCGTGCGTGCGGAGTTCGCCTGGCTGCCCGCCGAGGGCTTGGACTTCGTGCTGCGGGTCGACGGCCTGGCCTGGGTCTTCAGCATGCTGGTGCTGGCGATCGGACTGCTGGTGGTGCTGTATGCGCGCTACTACATGTCGCCCGAAGACCCGGTGCCGCGCTTCTTCGCCTTCCTGCTCGCCTTCATGGGCTCGATGCTGGGGGTCGTGCTGTCGGGCAACCTGGTGCAGCTGGTGGTGTTCTGGGAGCTCACCAGCCTCACCTCCTTCCTGCTCATCGGCTACTGGCACCACCGCGCGGACGCTCGCCGCGGCGCGCGCATGGCGTTCACCGTGACCGCCACCGGGGGCCTGTGCCTGATGGCCGGGGTGTTGGTGCTGGGGCATATCGTCGGCAGCTACGACCTCGACGTCGTGCTCGCCGCCGGCGACCAGATCCGCGACCACGAGCTCTACCTCCCCGCGCTGGTGCTGGTCGCGCTCGGTGCACTCACCAAGAGTGCGCAGTTTCCCTTCCACTTCTGGCTGCCGCATGCGATGGCGGCGCCCACGCCGGTGTCGTCCTACCTGCACTCGGCCACGATGGTGAAGGCAGGGGTGTTCCTGCTCGTGCGCCTGTGGCCGGCGCTCGCCGGCACGCCGGAATGGACCTGGATCATCGGCGGCGCCGGCGTGTGCACCCTGCTGATCGGCGCCTTCGTGGCCATCTTCCAGCACGACCTCAAGGGCTTGCTGGCCTACTCGACGATCAGCCACCTCGGCCTCATCACGGTGCTGATCGGCATCGGCACGCCGCTGGCGATCGTCGCGGCGATCTTCCACATCCTCAACCATGCGACCTTCAAGGCCTCGCTGTTCATGGCCGCCGGGATCATCGACCACGAGACCGGCACCCGCGACCTGCGCGTGCTGCGCGGCCTGCGCCACAAGCTGCCGATCACCGCCACGCTGGCCATCGTCGCCAGCGCGGCGATGGCGGGGGTGCCGCTGCTCAACGGCTTCCTGTCCAAGGAGATGTTCTTCGCCGAGACGCTGCACGTCGGGGGGGATCGCAACTGGTGGATGTCGTACGCCGCGGTGGCGATGGGCATGTTCAGCGTGGCCTATTCGCTGCGCTTCATCTCGGTCTTCTTCGGAACGCCGGCGCAGGGCCTGCCGCGCGACCCCCACGAGCCGCCGCGCTGGATGCGCTTTCCGGTCGAGCTGCTGGTGCTGGCCTGCCTGGTGGTGGGCGTCGCCCCCGGCGTGAGCATCGAGCCGCTACTGCACCTGGCGGTGGTCGCCACCCTGGGCGAGGACGCGCCGGCCTACGACCTGGCGGTGTGGCACGGCTTCAACCTGCCGCTGCTGATGAGCGTGTGCGCGCTCGTGGGCGGCATGCTGCTTTACGGGGTGCTGCGCCGCCATTTCGACCTGGCGCGGCGCGAGCGCGTGCCGCTGCTCCACCGCCTCAACGGCGCGCAGGCCTACGAGACGACGATGCTGCAGCTCACCCGCGGTGCGGAGTGGCTGCTGCGCCGCGTCGGCACGCGCCGGCTGCAGCCGCAGCTGATGCTGATGATGCTCGCGCTGCTGCTGATCCCGCTCCTGCTGGCGGGCGCTCCGCCGGCGTGGACCGTGATCCCCGTGCGGGGCTTCGACCCCATCTTCGCCGGCATGTGGCTGATCGGCGCCGGCTGCGCGCTGGCGGCGGCGTGGATGGCGAAGTACCACCGCCTGGCCGCGCTCGCGCTCGTCGGCGGCACCGGCATCGTCACCGCGGCGACCTTCCTGTGGCTGTCTGCGCCCGACCTGGCGCTGACTCAGCTGATGGTGGAGACGGTGACCACGGTGCTGATCCTGCTCGGCCTGCGCTGGCTGCCGCCGCGGATCGAGTCGATCGCCGGCCCGGTGCAGCCGCCGTGGCAGGTATGGACGCGACGCACGCGCGACCTCGCGCTCGCCGTCGGCGGCGGCCTCGCGCTGGCGGCGCTGACCCATGCGGTGCTGGTGCATCCGGCCTCGGACACGATCGCGGACTTCTTCCTGCTCAACGCCCTCGGCGGCGGCGGGGGCAGCAACGTGGTGAACGTGCTGCTGGTGGATTTCCGCAGCTTCGACACCCTGGGCGAGATCACCGTGCTCGCCGTCGTCGCGCTCACCGTGTATGCGTTGCTGCGCCGCTTCCGCCCGGCGCCGGAAAGCGCCGGCATCCCGCCGCAGCAGCGCTTCGAGGGCGATCCGGCGAGCCGGCAGAGCCCCGCCGAGCAGGCCGGCAGCGGCTACCTGCTGGTGCCGGGGATCTACCTGCGCCTGCTGCTGCCCTTCATGGGGGTGATCGCGGTGTATTTCTTCATGCGCGGGCACAACCTGCCGGGCGGCGGCTTCGTTGCCGGACTGATCTTCGCGGTGGCGATCCTGGTGCAGTACATGCTCGCCGGCACGGTGTGGGTGGAGAGCCGCCTGAACCTGCGCCCGCATCGCTGGCTGGGCTTCGGACTGCTGCTGGCCTGCACCACCGGCCTGGGGGCGTGGTGGTTCGGGCATCCCTTCCTCACCACCCACACCGCGCACGTGGAGTGGCCGCTGGTGGGCGAGCTGCACCTGCCGAGCGCCTTCGTGTTCGACCTCGGCGTGTTCGCGGTGGTGGTCGGCACCACGATGCTGATGCTGGTCGCGCTCGCGCACCAGTCGCTGCGCGCGCACCGCCACCCGGGCGAGGACCTGACGGCGGACGGACAGGGCGGTGCCGAGGGGAGGCGGATCTGATGGAACTGGTACTGGCGATTTCCGTAGGCGTGGTGTTCGGCGCGGGGATCTGGCTGATCCTGCGTCCGCGCACCTTCCAGCTCATCACCGGGCTGCTGTTGATGTCGTACGCGGTGAACCTGGTCATCTTCGCGATGGGGCGGCTGTGGGTGGACAAGCCGCCGATCACGCCCACGCCCGCCATCGATCCGGCGCAGTTCGCCGACCCGCTGCCGCAGGGCCTCGTGCTCACCGCGATCGTGATCGGCTTCGCCACCACCGCGCTCTACCTGGTGATGATGATCGGCGCGCGCGGGCTCTCGGGCAGCGACCACGTCGATGGCGAGGAGCCGCGCGAATGACGGTGTTGCCCTGGCTCAACCACCTGATCATCGTGCCCGTGCTGCTGCCGCTGATCGTCGGCGCGCTGATGATCCCGATCAACCAGAAGCGCCACGGGCTCAAGTTCGGCCTCGGCCTCGCGAGCGGCATGCTGCTGTGGGCGGTGGCGGTCGCACTGCTGGTGCTGGCCGACGGCGGGTACTGGCCCGGCGGCATCGGCGTGTATCTGGCGGCCAACTGGGCTGCGCCCTTCGGCATCGCGCTGGTGGCCGACCGCCTCTCCGCGCTGATGCTGGTGCTGACGGCGACGATCGCGCTCGCCGTGCTGGTGTTCTCGGCGCGGCGCTGGGACCGCGTCGGCGTGAGCTTCCACCCGCTCTTCCAGTTCCTGCTGATGGGGCTCAACGGCGCCTTCCTGACCAACGACCTGTTCAACCTCTTCGTGTTCTTCGAGGTCATGCTGGCGGCGTCCTACGGGCTCGTGCTGCACGGCTACAACCTGCGTCGCATCCAGGCCGGCATGCAGTACATCGCGGTGAACCTGGTGGCTTCGCTGGTGTTCCTGATCGGGGTGTCGCTGATCTACGCCGCCTCCGGGACGCTCAACATCGCCGACCTCGGCGCCCGCGTGGCCCTGCTCGGCGCGCAGGACGCCTGGCTGCTGCAGGTCGGGGCGGCGGTGCTGGCGCTCGCCTTTCTGACCAAGGGGGCGATGTGGCCGCTCGGGTTCTGGTTGCCCACCACCTACGCCTCGGCCTCGGCGCCGGTGGGGGCGATGCTGGTGCTGATGACCAAGGTGGGCGTGTATGCCGTGCTGCGGGTGTGGCTGGCGGTGTTCGGCGAGGGGGCGGGCGCCGCGGAGGGCTTCGGCTTCGCCGCGCTGACCCTCGGCGGCATGGCGACCGTGCTGTTCGGCGCCATCGGCATGCTCGCGAGCCAGGACGGCGGGCGCATGGCGGGCTATGGCGCGATCGTGTCCTCGGGCACGCTGCTGGCGGTGATCGGGCATTCCGGGGGGGCGGTGCTGGCCTCGGGCCTCTACTACCTGCTCGGCTCCACGCTGGCGATGGCGGCCTTCATGCTGCTGATCGAGCTCACCGAGCGCATCCGTCCGCCGGGCGCGGCGCTGATCGCGATCACCATGGAGGCCTTTGCGATCGAGGACAAGCCGGAGGATCCGGTCGGCGTCGGCATTCCCGGCACGCTCGCCTTCCTCGGCCTGAGCTTCGCCGCGTGCGCGCTGGTGATCGCCGGGATGCCGCCGCTGGCGGGCTTCGTCGCCAAGTTCAGCCTCTTCCACGCCATGCTCGCGGCCGCGCCCGAAGGCGTCCCGGCGACGACCTGGGGCCTGATCGGGCTGATGATCCTCGCCGGGCTGGCGGCGATCATCGCGCTGATGCGCCTGGGGGTGCGCACCTTCTGGGCTGCGGGCGCGGTGACGCCGCCGCGGCTGCAGTTCTCCGAGGCGGTGCCGGTGGGGGCGCTGGTGATCCTGTGCGTGCTGCTGACGGTGCAGGCGGGCACGGTGTTCGACTACCTCGACCGCACCACCGCGGGCCTGCTGCGCAGCGGCGACTACGCGGCGCGCGTGCTCGGCGAGCCTCCGGTGCTGCGCGCGCCGGGCGCGGAGGGTGCGCGATGAGACGCTGGCTGCCTTCGCCGCTGCTGTCGGCGAGCCTGCTGCTGATGTGGCTGATGCTCAACCAGAGCCTGGAGCCCGCGCACTGGCTGCTCGGCGGCGCGCTCGGCGTGCTCGCGCCGCTGCTGTCGCAGCCGCTGCAGCCGCACGGCCACGCCCGCATCCGCCGCCCGCTGGCGCTGTTCCGCCTGCTGTGGATGGCGGCGATCGAGATCGTCCGCTCCTGTTTCAACGTCACCCAGATCATCCTGTTGCGGCGTTCGGCCGATGTGAACTCGCAATTCATCCGCGTGCCGCTCGACCTGAAGAGCCCGCACGGCCTGGCCCTGCTGTCCTGCCTGATCAACTCGACGCCGGGCACGGTGTGGGTGGAGATCCTTCCCGACGGCCACGAGCTGCTGCTCCACGTCTTCGATCTGCACGACGAGGCGTGGTGGGTGCACACCATCAAGACGCGTTACGAACAGCCGATCATCGAGGTGTTCGAGACGCCCGAACCCGGAGGAGGCCGGACATGACGACCGCGACGCTGCTCTCGGCGGCGACCCTTTTCGCGCTGGCCTGCGTGGTGCTGGCCATGCTGTTGTGCACGCTGCGGCTGATGATCGGCCCCTCGGCACAGGACCGCGTGCTGGCGCTCGACACGCTGTGGATGTGCGTGATGGTGCTGGCGCTGCTGCTGGGCATCCGCCACGGCAGCCAGATCTATTTCGAGGCGGCGCTGATCATCGCGCTGCTCGGCTTCGTGTCCACGATCGCGCTCGCCAAGTTCCTGATGCGCGGGGAGGTGATCGAATGAGCGCGTCCGCACGACCGCTCGAAGGAAAGCGCTCCGCTCCCCCGCGGACGAGGTCGCGCAGCGACAGGAGGGTAGCCCAATGAGTGGTGCCGAATCCCTGCCGTGGTGGGCGGCGATCCCGGTGGCCTTGCTGCTGGTGCTGGGCGGCATCGTCACCCTCGTCGGCACGCTCGGCCTGGCGCGCCTGCAGAGCTTCTACCAGCGCATCCACGGCCCCGCGATCAGCATCGCGCTCGGCGCCGGCTGCATCCTGTTGGCGTCGATGCTGTATTTCACGGTGATGCAGTCGCGCCTGGTGATCCACGAGCTGCTGATCAGCGTCTTCGTGCTGATGACCGCGCCGGTGGTGTCGATGCTGATCATGCGTGCCGCGGTGTACCGCGACCTGCGTGCCGCGCGCGAGATGGACCCGGGGAACGATGCGGGCAATTCGTGAGGGCTCGCGGCACGGCGGCGAACCCGGTTTCAGTGGTCGTTGACGCATCGTGGCGGGGGGCCGGACGCCGGTGATCGTTCGCGCGCCGTATCGCGACTTGCGTCGCTCCCACCGCGGGCTCGGTCGCCATCACTTCCGTGAGCCGTCGGGGGACTGCCCGCCTGTAGGAGCGACGCAAGTCGCGATAGGCGAGGTCGATCCGGCGCGGAATAGTGCCGCGTCGCGCTGGCATCGCCAACAAGAAAGCCAACCCCGAAGGATTGGCTTTCTTGTTGGCGATGCTGGCTCCTCGACCTGGGCTCGAACCAGGGACCTACGGATTAACAGTCCGGCGCTCTACCGACTGAGCTATCGAGGAAATACTCGGTTGCGATGCTGGCTTGCTGTTCCTTTATGAAACACCAAGTCCTGAAACTTGGCTCCCCGACCTGGGCTCGAACCAGGGACCTACGGATTAACAGTCCGGCGCTCTACCGACTGAGCTATCGGGGAACAGAGGCGCGCATTTTAGGCAGCAGATGCGCGCTCGTCAAGGCTGGGGCGGAAGATTTTGCGATCCCGCCGCCCTGGCCGGGCTGGATCAGCCCTTGACCACCTGCGCGATCGCCTTGGCGACGTAGCCGATGTTCTTGGAGTTGAGCGCGGCCAGGCAGATGCGGCCGGTCGACACGGCGTAGATGCCGAAATCGGCCTTGAGCTTCTCGACCTGCGCGGCGGTGAGCCCGGTGTAGGAGAACATGCCGCGCTGCTTGATCACGAAGGAGAAGTCCTGCGCCACGCCCGCGGCCTTCAACTGCTCGACCAGGCCGGTGCGCATGGCGCGGATGCGCTCGCGCATGCCGCCGAGCTCGTCTTCCCACATCTGGCGCAGCTCGGGCGAGCTCAGCACGGCGGCGACGATGGCGCCGCCGTGGATCGGCGGGTTGGAGTAGTTGGTGCGGATCACGCGCTTGACCTGCGACAGCACGCGACCGGCCTCTTCCTTGCTGGCGGTGACGATGGACAGCGCACCGACGCGCTCGCCGTAGAGCGAGAAGCTCTTCGAGAACGAGCTCGACACGAAGAACTGCAGGCCGCTGGCCGACAGCGCGCGCACGGCCACGGCGTCGGCGTCGATGCCTTCGGCGAAGCCCTGGTAGGCCATGTCGAGGAAGGGGATCAGGCCGCGCTCGCGGCACACGGCGACCACTTCGTCCCACTGCGCGTCGGACAGGTCGGCGCCGGTGGGGTTGTGGCAGCAGGCGTGCAGCACGATGATCGAGCCGGGCTGCAGGCTGTCGAGCTTGGCCTTCATGCCGGCGAAGTTAACACCGCGGGTGGCGGCGTCGTAGTAGGGGTAGTTCTCGACCGGAAAGCCGGCGGATTCGAACAGCGCGCGGTGGTTCTCCCAGCTCGGGTCGGAGATGTACACGGTGGCGCCGGGGACGAGACGCTTGAGATAGTCGGCGCCGACCTTGAGCGCGCCGGTGCCGCCGAGGGCCTCGACGGTGATGGTCTGGCCGCTGGTGGCGAGCTGCGAGTCCTTGCCGAAGAGCAGGCCCTGCACCGCGTTGTTGTAGGCCGCGGGGCCTTCGATCGGCTGGTAGCCGCGCGGCGGCATGGCTTCGAGGCGTGCCTTCTCGGCGGTGCGCACGGCGGCGAGCAGCGGGATCTTGCCGTTGTCGTCGTAGTACACGCCGACGCCGAGGTTGACCTTCTCGGCGCGGGTGTCGGCGGCGAAGGCCTCGTTGAGGCCAAGGATCGGGTCACGGGGCGCCATCTCGACGGCGGCGAAGATCGAAGCGGACATGAGGACTCCAGTTGTTCCGGTAGGGCGGCAGTGAATGCGCGTGGCGGGAACGGACTTGCGCCGTGCCTTGTCACGCGATTTGGGAAATAATCGGCGTTTTCGTCCGGTGCCGCCGTGCGGCGATGCACCGGAATGGAGCGGGAATTTTAGCATGACGACTCAAGGCAATAGCGCCGGAAACGATGCACCGCAGCAAGGCGGGACCGTGCTCGGCTTCGAGGGCAGCCCCTTCCGCCTGCACCAGCCGTTTCCGCCCGCCGGCGACCAGCCCGAGGCGATCCGCCTGCTGTGCGAAGGCGTCGAGGACGGCCTGATGTATCAGACCCTGCTCGGCGTGACCGGCTCGGGCAAGACCTACACCATGGCCAACGTCATCGCCCGCATGGGGCGACCGGCCCTGGTGCTGGCGCCCAACAAGACGCTGGCCGCGCAGCTCTACGCCGAGTTCAAGGAGTTCCTGCCCGAGAACGCGGTCGAGTACTTCGTCAGCTACTACGACTACTACCAGCCCGAGGCCTACGTGCCCTCGCGCGACCTTTTCATCGAGAAGGATTCGTCGATCAACGAGCACATCGAGCAGATGCGCCTGTCGGCGACCAAGAGCCTGATGGAGCGCCGCGACGTGGTCATCGTGGCCACGGTGTCGTGCATCTACGGCATCGGCGATCCGGTCGACTACCACGCCATGATCCTGCACCTGCGCGAGGGCGAGCGCATGGCGCACCGCGACCTCATCCAGCGCCTGGTGGCGATGCAATACACCCGCGCCGACATCGACTTCCGCCGCGGCACCTTCCGCGTGCGCGGCGATGTGATCGACGTCTTCCCGGCGGAAAACGCCGAGCTCGCGGTGCGCATCGAGATGTTCGACGACGAGATCGAACACCTGACCCTGTTCGATCCGCTCACCGGACACCTCAGGCACAAGCTGGCGCGCTTCACCGTCTATCCGTCCAGCCACTACGTGACCCCGCGCGCGACGGTGCTGCAGGCGATCGAGGCGATCAAGGAGGAGTTGAAGGAGCGCGTCGCCTTCTTCCAGCGCGAGGGCAAGCTGGTGGAGGCGCAGCGCATCGAGCAGCGCACCCGCTTCGACCTCGAGATGTTGAACGAGATGGGCTTCTGCAAGGGCATCGAGAACTACTCCCGGCACCTGTCCGGGCGCGGTCCGGGCGAGCCGCCGCCGACGCTGATCGACTACCTGCCGCAGGATGCGCTGCTCTTCATCGACGAGTCGCACGTGGCCATCGGCCAGGTCGGCGGCATGTACAAGGGCGACCGCTCGCGCAAGGAGAACCTGGTCGGCTACGGCTTCCGCCTGCCGTCGGCGCTGGACAACCGGCCGCTCAAGTTCGACGAATTCGAGCGCCTTATGCCGCAGACCGTCTTCGTCTCCGCTACCCCGGCGAAGTACGAGGAGGAGCACCAGGGCCAGGTCGTGGAGCAGGTGGTGCGCCCGACCGGCCTGATCGACCCGATGGTCGAGGTGCGCCCGGCGATGACGCAGGTGGATGACCTGCTGTCCGAGATCAAGAAGCGCCTGGTGGTGAACGAGCGTGTGCTGGTCACCGTGCTCACCAAGCGCATGGCCGAGGACCTCACCGACTATCTCGCCGACAACGGCATCCGCGTGCGCTACCTGCACTCGGACATCGACACCGTGGAGCGGGTCGAGATCATCCGCGACCTGCGCCTGGGCGAGTTCGACGTGCTGGTCGGCATCAACCTGCTGCGCGAAGGCCTGGACATCCCGGAGGTGTCGCTGGTGACGATCCTGGACGCCGACAAGGAAGGCTTCCTGCGCTCCGAGCGTTCGCTGATCCAGACCATCGGCCGCGCCGCGCGCCATCTGCACGGTACCGCCATCCTCTATGCCGACCGCGTCACCGACTCGATGAAGGCGGCGATCGGGGAGACCGAGCGCCGTCGCCACAAGCAGATCGCATTCAACGAGGCCAACGGCATCGTGCCGAAGTCGGTGACCAAGCGCATCAAGGACATCATCGACGGGGTGTACGATGCCGATGGCGCGAAGCGCGACGTCGCGCGCGTGGCGGAGAAGGGCGGCGACTACGCGGCGATGGACGAGAAGGCGCTGGCGCGCGCGATCAAGCGGCTGGAGAAGGAGATGCAGGAGCACGCCCGCAACCTGGAGTTCGAGCAGGCGGCGGCAGCGCGCGACGAGCTCTTCAAGCTGCGCGAGCGCGCCTTCGGCGCCGACCAGCATGGCAGCGTGTGAACAACAAGAAGAGGAGGGGAGGGGATGAAGAGGATTCTGTTCGTATGCACTGGCAACATCTGCCGCTCGCCGACCGCCGAGGCGGTGGCGCGCCACTTCGTCGAGACCGGCGGGCTGGGTGCGCAGGTGTTGCTCGACTCTGCCGGCACGCAGGGCTACCACGCCGGCGAGGCACCCGACCCGCGCACGCAGAAGGCGGCCAAGCTGCGCGGCTACGACCTCTCGGCGCTGCGCGCGCGCAAGCTCGAGCTGCGCGACTTCCAGGAGTTCGACTTGCTGCTGGCGATGGACCGCGGGCATCTCGAGCACATGCAGCGCCATTGCCCCGAGGTGTACCGGCCCAAGCTGCAGCTCTTCCTGCCCTTCGCCGGCGCGCAAGCTCACGGCGAGGAGGTGCCCGATCCCTACTACGGCGGGCCGAAGGGCTTCGACCTGGTGCTCGACATGTGTGAAGACGCAGCACGCGGGATCGTGCAACGCGTCCGCGGCGAGGGCTGAGTTCGGGGCGAGGGCTGAGTTCGGGGCGACAAGGAAATCGCGACTCGCGCCGCTCCTGCGGAAAGCGCAACCACGCGGGCTGGTTTCCTGCAGGAGCGATGCAAGTCGCGATGTGCGCTCGACAAGCCTTCGCGCCGGGGTTGGTGGAACCGCTTACTTGCGGGTCTCGACCTGTTGCAGCGGCTCTTCGGCGATCACTGCGGCCGGGCGGGGCGGGCGGCCCAGGCGCGCCGGCTGCTCCGGGGCGCCGGTGCCGAACTGCACGCGCTTGGCCGGATCGGTCTCGATCCTGATCAGGCCGCTGTCGCCGGACGGCACCGCGATCGGTGCGCTCGGCGCGTGGCTGGCACGGCCGGCTTCCATCGCGCGAACCACCGTCGACTCGGCTGCCGCAGGCACGGACGGCTCGGCGACCTCCGTCGAATCCGCGAGCGGGGCTGGCACGGCTTCCGGCGCTGCGGCGGCGACCTCGGGGGGGACGCCGGCGCTCGACGTGGGGGCGGGCTCGGCGACCGCGACGGGTTCGGTGCCGATGACCGCCTCCTCGCCTGCTGCGGAGGCGACCGCAGGCGGCGCTTCCTCGGCAGAAGCCGAATCGATCATGGCAGCGGTCTCGGCACGGGGCGCCGCGGCGGATACCGCTTCGACCGTGGCAGCACTCCCGGCGGCAAGCTCTTCGGCAGCAGCACCTTGCTCGGCGAGCACCGCTTCGGCCGCAAGGGCCTTGTCGACCGGGACCTCCGCGGCAGGCGCCGTTTCAGCGACGACTTCCAGCGCTGCGCCGACCGGCACCGGGGCAAGCGGCACCTGAGGTGCGGCCAGGGCGACCGGTGTGACGTCCTCCGCGGTGCCGCCGACGATCGGCAGTTCGGCGATCTGCGCATCCGCCGGAGCGGTTTGCACCACGGCTGTGGCGGCAGCGCCGACGTTCGCGTCCTGTCCGGCCGTGACCGGGCTGGCAGCGTGCGCGGACTCGACGGTCCCCTGCTCGACGGCGGACGCCGCGATTCCCGACAGTTCGCCCTCGGGCGCTGTCGCCCCGGTCTCGACTTCGTTACCCGCTTCGGCGGCGCCGTCGATGCCCTGCGGCTCGCCCGAGCGACGGCCGCGGCCACGGCCGCGACGGCGGCGCTTCTCGGACGGGGTGCCTTCCTCTTCGCCGCCTTCGGTGCTGGCAACGGTCTCGGTCGTGCCGGAGTCCGCCGTCGTGGCCGCTGCCACCATCGCAGTGGCGGTGGCGGCCTTCAGCAGATCGTCCTCGGTCTGGGCCGCGCGCTGCTCGGCGCCTTCCTGGGCACGCTCGCCGCGCTGGCCGCGACCGCGGCGGCCGCCTTCGCTGCGCTCGGCACGCTCGCCACGCTCGGGGCGTTCAGCACGCTCGGGGCGCTCGGCACGCTCGGCCG
>NZ_AMXD01000102.1 GCF_000310185.1 Thauera aminoaromatica S2 | reverse complement strand
CGCGACGCCCTCGCCGCCGCGGGCCTCGACGCGGCGCTGGTCCCCGACCCCGCGGTGCTGGTCGAACGCCTGCTCGGCGCCGAGGTGGCGCACCACGCCGCGACGGGCGAGGTCGCGGCGCTGCGGGCACGCTTCGCGCGAGGCTACGTGGCGGTGCAGCTCGCGGCAGAGTTCGGCGACGACGCCACCCTCGCCACGCTCGCGGGCGAGCTTGCGGCGATCCAGCGCGAGCGCGACCTGGGCATCGTGCTGTTCTGCGCCGGGCGTGCGCCCTGGCACGACGACCCCGACGTACTGCAGCGCCTGCGCCGCCGCCTGCCCGATCCGGAGGCGGCCGTCATCGCCGCCTCCCCCCACGTCATGGATCTGTGCGCGTTGATCGCCAACGCCGCGCTATGCTGCGCGAGCAGCCTGCACGCACGCATCGTCGCCGACGCCTTCGCGCGTCCCGCGATCGGCCTCCTTCCAGGCGGGGCACCGCAGGCCGCGAAGCTGCGCGCCTGGCTCGACACCTGGCACCCGCCACGACGCCATCACCTGGCTGCGTCGGGGAACCTCCGCGCGCTCGCGCGCTCCGTGCTGGACGAAGCGCCCGCCGAGCGCAAGGCGCAGGCCGTGCGTCTCGCCGACCTCGCCGAGACGGCGGCGCGCGCAGCCTTCGCCCGACTTTTCGATCCGATCGACCCCGAGGACAAGACCCCATGACCGATCTCTTCACCCCGCTGCAGGCGGGCGATCTCGCCCTGCCCAACCGCGTCCTGATGGCCCCGCTCACGCGCTGCCGCGCCGAGGACGGCCACGTGCCCGGCGCGCTGATGGCCACCCACTACGCCCAGCGCGCCAGCGCCGGCCTGCTGATCGCCGAGGCGACGATGGCGATGGAGGGCAACTCCGCCTTCTGGCACGAGCCCGGCATCCACTCCGAGGCCCAGGTCGCAGGCTGGAAGAAGGTCACCGACGCGGTGCATGCCGCCGGCGGGCGCATCGTATTGCAGATCTGGCACGGCGGCCGCGCCTGCCACCCGCTGCTCAACGACGGCCGCCAGCCGGTTGCGCCCAGCGCGCTCGCGATCACCGGCGACGAGGTGCACACGCCCCAGGGCAAGCAGCCCTACGTCGTGCCGCGCGAACTGCGCGACGACGAGCTGCCGGACATCGTCGCCGGCTTCGCGCGCGCCGCCGAGAACGCCCGTGCCGCCGGCTTCGACGGCGTGGAAGTGCACGGCGCCAACGGCTACCTGCTCGACGAGTTCCTGCGCGACGGCAGCAACCAGCGCGGCGGTCCCTACGGCGGACCGCGCGAGAACCGCGCCCGCCTGCTCTTCGAGGTGCTCGACGCGGTGTGCAAGGTGTGGGGCGGCGGCCGCGTCGGCGTGCGCCTGTCGCCGCTCAACAGCTACAACGACATGATCGACAGCGACCCGATCGGGTTGGCAAGCTGGCTCGCCGGCTGCCTGAACGACTGGCGGCTCGCTTACCTGCACCTGATGCGCGGCGATTTCTTCGGCCAGCAGCACGGCGACGTGGTGACACCGGTGCGCGCCGCCTACCGTGGCGTGCTGATCGGCAACATGGGCTACTCGGCGGACGAAGCGAACGCCGCGATCGCCGCCGGCAAGCTCGACGCGGTCGCCTTCGGCACCGCCTTCCTCGCCAACCCCGACCTGCCCGAACGCATCCGCCGCAAGGCCGCGCTCAACGCGCCCGATCCGGCGACCTTCTACACCCCCGGGCCGAAGGGATACACCGATTACCCAACGCTGGCGGACGGCGCCTGATCCCGCGCCGGTACGCCCGCGCGGGCGTACCGGCGCCGCTCAGACGGCCACCAGGCGGCGGAAGATGCCGAAGCTCCACTGCGCACCCACGGTCAACACCACCACGCGCAACACATGGCACACGGTGACCAGGGGTACGCCCAGCTGCAGCACCTTGGCGGTGATGCACATCTCCGACACTCCGCCGGGAGCGGTCGCCAGCGCCAGCGTCGACAGCGGCACCTCCGCGACCAGGCCGAGCAGGGTCGCGAGGGCGAACGCAAGCACGATCGACATCGCCCCGGTGAGCGCCGCGACGCTCATGAAGCGTGGCGCGGCGCGGAAGAAGGCACGCGAGAAGCGACAGCCGAGGGCACAGCCGATCAGCAGCTGACCGCCATTGACGACCCAGGGCGGCAGCGCCGACAGCGGCACGCCGGCCAGCGTCGCCAGCGCCACACCGAGCAGCGGCCCGAGCACCCACGCATTGGCGATGCGCAGCAGCTTGAACGCCCCCACCCCGAGCAGGCTCGCGCCCACCAGCAGCGGGAAGTGCTGCGCGTCCACATCCCGCGCCAGGGGCACGTAGACGTCGCTGCCCTGCACCCCGGCGAAGGTGAGCGCGAAGGGCAGCACCGACACCACCATCATGACCCGGATGGCGTGCGCCGCGGCGATGCGGTCCACCGCACCGCCGTGGCGATCGGCGAGGTTGGCCATCTCCGAGGCCCCGCCCGGCAGGGCGGCGAAGAACGCGGTCGGCGCATCCACGCCCCCCAGCCGCAGCAGAATGAAGGCGTAGGCCATGCCGAGCACCAGCGAGCCCAGCGCGGCCGCGATCACCAGCGGCGCATGCAGGCTCAGTTGCGCCACCACCTCCGGACTGAAGTACAGCCCGAGCGCGGCGCCGATCGCCCATTGTCCCGTCTGCCGTCCACCGGGGAGCGGGCGCAGGTCCCGGTCGGCCATGCGTGCGCCGGCCACGGCGAACAGCGGGCCGATCATCCACGGCAGCGGCAGGTGCAGGCGTTCGGCCAGCCAGCCGGCGAGCGTGGCGAGCGCGAGCGTGGGAAGGATCTGGCGCCAGGCGGCGAGACGGAGCGTGGAGAGGGCGGACATCGGCAGGAGATCGGCGAGAGATCGGGACGAAACGGAGAAAGGGCCGCTGGGGACGCACCGCGATCCGGGACCACGCTGCGCGGCGGTGGGGGAGAGGGCCGGGGATCCGGTCGGCCGGGCGGGCCTCACTCGGAAGCCGGCCGCGTCGCCGCATCCCACTGGCGCAGGAAGGCCTGCTTCTTGGCCTGGTCCTGGTAGGCGAGCAGCCCGGAGCCGATGCGGATCGGGCGGAAGGCATGCTGCAGGTTGTGGTGGAGCAGCGCGGCAGCGCTGTCCGCGCCCGCGGTGCCGGCGTCGGTGCGCACCGGCAGCAGGCCGAGGTTGGCGGCGAGCAGGGCCTGGCCTCGGGTCGACAGCAGATGATCGAGCCACAGGCGCGCCGCCGCCGGATGACGCGCGCCACGCACGATGAAGGCGACCCGGCTCAGCACCAGCGTGTAGTCCCGCGGCAGCGCCACCCCGAGCGCCGGATCGCTGCGCGCCCGCCGGTGCGCGTACGAGCCCAGCACGTTGTAGGCGAGCACCAGCTTGCCCGCGGCGACGCGGTCGAGCATCTCGCTGCTCGCCGCGTGCTGCTCCAGGCCCTGCCGGCCCATGCCGCGCGCCAGCTGCCAGAACACGATCGGGTTGGCCTGCGCGTCCTGCGTGTGCAGCAGCAGGCCGAGACCGGAGCGCTCGGGGTCGTAGGTGGCGATGCGCCCGCGCAACGGCGCCGGGTCGCGATCGAGCAGGCGGATCAGCTCCGCATGGCTGTCGGGTACCTCGGTCGCGCCGAGCAGGTGCTTGTTGTAGACGATCACCGCCGGCTCGTAGGTGGTGCCGAAGGCCTCGTCCTTCCACACCGCCCAGCGCGGCAGCGCCGCGGTCTCGGCGGAGCGGTGCGGCTGGGCGTGGCCGTCGTTGACCAGCTTCACCTGCAGGTCCATCGCCGAGCTCCACACCACGTCGGCACCGGCCAGCCCGCGCCGGGCCTCGTCGACCACGCGCGCATGGAGTTCGGCCGAGTGCATGTCGTGGTACTGCACCCGAACGCCGGGATGGAGGGCCTCGAAGTCGTCGATGACCGGCTTGACCACCTCGAGGTCGGTCGCCGCATAGACGACCACCACGCCCTCCAGGCGTGCCTGATCGAAGCGATCGGCGATCGGCTCGGCCCGCGCCGGGGCGATCGCCACCGCCGCCACGACCGCCAGCACCGTCTTCAGCGCGGCCCTCCCACCCCTGATCCTCATCACCCCTCCTCCTCGTGCTCCGCGTGCCCCCGCGCCCGCACCGCCATGCGGGGAATGCCCGGCATGTGCCGCCTTGGACGCACCCCGGCTTTGCGCCGATAATCCCGCACACGCCTTTCGATTCACTTTCAGCGGGAACACCGATGCGCCTGTTGCTGGTCGAGGACCACGCCGAACTCGCCGAATGGGTGGCGCGCTCGCTTCGGCATGCCGGTTTCGTGCTGGATGTGCTCAATCGTGGCGACCATGCCGATCAGTCCTTGCGCACGGAACGCTACGACCTGGTGATCCTCGACCTGTCCCTGCCGGGGCTGGACGGCCTCGAAGTGCTGCGCCGCCTGCGCAACCGCGAGAGCGGCCCCGACAAGCCTGCTCCCACACCGGTGCTGGTGCTCACCGCGCGCGGCAGCACCGAGGAGCGGGTGCACGGGCTCAACCTCGGCGCCGACGATTATCTGCCCAAACCCTTCGAGCTCGCCGAACTCGAGGCACGCATCAAGGCGCTGCTGCGCCGCGCCGGCAACCAGGTGCCGCTGGTGCGCCTGGGCCGGCTCGAGTTCGACACCACCACCCGCATGGCGGTGGACGGACAGGCGCTGGCACTGACTCCGCGCGAGCTGGCCGTGCTGGAAGCGCTGCTCGCACGGGTCGGTCGCCCGGTCGCCCGCGAGGCCCTGTTCGAGAAGGTGTTCGAGTTCGATGCCGACGCACGCGTGGAGGCGATCGAGATCTACGTCTCGCGCCTGCGCAAGAAGCTCGAAGGCGCGGGCGTGGCGATCAACACGCTGCGCGGGCTCGGCTACCTGCTCGCCGAGAAGCCGGCAGCCTGACATGGACGGCGCCTCCGGGTCCGGACCGGCAAACCCGGGCACGGACGATCGCGAGCACGGCGCGGCTGCCAGGGCGGTAGCTGCGCCCGGACACGGCGGCAGCCTGCGTCAGCGCGTGCTCGTCTGGCTGCTGCCGCCCCTGGCCGTGCTGCTCCTGATCAACGCCTTCTTCACCCATCGCAGCGCGCTCGACGCGGTAAACCAGGCCTACGACCGCACGCTCACCGCCTCAGTGCGCGCGATCGGCGAACGCACCCACTCGCTCGGCGGCCAGATCCAGGTGGACATCCCCTACGCCGCCTTCGAAGGCTTCGAGGCCGATGCCGCCGAGCGCATTTTCCATGCCGTGTTCGACCCCGCCGGCGGGCTGGTCACCGGGTATGCCGACCTGCGCCCCCCGGAGCTGCCGGCAGACGACGGCGGCGTGCGCATCTTCGACCTGCCCTATGCCGGCGAGACGGTGCGCCTGGCGGCGATGCGCAAGCGTCTCTACGACCCCGCGCTGCGCGGCGGCGACGCGGTGCTGATCGTGTTCGCCGAGACCACCGGTGCACGCCGGGCGCTGGCACGCGACCTGTTCGTCGCCAGCCTGCAGCGCCAGTCGCTGCTGGTCGCGGTGGGGGCGATCCTGGTGCTGGCCGCGCTCGGCACCGCCTTCCGCCCCCTGCTGCGCGTGCGCGACCACATGCGCGCGCGCGACGAGGAGGATCTCACCCCGGTGCGCATGGAACGCGTGCCGAGCGAGATCGCGCCGCTGATCGACGCGATCAACCACCACATGGAACGCATTTCGGCAATGCTCGCCGCGCGCCGGCGCTTCCTCGCCGACGCCGCCCACCAGATCCGCACCCCGCTCGCGGTGCTCACCACGCAGGCCGAATACGGGCTGCGTCAGACCGACCCCGAGGAGATGCTGGCGACCTTCGCCAGCCTGCTGCGCAGCACCCGCGCGGCGCGCCGGCTGGCCAACCAGATGCTGACCCTGTCGCGCGCCGAGGCGGTCAACGGCCTGATCGGCGAACGCGCCGCGCTCGACCTCGCCGGCCTGGTGAAGGAGGTGGCGATGGAGCTCGCCCCGCTCGCGCTGAAGCGCGACATCGACCTCGCCTACGAGGGCATCGGACATGCCCTGACGATGCAGGGCAACGCCCCGATGCTGCGCGAGATGGTCTCCAACCTGATCGACAATGCCATCCGCTACAGCCCGCCCGGCTCGGCGGTGACCGTCGCCGTCGCCACCTTCGGCGAGGACGCGGTGGTGAGCGTCTGCGACCAGGGACCCGGCATCCCCACCGCCGAGCGCGAGCGCGTGTTCCAGCGCTTCTACCGCATCCTCGGCCAGGGCGACAGCGAAGGCAGCGGGCTGGGGCTGGCGATCGTGCGCGAGATCGCGCTCGCCCACGGCGGACGGGTGACGCTGCGCGACGGTGCCGGCGGCCGCGGGCTGTGCGTGGAGGTCGAACTTCCGCTCGGCAGCACGCCAAGCGCCTGAACGTCGCTCTTCTCCTCGTCCCCGGATCGCGCTGAAAGCCGATCGAAAGGCGTCGGCGCTGCAATGCGCGCCACGCGCCCGATCCATCCGGCGCGCACATCCGAACGATCGAGGAGACTCCCATGCAACGCCTTTCCGCGCCGGCCCTGGTGGCCGCCGCCCTCGCCCTGCCATCGCTCGCGCTGGCCCAATCGAACGTCACCCTCTACGGCCTGATCGACCTCAACCTCGGCTACGAGAAATCCGGCTCGCAGCGCTACGAGGGCATCGGCCACGGCGAGCTCAACGGCTCGCGGCTCGGCTTCCGCGGCACGGAGGATCTCGGCAACGGCAACAAGGCCCTGTTCGTGCTCGAGAGCGGCTTCGACCCCTCGACCGGCGTGGCCGAGCAAGGCGGGCGGCTGTTCGGCCGCCAATCCTTCGTCGGCCTGGAAAACGGCCTCGGCCGCGTGACCCTGGGCCGCCAGTATTCCCCGGCCTTCGACGCGCTCGATCCCTTCGACGCCACGGGCAACGCCGACCGCAGTGCCGGCCTGCTGATCCGCAAGGCGGGCGCGGTCAAGCCCGCCTACGAGACGCGCTTCGACAACATGATCAAGGTCCGCTCGGCGAAACTCGCCGGCTTCGAGCTCGAGGGCGGCTACTGGTTCGGCAAGGAGAGCGGAACCGACTCGACCGCGCGCCAGGAGGGCGATGGCCACGGCATCGCGATGCTCTACGCCAACGGCGCGCTCGCCGGCTCCCTGGTCACGCAAACCGTACAGCGCGACACCAGCGGCGGCAAGGTGCGCACCGACGGCTTCGCCCTGTCCTACGACTTCGGCATCGTGAAGCCCTATTTCGCCTGGTCGCAGGACAAGGAGCGCGGCAGCGTGGGCAACGGCAAGGCGCGCAGCTGGGACCTCAGCGCGGAGATCCGCCTCGATCCGGCGAACACGGTGGCGATCAGCTACGCCGACCGCGACGAATCCGACGGCGCCGCGAGCGAGGACGCCAGCGGCTGGTCGGCCTACTACCTGCACGCGCTGTCCAAGCGCACCACGCTGTACGCCGGCTACTCGCAGCTCGACAACGAGGTCGGCGCCAACTACGCGATCGGCAACCTGACGCCGGCCGCCGGCGACAAGCACCAGGTGATGATGGCGGGCATGCGCCACCGCTTCTGATCCATCCGCCAGGGCGACGCTTTCACGCAGGGCAGGTGCACGCGGAAATCTTCCGCTGCACCTGCCTTTTGCGTCGACGCGCGGCCTTCTGCGCTACGGTGCACGGCGACCTCGACCGCAGCCGCCTTGCGCTGCGGCTGTCTCCGTTTCCTGTCTCCATTCCCTTTCCCTATCAGCGAGCCCTGCCATGAACCCGCATGAGACCCCCTCCCAACCCCGCGGCGAACCCGCCATCCGCACCATCGCCATGCCGGCCGACGCCAACCCCGCCGGCGACATCTTCGGCGGCTGGCTGATGGCCCAGATGGACCTCGCCGCCGGCAACGTCGCCGCCCGCCGCGCCCGCAGCCGCTGCGCGACGGTCTCGGTGGACCGCATCACCTTCCTGCGCCCGGTGTATATCGGCGACGAGGTCAGCCTGTACGCCGACATCGTGCGCGTCGGACGCAGCTCGATGACCATCCAGGTCGAGGCCTGGCGCCGCTCGCGCGACGGCGAGGAACAGGTCAAGGTCACCGACGCGAGCTTCGTCTTCGTCGCCCTCGACCAGGGCGGCCGGCCGCGGGTGATCGACCCCGTGTCCGGCCCGCAGGCGGAGCACTGAGCGCGCACCCTCCGGCACAAAAAAAGAGCGCCCTTGGGGCGCTCTTCGAAAGGCGGCGGGCCGGGAGGGGCCCGCCGCGCTCGCGGATTCCGGTCATCGGAGGATGAATCCCGGAATCCCGGAAGGTGATCTTCGCGCTCAGGCGGTCACCGCCTTGCGCTGCTCCATCATGCGCATCAGGCGCGGGCCGAGCAGCATCGCCGCCGCCGCCACCCACAGGCCGATCGAGATCGGGCTGGCGAACAGCACGCCGACGTCGCCATCGCTGATCGACAGGGCGCGGCGCAGGTTCTGCTCCATCATGTCGCCGAGCACGAAGCCGAGGATGAAGGGCGCGATCGGGAAATTCATCACCCGCAGCAGGTAGCCGACGCCACCGATCAGGGTGCCGAGGATGAGGTCGAAGGTCGTGCCATGCACCGCATACACGCCCACCAGCGAGATCGCCGCCACGCCCGGCACCAGCAGCCAGTTGGGGATCGAGAGGAACTTCACGAACACGCGGATCAGCGGGATGTTGAGCACCAGCAGCATCACGTTGGCGATGAAGAGCGAGGCGATGAGGCCCCACACGATCACCGGCTGGTCCTGGAACAGGGTGGGCCCCGGCGTGATGTTGTACAGCGTGAGCGCGCCGATCATCACCGCGGTGGTGCCCGAGCCCGGCACGCCCAGGGTCAGCATCGGCACCAGCGAGCCGTTGGCCGAGGCGTTGTTGGCCGCCTCCGGCGCGGCCACGCCGCGGATGTCACCGTTGCCGAACTGGTGGTCCTTGCCCGCCATGCGGCGCTCCATCGCGTAGCACATCGCCGAGGCGATGGTGGCGCCGGCACCCGGCAGCACGCCGATGAAGAAGCCGGAGAAGGCCGAGCGCAGCATCGTCCACTTCGCCAGCATCAGCTCCTTCATGTTGAACAGGATGCGGCCGGTGATGGTGATCGGCTCGCTCGCGGTGTGCTCGTTCTGCAGCATCAGCATCAGCTCGCTGACCGCGAACAGGCCGATCACGATGACGATGAAGGGGATGCCGTCCTGCAGGTGCAGCATGTCGAAGGTGTAGCGATAGACGCCGCTGTTGGCGTCGATGCCCACGGTCGACAGCAGCAGGCCGATCAGGCAGGCGGTCATCGCCTTGGGCAGCGAGTCGCCGACCAGGCCGCCGAGGCAGGACAGCGCCAGCACCATCAGCGCGAAGTACTCCGCCGGGCCGAAGGCAATCGCCCACTCGGCGAGCAGCGGCGCGAAGGCTACGATGCCGATGGTGGCGAGCAGCGCGCCGGTGAAGGAAGCGAGCGCCGACATCGACAGCGCGGGGCCGGCGAGGCCCTTCTTCGCCATCGGGTAGCCGTCGAGCGTGGTCATCACCGCGCCGGCGTCGCCGGGCACGTTGATCAGGATGGCGGAGATCCGGCCGCCATACTCGCAACCCGCATACACCGCGCACAGCAGGATCAGCGCGGACTCGGGCGGCAGCTTCATCGCGAACGCGATCGGCAGCAGGATGGCGACGCCGTTGATCGGGCCAAGGCCGGGCAGCAGGCCGACCACGGTGCCGATGAAGCAGCCGATCAGCGCGATCATCAGGTTTTCCGGCGTACCGGCGACGGCGAAGCCGTCCATCAGAAGCGACAAGGTTTCCATGGTTTACCCCAGGATGCCGTTCAGCCACAGCCCGGTGGGCAATGCGACGTCGAGCAGACGGTCGAAGAAGAAGAACATGCCCACGCCCAGACCGATGCCGCCGACGACGCCCTGCTTCCAGCTGCCGCCGAAGAAGCGCGCCACCGGGACGGTCATCAGCGCGGTCGCGATCGTGAAGCCGAGCTTGTCGAAGAGCAGGGCATAGGCGAGCACGATCAGGAACAGCAGGCCGATGCGCTTGAGCACCGGGGGCGGTGCCCACACCGTCTCGCTCGTCTTCTCCAGCATCAGCGCGATCGCGCACAGGCCGAGCAGGAACAGCACCAGCAGCGGGAAGGCGCGCGGCCCCACCGGCTCGTAGGACATCGGCGCCTGCAGGTCCCAGCCGATCCAGATGCCGGCCAGGCTCACCAGCAGCAGCACGCCGCCGAAGATTCTTTCACTCATGGTCGAACTCCCGTGTGCCGCCTGCTGCGGTGCCCCCTCGGGCGCCGCAGCAGGCGGCAGGGTTTGCGGAGGAGGATTACTGCGCGGTGAGGCCGAGCTCGACGGCGAGCTTCCTGAAGCGCTGCACTTCCTGCTTCACGTACTCGGTCGCCGCCGCGCCGGTGCGGGCGAAGGGGAACAGGCCGCGCTCGGCGCGCAGCTTGTCGAACTCCGGCGAGGCCAGCATCTTGTCGAAGGTCGCCACCCACCAGGCGTAGTCCGCATCGGCGACCTTGGGACCGACGTAGTAGCCGCGGGCGATGGTCCAGTCGACCTTGTAGCCCTGCTCGATCGCGGTCGGGATCGCCGCCAACTCGCCCGGCAGGCGCTGGGGAGCGAGCACCGCGAGCACGCGCACGCGGCCGCCCTTCAGGTGCGCCGCCACCTCGGAGGCGTCGCCCGAGTAAACCTGCACATGGCCGCCCATCAGGGCGGTCATCGCCTCGCCACCGCCCTCGAAGGCGACGTAGCGCATCGACTTGGGATCCACGCCCGCCTCGCGCGCGACCAGGGCCGACTTCATCCAGTCCTGGCTGCCGACCGAACCGCCCGCGCCGTACACCACCTTGCCCGGGTTGGCGCGGGTGGCCTCGATCAGGTCCTTGAGGCTCTGGAAGGGCGAGTCCGCGCGCACGATGATCGCGCCGTAGTCGGCACCCACCGCGGCGACCCACTTCACGTCATCCTCGGTGTACTTGCCGAACTTGCCGATCGCCAGGTTCAGGAAGGAGCCGCCGGAGAAGGCCACCACCGTGCCGGCCTCGGCCGGGCGGTTGGCGATCACGGTGTTGTAGGCCACCGCGCCGATGCCGCCGGGCATGTAGGTGACGCGCATCGGCGCCTCGAGGTAGCCGTTCTGCAGCGCGCTCTGCACGAGCTTGCAGGTGAGGTCGAAGCCGCCGCCGGGCTTGGCGGGCGCGATGCATTCGGGCTTCTCGGGGGCGGCATGGACGACACCGGCGGCGAGCGTGGCAAGCACCGCGGTGGCGGCGGCGAACAGGGTCTTCTTGAGCAGCATGGCGATCTCCTCCATATCGGAATATGTTCGCTGCGCGGCGGACACGTGCCACCTCGCAGGGTGAGGCGGACGATACGGAGGAGGGCTTTCGAATGCCTTTCAGTGAAGCCGCTCGGCAGAAGTGCCGGGCAAGCAGGATCACATCAGCCCGACACCACGCAGGAGCGAGACGCCGACGCTGGTGGTGAAGAGCGAGCCGAGCGTGGTCAGCGCGATGATGTTGGCGGCCAGCGTGGCGTTGCCGCCCATCGCCCGCACCATCGAATAGCTCGCCGCCGCCGAAGGCGAGGACGCCATCAGCATCAGCACGCCGAGTTCCATGGCGCGGAATCCCGCCGCCCATGCGCCGAGCGTGAACACGAGCGGCATCGCCACCAGCTTGCCGAAGGTGGCCAGCGCGGTGTTGCCGGCTTCGCTGCGCAGGCTGCGGAAATCCAGCGTCGCGCCGGTGCACAGCAGCGCGAGCGGCAGCGTCATGTCGGCGATGTAGGCGGCCGACTTCATCGCCACCGCGGGCAGCGGGAGGGCGAAGGCCGACACCGGCAGCGCGAGCAGGATGCCGAGGATCAGCGGGTTGGTGGCGATGCCGCGCAGGACCTTGCCCGGGCCCTGGCTGCGGTGCAGCGAACGGCTGAGCGTGATCACGCCGAGGATGTTCACCAGGATGGTGAGCACGCCGACGTAGAGCGAGGCCATCGCCAGCCCCGCCTCGCCGTAGGCGTTGCCGCAGTAGGCCAGGCCGACCACGCCGAAATTGGAGCGGAAGGCGCCCTGCACCACCACGCCGCGGTCGCGCTCGGGCTGCACGACGAAGCTCGCCACCCACTCCATCAGCAGCCAGATCGCCACCGTCGCCGCCAGGCCATACACCAGCATGCCGGCGCTCGCCGAGTCCTCCAGGCGCGTGCGCGCGATGTTGACGAAGAGCATGGTCGGCAGGCCGACCACGAACACCAGCCGCGAGCCCGCCGCGATGAAGCCCTCGGTGATCAGCCCGACCCGACGCAGCAGCACGCCGAGGCCGAGCAGCGTGAAGATCGGCCCGGTGACCCCGAGGGAGAAGTCGAGCAGTTCGAGGAATCCGGACATCAGGGCCGCAACACGAAGAGCAGCACAGACAGCGTGCCCACCGACACCAGGGTCGACAGGAACACCGCCGAGGCCACGGTGGACTGGCAGGCGCCGTAGCGCTGCGCGAACAGATAGGGCGTGATGCCCGCCGGCAGCGCCGCCAGCAGCACGCCGGTGGCCACCCACAGCGGCGGCACGGCGAACACCTGGGTGGCGAGCAGCCACACGATCGCCGGATGCACCACCGCCTTCAGCGCCACCAGCAGCGCCGGCTCGCGCAGGTTGCCGCCCAGGCTGTAGCGCGTCAGCGAGGCGCCGAGCGCGAACAGCGCGCACGGCGTCGCCGCGCTGCCCAGGCCCTTCGCGACGGCGTCGAGCGGACCGGGGATGTCGATGCCGAGCAGCGCGAACGCCAGCCCGCAGGACAGGCCCCAGATGATCGGCGTGCCGAGCACGCTCTTCGTGAGCTTGAGCAACATCGGCCCCAGCCCCTCGCGCGCGCCCTGCGCGGCCTCGATCAGCGCGGTGGTGGGCGGCAGCATCAGCAGGCTGTGGCAGGCGATCATCACGAACAGCGGCAGCGCCGCCGGCGGGCCGTAAGCGGTCATCACCAGCGGAATGCCGAGCATCCCGGTGTTGGAGAAGCCCGCCCCCAGCCCGAGCACCGCCTGCTCGCCGAGCCGGCGCCCGAACAGCACCCGCCCGCCCAGCATCGCCAGCGCATACACCCCGAAGGCGCCGATGTAGTAGGACAGCAGATAGCCCCAGGGCATCGCGTCGGGCAGCTCGGCCTGCGCGATCGCGCGGAACAGCATCAAGGGCAGCGCGAAGTTGAACACGAACACGGACAGCCCGCGGTTGGCCGCCTCGTCGAACACGCCGGAGCGCGCCGCGACGTAGCCGAGGCCAAGCGTGCCGAAGACCGGCAGGATGATGCCGAAGATGATGTCCATACAGGCCTTCGTGCGGGGCGCGCGACGGACGCGCTGGAAGGATCGGGCGGCTCTCGGGAGCCAGATGCGAACCCGCATGATGCCCGCACACCGTGGCACCGTGCAGTCGTAGCAACACGGATGAGGGCGTTCGCCCGCCTGCACCGCCCCGGCCTGCGTCCGGCCTCGAGTGGAGACTACCGGATCAGCGTCGCGCCAGCCCGATGCGCAGCACCGCCGCCACGTTGCGCGCGGTCAGTTCGACGTTGGCCGCGGCATCGTGCAAGGCCTCGTCCAGCGTGCAGGGCTTGGCCAGCACGCTGAACACCGCGTCGATGCCGTGCGCGTGCACCACGCCGACGTCCGCGCCGAGCGAGCCGGCGATGCCGATCACCGGAATGCCGTGGCGCTTGGCGACGCGGGCAACGCCGATCGGGGTCTTGCCATGCACGGTCTGGAAGTCGATGCGGCCCTCGCCGGTGATCACCAGGTCGGCGTCGCGCACGTGGGCGTCCAGCCCCACGGCGGCGGTGACGATCTCGATGCCCGGTTTCAGCGCGGCGCCGAAGAAGGCCAGCATCGCCGCGCCCATGCCGCCGGCCGCACCGGCGCCCGCTACCGCCTCGACCGCGACGCCGAGGTCGCGCTCGACGATGCGGGCGAAGCGGGCGAGATTGGCATCGAGCGCCTGCACCATCTCGACGCTCGCACCCTTCTGCGGGCCGAACACCGCCGAGGCGCCGCGTGGCCCGGTGAGCGGGTTGTCCACATCGCAGGCGACCTCGATGCGGCATTGCGCCAGGCGCGGATCGAGCGCGGAGACGTCGATGCGCTCGAGGGCGGCGAGCGCACCGCCGCCGGGGCCGAGCTCGCCGCCCTGCGCGTCGAGCAGGCGGGCGCCGAGCGCCTGCACCATGCCGGCGCCG
>NZ_AMXD01000101.1 GCF_000310185.1 Thauera aminoaromatica S2 | reverse complement strand
GCCGCGGCGAAGCCGAGCGTGCGGCGGATCTCCGCGTCGCCCCCCGCGCCGGCGGCGGGCGCGGCGAACTCGCGCGCGAGCTGCAGCGCGTCCATGCCGACGATGGTGTGCGGGTCGTCGGAGGCGGCGAGCCGCGGGAGGATGCCGCCGAGCAGCACATAGGAGAGGCCGAGCGCGCCGTCGTCGAGCTCGAGCGCGCAGAACTCGCCGTTCTTCGATGCGGCCGCCTCCGGCGGCGGCAGGTGCAGGGCGCGCACGCGCGGGATCGGGCAGCCGGCGGTGGCGCGTTCGAGTTCGGCGATCAGGTCGGTGGCGAAGCTCATGATGGACAGCGGCGCAAGGCCGGGCGGTGGGGTCGGGCGAGCCTACCACGACGGCACGCCCCTGCAGGAGCGCCGCAAGGCGCGAATCCGGCCGCGGGAACGAGACGCGCGGGGATTGCCCGAAGGCCGACGTTCGCGGCGTGCGCCGCTCCTACAACCGGTCGCCGCGGTGGCGGCCGGCACGGATGGCAGCGGCAGCCGCCTCGGGTGTGACGGTGGCGGCACGGTTCTCGGGGGTGCGCAGGGCACCGGGGAAATAGTCCGCGGTGAGGTGGCTGGAATGCACCGGCGAGCCACCGCCGGCAGCAAGGGTCGGGGCGTTCGCGCCGGCGCCATCGCCACGCCGCTTGTCCGCGTCGGCCCCACCCGGCTTGTCCGTACCGCCTCCATAGCGCCGCCAGTCGCGCACCCAGTGGATGTCGTCGGCGAGTTCGAGCAGGCCGATGGTCTCGCGGTCGCCGATCAGGATGCCCTGCACGCGCAGGCCGCGCTCGCGGCGGGCGGCCTCGACGCGGGCGGCGAGCGCCGGGGTGGCGCCGAATTCGCCATCGGACGCGATCAGCAGGTCCGCGAGCTGCCAGCCGGCTTCGTCGAGGCGGGCGAGCGCACGCTCGAGCGGGGCGCAGATGTCGGTGCCGCCGCCGAAGCCCTGGCCGAGGAAGCGGGCGAGCCGGCCGACGCCATCGACATCGACGCCGAGCTCCATCTCGACCACCTCGTCGGGCCCGCCGAAGGCATACACCCGGCAGGCGCGGCGCCGGGCGTGAGCGCAGCGCACCGCCTCCAGCACGACCGCCTTGGCCACCGCCTCGGCGCCCCCCTGCATCGAGCCCGAGGTATCCACGCACACCAGCATCGGCCCCTGCTCCAGGCGCCGTGCCGGCGCAGGGCGCTGACTGGGGCGCAGCACCGGCGCCGGGCGCAGGCAGTCCTCCTGCAGGTGGTCGTCGTCCTCGTAGGCGAGCAGCGTGCGCTCGGCGCGGCGCGCATGCCAGACCAAGCGCAGGCGCGGATGGCCGAGCAGCGTCGCCTCGGCCGGCAGCATGCGCGCGATCCGGCCCGAGCGCTGCACGCCGCGCGTTTCGCCGGGCAGGTCGGGCACCCGCACCCGGTGCGAGACGCTGCGCTGTATCTCGGTGTGCTCGACCACGGCGTGCAATGCCCGGCTGGATTCGGCGTCCTCGTCGGTGGGGCAGGCGCGGCCGAGTGCGCGCAGGATGCGGGCGAGCTCGGGCAGGCCCTCGATCAGCGCGCGGATGCGCAGCACCTCGCGCCAGTCCGTGCTGCGCAGCAGGCCGCGCAGCGCATCCCAGCGGGCGTTGTCGAGCAGATCGCCGAGATCCCCGAAGGCGCCGACCAGCTCGTCGATCTCGCCGCAGCGCTCGGCCCAGTCGGCAGCGAAGGAATCGAGCGCCCTCGCCTGCGCCGCGGCCTCGGTATCGCCGCGGTCGCGGTAGTCGACGATCAGGTCGAGGTGGAAGAGCAGGCCTTGCAGCACGGTATCGACCAGCGCGGGCTGGTCTGCACAGTAGGCGGGCAAGCCCAGGCCCCGGAAGACCTCGCGCACGGCCTCCTGCACCTCCGCCTCGGGCCAGGCCGCGCAAGACCCGGGCAGGCCGCCGGCGAGCAGCGCAGCCCGCCAGGCTTCGAGCGCGGCGAGACGGCCCGCGAGTTCGCCGCCGGAGTGGGTCATGCCACCGAGCCAGAGCGGACGCGGCAGGCGATCGAGCGGCGCGAGCACGGCTTCGAGCGCCTCGAAGAGCCGGGGGACGGGTGGAGCCTCGGCGGCCCGGGCGCGGTCCGGCGGCAGCGGCGCGGGCGTGCTGTCGGCCGCCGCGGAGGCCGATTGCTGCGCGACGGCGGGCGCCACGCCGGAACCTGCATCGCCGGTCGCCATCACCCCCTCCTCACTCCGGCAGCGGGTCGTGCTCGACCGGCGCGGGCGCCGCGCCTGCCTGCTCCAGCCGCGGCAACGCCTCGAAGCCGGCACGCGCGCTGCGGGCGCGGGCCTCGAGCCCGGCCAGTACCGCATCCACCGCGTCCAGCCCGGAACGCGCGCAGGCGACGAAGGCAGGGTCCGCCCACAGCGCCTGGTCCGCCCATGCCTCGAGCGTCGCACGCTGCGCGCCGAGTTCGCCGCGATACGCCGCCAGGCGCGCGAGCACGCCGTCGAGCTGGGCCGTGCGCGCACCGATGTGCAGGCTGCCATAGCGCCGCATGCGCGCGGCGCTCATGCGCAGCGCCGCCGCCCCGCCCTTGGCGTCGCCGATCGAGCCGGCGAGCTCGCCGGCCTGCGTCGCCACCGGGTCGATCGCCGAGAAGCGCAAGCGCCCACGCTCGTCGTAGTCGAGATCCCGAGCCTCGCGCTCGGTGGCGAGCTGAGCCTCGAAGGCCTCCACCACCCGCGTGATGCGCGGCGGCGACCAGACCTCGCGGATCCCCAGACGCGCCGCCAGCCAGTCCGCCACCGCCAGCCGCGTGGGCTCGTCGGCAGCGACGCAACACGGCGCCAGGCCCAGATCCCACTCGCTCGCCGCCGCCCTGCCCTCGCTCGCCGCGGCCACGCGCAGCAGGTGGGCGAGCTTGACCCAGCGCCGGTCGGATACATACACCCCACGCCCCGCCAGCCAGGCCCGCAGCTCGCCGAGGCGGTCGAGCACCGCCGCAGGCAGTGCGCAAGCGGCGGCAGCCTGCGCCAGCGCCGCGCGGTCGGCCTCGTCGAGCTGCAGTCCGGAAGGCGGCGCGAGTACCTCGGGCGACCCCGGGCGATCCTCGCCGAGCAGCCACCGAAACCCCTCCGCGCTCACCGGTGCCACGGTCAGGCGCAGCAGGAAGCGGTCGAAGAAGGCCTCCGCCACCTCGTCCTCGGGGACCTGGTTGGTCGCCCCCACCACGCTGATCAGCGGACAGCGCAGGCGGCCCGCGCCGTTGTCGAACTCGCGCTCGTTGAGGAGTGTCAGCAGCGCGTTGAGGATCGCGCTGTTGGCCTTGAAGACCTCGTCGATGAAGGCCACCGCCGCATCGGGCAGGAAGCCCGCCACGTGGCGCTCGTAGCGGTCTTCCTCGAGCGCGCGGATCGACAGCGGGCCGAAGAGCTCCTCCGGCACGGTGAAGCGGGTGAGCAGGCGCTCGAAATAGCGCGCATCGCGAAAGGCCAGGTGGATGCGGCGCGCGAGCGCGCTCTTGGCCGTGCCGGGCGGCCCGATCAGCAGCGAGTGTTCGCCCGCGAGCGCGGCGAGCAGGCTCGCGCGCAGCACCTGCCGGCGTTCGACCAGGCCCGCCTCGAGTACGGCGAGCAAGCCGGCGAGCCGCTCGCGCAGCGGCGCGCGCGCACTCGCCATCAGGCGCTGGGGCCGTGCGCCGCGCCGTAGGCGTGGGCCTTGAGGGTCTCGAGGTCGATCACGCGCAGCGCCGCCTCGTGGGTGGCCTCGAGGATCACCGGCGGCGCCACGCCCGCCTCGAGCGCCTCCTTCCAGCGCAGCGCGCACAGGCACCAGCGGTCGCCCGGCTTCAACCCGGCGAAGCGGTACTCCGGTCGCGGCGTCGACAGGTCGTTGCCCGCCCGTCGCGAGAACTCGAGGAAGGCCGCATCGACCTTCACGCAGACGACGTGGCGCCCGAGGTCGTCCTGCCCGGTCTCGCAGCATCCGGTGCGGTAGAAACCGGTCAGGGGGGAGTAGCTGCAGGCGAGCAAGGCTCCGCCCAGCACGTTCTTCGAGGTGTTCATGGTCGGCGATCCGGAAGTCTTTCGTAGCGGCATCGGCGAACGCCCGCGGCGCCCGCGGCCCACCGCGTCCGGATCATTGTAGCGGCCCGTCCCGTGCGCGGAACACCCCCGCCGGGTCGAGGCCCGCACCCTTGAAATTCCTTTCGCATCGCCACGTCAGACTGCCATAATTCTGGTACTTTTAACTTTTCCCTCGAATCGCAGACGCCCATGGCTGGAAAGTCCGACTCCAATTCCGAGTTCATCAGCACAGCCCAGGCAGCACGCCAGCTCGGCCTGTCGCTCGGTGCGGTGCAGCAAATGGTCGAAAGCGGAACGCTGGCAGGCTGGAAGACCGCCGGCGGCCACCGCCGCATCCGCCAGGACTCTGTCGACGCCCTGCTCGCGCATGCGCGCTCGCCCTCGGCACCGATGCGCAGCAACCGTGAGCGCCTGCGCGTGATGGTGGTCGAGGACGACCGACTGCTGCAGAACATCTACCGCGAGACCTTCCTTACCTGGAGCCTGCCGCTCGACGTGCACCTGATGGAGCACGGCCTCGATGCGCTCGTCGAGGTCGGCCGCGAGCCGCCCGACCTGCTCATCGCCGACCTGCGCATCCCGGGCATCGACGGCTTCGAGATGATCCGCCGCCTGCGCGACAACCCCCTGTCGAGCGACATCGCCATCGTCGTGGTGTCCGCGCTCGGTCCCAAGGAGATCGCCGCGGCGGGTGGACTGCCGGAGGACATCACCGTCTATCGCAAGCCCATTCCCTTCCACGAGCTGCACGGCTACGTCCAGGCGATGATCTCGATGCGCCGCCGCGCTCGCCACCCGGGCTGAGCGCCGCCTGCCCCGCGAGCCTGCTCGATGGAGACCCCTCGCGCGATCCGCGGGATGAGCCTGCGCGCCAAGCTGATCGCGATCTTCATCGCGATCAAGGTGGTGCCGCTGGTGCTGCTCGCGGTGTTCGCCTGGAAGGCGGCGCACGATCTGGGCCGGCTCGTCACCGAGCGCGCGATCACCATGTCCGACGTGATGCGCGACACCCAGATGCGCACCGGCCAGACCGCGATCGACGACGCCATCGACGCACTCGACGACCGCTCGCGCGAGGCCATCGAAACGCTCACCACCGCCACCGCGCGCAGCATCGCGCAGTTCCTCCACGAGCGCGACGGCGACATCCGCGCGGCCGCCAGCCTGCCCGCGGACGCGGCTGCCTACCGCAGCTTCGTCGACACCCGTGTGCGCAACATCGAGGAGCACGGGCCCTACGCGCTCGACGCCGAGGGCGAGCGCTGGGTCGAGCGCGACCCGCAGCCGCGCGAGCTCGCGTTGGTGCGCGCGCCGCTGCCCGACAACTCCAACAGCTTCCATTACCGCGCACCCGACACCCACATGCGCGGCACCCCACGCCCGCTCTTCCTCGAGATCACCTTCATCGACCGCGACGGCCACGAGCGCATCAAGGCGCTGAGCGAGACCGGCCGCCAGGTCCTCGACCCCGGCCTGCGCGACATCACCCGGCGCGAAAACACCTTCGTGCGCGCCGAGACCTACTGGCCGGCACTGAAGGCCCTGCGCCCCGGCGAGATCCACGTCTCGCGCGTGATCGGCGCCCAGGTGCGCACGCACTGGATCGGCGACTACACCCCCACTCGCGCGCAAGCCCTCGGCAAACCCTTCGCCCCCGAGGACTCCGGCTACGCCGGACTGGAGAACCCGGTCGGCAAGCGCTTCCGGGGATTGATCCGGTGGGCGGCCCCGGTGCTGCGCCAGGACAGGATCATCGGCTACGTCACGCTGGCGCTCGACCACGCCCACCTGATGGCCTTCACCGACACCCTGCGGCCCACGCCCGAACGCTTCGCCCCGATCGCCGACCCCGCCTCGGGCAACTACGCCTTCATCTGGGACGACGAAGGCCACAACATCTCGCACGCGCGCGACTACTTCATCCACGGCTACGACCCTGCCACCGGCGAGCGCAGCGTGCCCTGGCTCGACCGCGAGCTCTACGAAGCCTGGCGCAGCAGCGGACGGTCCTGGCCGACCTTCTCCGCCGCCCTGACGCCTTATCAGGACCAGCGCCTCACCCGGGAGCCCCACCCCGAATCCACCGCCTCGGGCCTGGTCGCGCTCGACTGCCGCTACCTCGACTTCTCGCCGCAATGCCAGGGCTGGCACGACATGACCGAGCACGGCGGCTCGGGCTCCTTCACCATCCTGTTCTCGGGGCTGCGCAAGCTCACCACGGTTGCCACCATCCCCTACTACACCGGCCAGTACGGCAGGACGCCGCGCGGCTTCGGCTACGTCACCATCGGCGCCAATGTCGACGACTTCCACCGCGCGGCCACCGAATCGGGCCAGCGCATCGGCAAGATGATCGGCGAGGCCGACGCGCTCACCCAGCACGAGCGCGACACCCTGGTCGGCGACATCGCAGACCAGCTGCGCGGGACCACCACCCGCCTGGCCGCCTCCACGCTCGCGATGGTGCTCGCGGTGATCCTGATCGCGATCTGGATGGCCGGGCTGCTCTCGCGCCGGATCACCCACGTGGTCGATGGCATCCACCGCTTCGAGCAGGGCGACCTCGACCAGCGCCTGGCCGCCGCGGGCGGCGACGAGCTCGCCGAACTGGCCCGCGCCTTCAACCGCATGGCCGACACCGTGCAACGCTCGATCCGCAGCCTGGAGGATGCCCGCCACACCGCCGAGCAGGCCAACCGCATGAAGAGCGAGTTCCTCGCCAACATGTCGCACGAGCTGCGCACCCCGCTCAACGGCGTGATCGGCTTCGCCGAGCTGCTCAGCATGGAGCTCGAGGACCCCGAGCAGCGCGAGTGCGCGACCACCATCCACGACAGCGCCCGCCACCTGCTCGCGGTGGTCAACGACGTGCTCGACCTCGCCAAGGTCGAGGCCAACCGGCTCACCCTCGTCGCGCAGACGATCGACCTCGTCCCCCTGGTCGCCTCGGTGGCCGCGCTGCACAAGGTGAACGCCGAAGCCAAGGGTGTGGAGCTGCGGCTGGATCTGCCCGCCCATCCGTGCATCGTGGACGCGGACCCGGTGCGCCTGCGCCAGATCATCGAGAACCTGCTGTCGAACGCGGTGAAGTTCACCCGCGAAGGCCATATCCTCGTCGGCCTCGCCGCCGCGGACGAGATCTCGATCCGCATCGCCGACACCGGCTGCGGCATCGCTTGCGACGAGCGGGAGCGCGTCTTCGCACCCTTCTACCAGGCCGCATCCTTCCTCAACCGCGGGCACGGCGGCACCGGCCTCGGACTCACCCTGTCGCGTCGGCTCGCCCACCGGATGGGCGGCACGATCGATCTCGACTCCGTCCCCGGCAAGGGATCCACCTTCACCCTGCGCCTCCCGCGCCACTTCACCGCCCCCGCGGGCGGTCCTCCATCATGAACAAGCTCGCCTTCATCATCGACGACAGCGCGGTCAACGTCGCGGTCGCCCGCCTGCTGCTGCGCCGGCTGGGTTGGGTCGTGGAGGATTTCGACAGCGCCATCCCGATGCTCGCGCGCCTCGCCGAGGTGCAGCCCGCCTTCATGCTGCTCGACATCTCCATGCCCGACCTCGGCGGCGAGGAAGCCTGCAGGAGGATCCGCGCCAATGCCGCCTGGAACGGCGTCCGCGTCATCGCCTACACCGCCCACGCGATGGAGACCGAGCGCCAGCGCTACCTCGCGGGCGGCTTCGACGCCGTCATCACCAAGCCGATCACGATCGGCGGGCTGCACGCCGCGGTGGGCCACGCACCGAACGACTGAGCTGCGAGACCGACATGCCCCCCCACACACCCGAATCCACCTCCCACTTCGACCTCGCCGCCCTGCGCAGCGACATGTCCGAGAGCCGCGCCGCCGTGCGCGTCGTGCTGGAGACCTTCGCCCCCTGGCTGACCGACACCCGCCAGCAGCTGCGCGCGGCCATCGAGAGCGCTGAAGCCGAGCCATTGGGTCGCGTGGCCCACCGCCTGCGCGGCGCCCTCGCGCAGCTGCGCGCCGCGCCGGCGGTGGCCCTGGTGAAGAAGCTCGAGGCGCACTGCAAGGCAAATCCCGAAGCCTGCCTCTCACGGGACCATGCCGTGCTCGCCGAACTCGACGCCGAACTCGACGCCCTCGCCGCGGAAGTCGCAGCACAGCTCGAAGCGCTGCGGCAGTGAGGAGTAGCCTGTGAGGAGTACCGATTCCGGACGGGCAGCACCCGGCGCCCCGCGCACAAAAAGCGCTTTCTAATCCGCGCCCCTGCGGCTATAATGCCGCGCTTCACCGGACAGGTGGATGAGTGGTTTAAGTCGCACGCCTGGAAAGCGTGTTTGGGATAATATCCCAACGCGGGTTCGAATCCCGCCCTGTCCGCCAGAACACCTGCAATCAAGCGCCTTTCGGGGCGCTTTTTTGTTGCGCTACACGATTCAACCGTCGTCCCGAAGACCCTCGAGCGGGCATCGCCTGTTCGCGGCGGTGCAGGTTCGCCCGCATACGGCACCGTCGCCTTGCGCGCACCGGGTTGCCGAACTTTCCCCCCTCCCGCTCAGCGCGCCGGGCTGCTGAGCGAGGCGGCGATGAACCCGTCGATCGACGTCATCGCAAGGGCGAAGACCGGATGGACGAGGGACGGTCCCGGCGAAACTCCGGCGCGAGCTGACGCCCCATGTGATCGGCCCCCGATCGCAAGTTCCGCCATCCATGAACCGCTCAGGCGAGCCCTGCCCCCTGGAGGACCGGCTTCCAGCGTTCCTTGGCGATCTTCCTGAAGCCCTTGCCCTTCGGGTGCAACTCGTTCGCCCAATCCTCTTCCGCGAGCGTACCCCGGCTGTCGACGATCCGCAGATGCGCCGGGTCGCCCATCGCGATGCGCCCGAGCATGGCGTGGAACGCATCGATGAGATAGCGCACGCAGTCACGCTGGAGCGCTTCCGGCACGCCCGCGTCGACCAGCGCCGGCTTGAGCCAGCCGGCCTTGCCCGCGACGCCGCGACCATCGGGAATCGCATAGTCATACGAGTGCATCAGGATCAGGCAGTCGAGCGAGGTATGGGTGTAGATCAGGCCGATCAGGCGCCGGTAATGATCGTCCATGCGCTCCAGGAACTGACCGAGCCCGCCGTCCCCGCTGCGGAAGCAGTCGGCAGCCGACTGCGCGCCGCTGCAGTCCAAGGCGAGCAGGGGCCGCATGTCGTTGAACCCCGCGAAGTCGTTGCCGCCACCGCTGATGAACACCGCCGACAGGCTGCTGCCATATCGACGCAGCGCACCGGTGATCCGGTCCTTGTACTTGCCATCGACGTAGTCGAAGGCCTCCGCCCCGTTCATTCCCTGCGCGAGGATGGTGTGCTCCTTCTTCTCGACGATCGGTCCGAGGTAGCTGATCAGGCTGCCTCCGGGAAAGGGATACCAGAACCAGGAATCTCCAATCGCCAGAATGCTCGGCATCACCAGCGCCCGCTGCATCGCGGCTTCATCCCAGTATGCGGCCATGTCGCGCTCCTCTCGAGAAGATCCATCCGTCCTCGCCGGGAAGCAGCTTCGCATATCCCGACCACCATCGACGCCATCCGCTTTCAATCAAGGTGACAGGTGGGCAGATGTCAAGACACGCGGACGGACGCGTCCGAGGGAACACCGCAGCCTTCGAAGCTCCGCTGGATCGTCGAGGGCGCAGCGTTCGACCGGCGCCAGCTAGGAGTTCGACGCACTCGACTCCGCCGCCCCACCCCCCAGCGCCCGATAGAGCTGCACCACCGCCTGCTGCGCACCACGCGTGGCCTGCGCGAGGCCGAGCTCGCTGTCGAAGAGCTGGCGCTCGGCGTCGATGACCTCGAAGTAGCTGGAGATGCCGGCGAGGTAGCGCGCCTTGCTCACGCGCAGGCGCTCGCGGTTGGCGTGCACGAGGCGGCGCGTGGCCGCGCGCTGCTCGGTGAGGTGCTCGAAGGCGACGAGCGCGTCGGCGACCTCGCGGAAGGCCTGGCGGATCGTCGCCTTGTACTGCTCGACCAGGATGCGCTGCTGCGCCTCGGCCACCTCCACGCCGGCCTGCAGGCGGCCGCCGTCGAAGAGCGGCAGGCCGAGCGCCGGCTGCAGCGACCAGGCGTAGCGGTCGCTGTCGAAGAGCTGGCCCAGGTCGGTGCTGGCGAAGCCGAGCAGGGTGGTGAGGGTGATGCGCGGCAGGAAGGCCTTGCGGGCCGCCTCCACGCTGGCGCCGGCGGCGCGCAGGTTCTGCTCGGCGGCGCGAATGTCCGGGCGGCGCTGCAGCAGCTCCGCAGGCAGGCCGGCTTCGAGCCGGGCGGGCGTACGCAGCTCGTCGAGCCGGGCGCTGCGCGCGATCGGGCCCGGGTTGCGGCCGAGCAGGATGGCGAGTGCGTTCTCCGTCTGCGCGATGCGGCGCGCCTGGTCGGCGAGCGCCTGCTCGGAGCCGGCGAGCAGGGATTCGGCCTGGCGCACGTCGAGGATGGACGACACCCCCTCGTCGAAGCGCGCGCGCGTCAGCCGCAGCGCCTTGCGCCGACCGTCGAGCGTGCGGCGGGTGATCTCGTCCTGGGCGTCGAGATCGAGCAGGTCCAGGTAGAGCGAGGAGACCTGCGCGACCAGGCTGGTGCGCACACCGTCGGCGAGCGCGGCGCTGGCGAGCACCTCCCGACGCGCGGCCTCGCTGCGGGCGGCGAGGCGGCCCCACAGGTCGATCTCCCAGGCCGGCATCGACAGCCCGACCACGGCGTTCTCCCCGATGCGGTTCGCGCGTGGATCGAAGCCGGGCATGCGCTCGCGTGCCACGGATGCGGCGGCATCGACGCCCGGAAACAGCGCCGCACGCTCGACGCCGTACTGGGCGCGGGCGAGCTCGATGCGCTCGATCGCGATGCGCAGGTCCGCGTTGGCGGCGAGCGCCTCCTCGATCAGCGCGTGCAGTTCGGGCGCGGGCAGGATCTCCCGCCACGGCAGCACGCCCAGGCTCGCGGCGGCCTCCGCCTGCGCCACCTCGGCCTGCCGCGGCCAGCTTGCGGGCACAGGCACGTCCGGCCGCACGAAGGCGGCTGGCTGGCATGCCGCCAGCAGCAGTGCGAGCGCGGGCAGCAGGGCGGACCGCGGGCACCCGGGCAGCGACGCGCGTCTCATCGCCCCGCCTCCGCCTCGTCGCCGCGGATGCGGAAGAAGCTTGCGTACAGCAGCGGCACCACCACCAGGGTGAGTCCGGTGGCAAAGATGAGGCCGAACATGATGGTCACCGCCATGCTGCGGAAGAAGGGATCGACCAGCAGCGGCGCCACCCCCAGCACCGTCGTGACCGCGCCGAGGAAGACCGGGCGTGCCCGGCTGGCCGACGCGTCGAGCAGCGCGAGCAGGCGCGGCTTGCCCTCCCGGATCTCGACGTCGATCTGGTCCACCAGCACGATCGCGTTCTTGATCAGCATGCCGGTGAGGCTCAGGAAGCCGAGGATGGCCATGAACTCGAAGGGCGCCTGGAACAGCAGCAGCCCGATCGCCACCCCCACCACCGCCAGCGGCACGGTGAGCCAGATCACCGCGGTCTGGCGCAGGCCATTGAACATCACGATCACCGCCACCACCATCGCCGCGAAGCCGAAGGGCGCCGCCGCGGCCAGGCCGGCGTTGGCCTCGACCGAGGCCTTGTGCTCGCCGTGCCACTCCAGGACATAGCCTGGCGGCAGCGTGATGGCCTCGATCTGCGGGCGCAGGCGCTCGAACAGCGGCGCGGACAGCTGCCCGGCGGGCGGGTCGCACTGCGCCTTGATGGTCGGGAAGCGGTTCTCGCGCCGGATCAGCGCGTCCTCCCACACCGTGTCGACGCGCTCGACGAACTGGCTCACCGGCACGTACTTGCCGGCGGTCGCACTGAAGACCTGGGCGTTGCCGAGACCCTCGACGCCGCCGCGCTCGTCCGCCGGCGCGCGCGCCAGGATGGGGATCAGACGCTCCTTGTCGCGATACACGCCGATCTGCTGGCCGACGTAGTTGCGCTCGAGCGCGGCGGCGATGTCCGAGGGCAGGACGCCGGCGCGCTGCGCGGCCTCGACCGAGAAGTGCGGGCGCACCACTGGCACCGCCTGGCGCCAGTCGTCCTGGATCGCCACCGCCCCGGGGTCGGCGGCCATGATCGCCTTGGCCTCTTCCGCCAGCCGGCGCAGCATCGCCGGGTCGGGGCCGCGGAAGGCGGCCTCGATCTTCTTGCCGCCGCCGCGGCCGAGCATGAACTTCCACACCTTGACGCTGGCCTGCGGGAAGGCGGCCTCGAGCTCGGGCTGCAGGCGCTCGATGAGCCCGGCGATGTCCTCGAAGCGCGCCACATCGACCAATAGCTGGCCGTAGGCCGGGTTGGGATCTTCCGGGCTGTAGGTGAGCATGAAGCGCAGCCCGCCCTGGCCGATGAAGCTCGTCACATGGCTCACGCCCGGCGCCGCGCTCACCTTCGCCTCGGCCTCGGCGACCACGGCGGCAGTGGTTCGGATGTCGGTACCCTGCGGCAGCGCCAGGTCGACGACGAACTGCGGCCGCGCCGAATCGGGCATGAATCCCGGTGGCACGTGACCGAAGGCGAGCACGCCGGCGGCGAGCAACCCCAGCAGCACCACGCCGCTCGCCACGCGCCGGGCCAGCACGCCCTGCAGCAGGCGGCGATAGGCGCGCAGCAGGCCACCCTCCCGCGCACCCGCCTCCACCTTCACCTTCAGGAAGGCGGCGCACAGCAGCGGCGTCAGCGTGATCGCGAACAGCCACGACAGCAGCATCGAGTACAGGATCACCCAGAACAGCGAGCCGGCGTACTCCCCCATGTCGGTGGGCGACAGGCCGATCGCGCTGAAGGCGAGGATGCCGACCACGGTGCCGCCGAGCAGCGGCCACACCGTCCCACGCACCACGGCACCCGCAGCCGGGCCCACCGCCTCGCCCTTCTGCATCCGCACCAGGATGCCGTCGGTGACCACGATCGCGTTGTCCACCAGCATGCCGAGCGCGATGATCAGCGCGCCGAGCGAGATGCGCTGCATGGCGATGCCGTCCATCCACATCGCGATCAGCGTGCCGGCCACAGTCAGCACCAGCACCGCGCCGATGATCAGCCCGCTGCGCAGGCCCATGAAGAGCAGCAGCACCACGACCACGATCGCCACTGCCGCCACCAGGTTGTCCACGAAGCCCGCCACCGCGGCGCGCACAGAATCGGACTGGAAGGAGACCACGTTCAGCTCCATGCCCACCGGACGCTGGCCTTCGAGCTCGGCGAGGCGGCGCTTGACCGCGTCGCCCATCTCCACCACGTTGCCGCCGAGCACGTTGGAGATGCCCAGTCCGATCGCCGCCTGGCCGTCATGGCGCATCAGCACCGCGGGCGGGTCGACGTACTCGCGGCGGATCTCGGCGACATCGCGCAGACGCAGCAGGCCGCTCGCGGCGTCGCCCGCCACCACCAGCTCGCCGAGCGCCGCCACCGAGACCACGCCGTCCGCCGGCTGGATCTGCAGGCGCAGCGGGCCGGCATCGACCGCACCGGCGGGCGCGATCAGGTTCTGCGTGCGCAGCGAGGCGTAGATGCGCTCGAGCGGCACGCCGAGCTGCGCGGCGCGCGCGCTCGAGACCTCGACGTAGATCGCCTCCCTGCGCTCGCCCAGCAGCGCCACCCGCGCCACGCCCGGCACCAGCACCAGCTCGCGGCGCAGCAGGTCGACGTAGTCATAGAGCTGGCGCGGGCTGTAGCCCTCGCCGGTGACCGCGTAGAAGAGCGCGAAGACGTCGCCGAAGTCGCCCTTCACCACCGGCTCGGCCGCACCCGGCGGCAGGGCGCGCGCGGCCTCGGCGATCTTGCCGCGCAGCTTGTCCCACACCTGGTCGAGCTCGGCCTGGGTATGCGAGAAGGCGAGCCTGGCCTCCACCTTCACCAGCGACTCGCCGGCGCGCGACACCGAGACGACCTCCTCCACCTCCTGCATCTGCTGCACCGCGCCCTCGATGCGGTCGGTGATCTCCTCGGCCACCTGCGCCGGCGAGGCACCGGGGTAGGCGGTGACGACCACCGCCTGGCGGATGACGAACTCCGGATCCTCGAAGCGGCCGAGGCGCTCGTAGGCCAGCCAGCCGCCCGCCAGCACCAGCAGCGTGGCCACCCAGGCGACGACGGACTTGCGGATCGTGTACTCGGCGATGTTCATGCGCGGACCCGGGGCTCAGCGGGACTCGAGCGGGCGGACCGCCATGCCTTCGCGCAGCGCGCCGACGCCCGCAGCGACGACGCGCTCGCCGGGCGCGAGCCCGGACTCCACGACGATGTCGGCGCCGACGATGGCGCCGGTACGCACCGGGCGGCGCGCGACCCGCTCGTCGTCGCCGACGACCCACACGCCCGGCCGGCCCTGCGCGTCGGCGGCCACGGCGGCGAGC
>NZ_AMXD01000100.1 GCF_000310185.1 Thauera aminoaromatica S2 | reverse complement strand
CAGCTGGTCGACGCGCAGCAGGCCGTGGCGGTCCGCCGGGCCCTTGCCCTGCGCGGCCGGCCGCGGCTTGCCCTGGCGGGCGTGGAAGGAGTTCATGCTCATGGGCGTGAGGAGTCAGGGGGTGAGGCGTGAAGAGCCTTTGTACAGGAGCGCCGGAAGGCGCTCCTGCCGGGGGCTGCGCCGCCCCCGGGGCTCAGTAGCGGTACGCGTCCGACTTGTACGGGCCTTGCTTGGGCACGCCGATGTAGGCGGCCTGCGCGTCGGTCAGCTCGGTGAGTTGCACGTTGAGCTTCTTCAGCTGCAGGCGGGCGACCTTCTCGTCGAGGTGCTTGGGCAGGGTGTACACGCCGATCGGGTAGTCGGCCGTGCGGGTGAACAGCTCGATCTGTGCGATCGTCTGGTTGGCGAAGGAGCTCGACATCACGTAGCTCGGGTGGCCGGTGGCGCAGCCGAGGTTCACCAGGCGGCCCTTGGCGAGCAGGATGATCCTCTTGCCGTCGGGGAAGATCACGTGATCGACCTGCGGCTTGATCTCCTCCCACTGGTACTGCTCGATGCTGGCGACGTCGATCTCGTTGTCGAAGTGGCCGATGTTGCAGACGATGGCCTGGTCCTTCATCTTCGCCATGTGGTCGTGGGTGATCACGTGGTAGTTGCCGGTCGCGGTGACGAAGATGTCGGCCTTGTCGGCGGCGTATTCCATCGTGACCACGCGGTAGCCTTCCATCGCCGCCTGCAGCGCGCAGATCGGGTCGACCTCGGTCACCCACACCTGGGCCGACAGCGCGCGCAGGGCCTGGGCCGAGCCCTTGCCCACGTCACCGTAGCCGGCCACCACCGCGACCTTGCCGGCGATCATCACGTCGGTGGCGCGCTTGATGCCGTCGACCAGCGATTCGCGGCAGCCGTAGAGGTTGTCGAACTTCGACTTGGTGACCGAATCGTTGACGTTGATCGCCGGGAACCTGAGCTCGCCGCGCGCGTGCATCTGGTACAGGCGATGCACGCCGGTGGTGGTCTCCTCGGTCACGCCCTTGATGTGCGCCAGCCGCGTCGAGTACCAGGTGGGGGCGGTAGCGAGCTTGGCCTTGATCGCGGCAAAGAGGATGGTCTCCTCTTCCGAGCCCGGCTTGGCCAGCACCGAGAGGTCCTGCTCCGCGCGTGCGCCCAGGTGCAGCAGCAGCGTGGCGTCGCCGCCGTCGTCGAGGATCATGTTGCTGTAACCCCCGTCCGACCATTCGAAGATGCGGTGGGTATAGTCCCAGTAGTCCTTCAGCGACTCGCCCTTGACCGCGAACACCGGGATGCCGTCGGCAGCGATGGCCGCGGCGGCGTGGTCCTGGGTCGAGAAGATGTTGCACGAGGCCCAGCGCACCTGGGCGCCGAGCGCGGTCAGCGTCTCGATCAGCACCGCGGTCTGGATGGTCATGTGCAGCGAGCCGGTGATGCGTGCGCCCTTCAGCGGCTGGCTGGCGGCGTATTCCTCGCGGATCGCCATCAGACCGGGCATCTCGGTCTCGGCGATGCGGATTTCCTTGCGGCCCCAGTCGGCAAGCGACAGGTCGGCGACGACGAAATCGGTGAATTGGGTGTCAGCCACGGCGTTCATGTGAAGCTCCATGCTATGGCCGGGCGGAAAGCGGGGGGAGGGCAGCATGTCGCTGCAGGCGGCTCACCCGACATCCCGAACCCGGCAGGGTTGAAGACGATTCGCAGGTGAGCGCCGTTGTACTGATACCCGCCGCAGGGCGGGGTCCGAGCCTGGGGGCCTGGCAGCAGCGGATGCGGCCGGCGCCTCGCAGCGCTCCTCGGAAACAAGCGAATGATACCAAAGCGGCAGGCGGGCGTGGACTCGAGGGGTCGGTTGCTGCCGCGGGCATCACGATCGCGGGGATCGCGACTGGCGTCGCTCCCACATCCGGCCCCGGTCGCCGCCGGCTCCCGCAGGAGCGACGCCAGTCGCGATCAGGCGGCCCGGCATGCGAGGCACGCAGCCCGATCGCCCCGCCTATGCGCGCCTGCCGTTGCTGCGCACGATGCTGACCACGACGGTGATCACCGTGAGCGGCATCACGTAGCCCAGCATGATCCCCGAGAAGGCCGGCAGGCTGGTGTGCTGCTGGGCCTGCAGCACCAGCCAGGCGGTGTAGGCGGCGTAGTAGGCGAGGAACACGCCGCCCTCCCAGCGCGCGATCTCGCGCCCGGTGATCATGATCGGCAGGCAGGCGAAGGCCACCGCGAGCATCACCCAGAGGTCGAAGTTGCGCGCCGCCTCCGACACCGGCAGGCCGGTGCCCGAGGCGATGCCCGAGGCACCGAGCACGGCGAGGATGTTGAAGATGTTGCTGCCGACCACGTTGCCCACCGCGATGTCGCGCTGGCCGCGCATCGCGGCGACGATGGAGGTGGCGATCTCGGGCATCGAGGTGCCCACCGCGACCACGGTGAGGCCCACCACCAGGTCGCTGACCCCGAAGGCGCGCGCGAAGGCCACCGCCGCTTCCACCAACCAGTCGGCGCCGACGATCAGCATCACCAGTCCGGTCGCGATCAGCCCGACCTGCACCGCCCAGTGGCGGTCCCAGGCGGAGGTGGGGAGGTCGGTGCCGAACTCCTCCTGCACCGCCTTGGAGGCGCGCCGCGACTGCACGATCAGGAACACCGTGTAGGCGATCACCAGGGCGAACAGCACGATCGACTCGACCAGGCCCAGATGGCCGTCGAGCGCCATCACCACCAGCAGGGCCGACACGCCGATCATGATCGGGATCTCCTGGCGGATGATCTGCTCGTCCACCAGCAGCGGGGTGATCAGCGCCGAGATGCCGAGGATCAGCAGCACGTTGCAGATGTTGCTGCCGACCACGTTGCCGAGCGCGAGGTCGGGGCTGCCGGCGAGCGCCGAGCCCACCGATACCGCCATCTCCGGCGCGCTGGTGCCGAAGGCGACCACGGTGAGGCCGACGACGAGCGGCGAAACGCCGAAGGAGACCGCCAGCCGCGAGGCGCCACGTACGAGGACGTCCGCACCGACAACGAGGACGGTGAGGCCGAGGGCGAACATCAGGACTTGTTGGAGCATGGGCGACTCTGGGCGACGTGGTGGGGCAGAGACCGGGGCGGGCGTCCGCGAGTTCCGGATTCTACCGGGACGGATGCGCGGCGGTTCTGCGCAGGAGCGACGCAAGTCGCGATTGCAGCGCCCGGAACCCGCGCCAGCGCCGCAGCGCCGCCCGAGCGCGACTCGCGGCGTTCCCGCGCGCGCATTCCCGAGCGTGGCTGACCTGCGTAGGAGCGACGCAAGTCGCGATTGCAGCGCTCGGAACCCGCGCCAGCGCCGCAGCGCCGCCCGAGCGCGACTCGCGTCGTTCCTGAGGGCGCTTCCGGCTCAGAGTCCGGCGTCGGCGCGCAGGGCGGCGGCCTTGTCGGTCTGTTCCCAGGTGAAGCCCGGCTCGTCGCGGCCGAAGTGGCCGTAGGCGGCGGTGCGGGAATAGATCGGGCGCAGCAGGTCGAGCGTCTGGATGATCGCCTTCGGGCGCAGGTCGAAATGCCGGCCGATGAGATCGACGATCTTCTCGTCGGCGATCCTGCCGGTGCCGAAGGTGTTGACCATCAGCGAAACCGGGCGCGCCACACCGATCGCGTAGGCGACCTGGACCTCGCACCGGTCGGCGAGGCCGGCGGCGACCACGTTCTTGGCCACGTAGCGACCGGCGTAGGCGGCCGAGCGGTCGACCTTGGACGGATCCTTGCCCGAGAACGCTCCGCCGCCGTGGTGGGCCGCGCCGCCGTAGGTGTCGACGATGATCTTGCGCCCGGTGAGGCCGCAGTCGCCGTGCGGGCCGCCGACCACGAAGCGGCCGGTGGGGTTCACCAGGTAGCGCACGTCGCCCTGCATCAGCTCGGGCGGCAGCACCGGCTTGATGATCAGCTCGATCACCGCCTCGCGGATCTGCTCCTGGGTCACGTCGGGGTCGTGCTGGGTGGACACCACGACGGTGTCGATCGCCACCGGCTTGCCGTCGACGTACTTGACGGTGAGCTGGCTCTTGGCGTCCGGGCGCAGCCAGGGCAGGCGGCCATCCTTGCGCACCTCGGCCTGGCGCTGCATGACGCGGTGAGCGTAGTGGATCGGCAGCGGCATCAGGCTGGCGGTCTCGTTGGTGGCGTAGCCGAACATCAGGCCCTGGTCGCCGGCGCCCTGGTCGAGCGGGTCGTCGTTGGCGTTGTTCACGCCCTGGGCGATGTCGGGCGACTGGCGGTTGATCGCCGCCAGCACCGCGCAGCTCTTGTAGTCGAAGCCGATGTCGGAGTTGTCGTAGCCGATGCGGCGGATCACGTCCTGCGCGATCTCGCGGTAGTTGGGGTGGGCGGTGGTGGTGATCTCGCCCGAGATCACCACCAGGCCGGTGGACACCAGGGTCTCGCAGGCGACGCGCGCCTTGGGGTCTTCGGCCAGCACGGCGTCGAGGACGCCGTCGGAGACCTGGTCGGCGACCTTGTCGGGATGACCTTCGGAGACCGATTCGGAGGTGAAGAGAAATTCAGCCATTCGTGCTGCTCCTTGGAAAACAAAAATCCCCGTTGCCATGGCCTTGCGTCTGCGGCCAGCTCCGGGGATTTCGTCGAGCAGCCGACGCTTTAGCAGTACTTGGTTCGGGCGGCACCGCGGCCGCCCCACCGCCCTGCAAGTTGTCGAGTTAACTCGGCGGTGGAGCGCGGATTATAGACCGGGACGCCCGGCTGTGTAAGCATTCGGGCCTGAAGCCGGTTCCGGCATCCATATCGGATCTCAACCTGGTGCTGTCGCAAAGCGCATTCCGCCTCCTCTCTCGCCTGCCCCTGTCCTGGCTGCACCGCCTCGGTGGCTGGGCGGGCTGGCTGACCTACAAGGCTTCGCCGTCCTACGCCCGCCGCGTGCGCGAGAACCTCTTCAACGCCATCGGTCGCGAGGACGAGACGGTGCTGCGTGCGGCGATCGTCGAGGCCGGCCGCCAGGCGCTGGAGCTGCCCTTCATCTGGGGCCGGCCGGCGTCCGAGGTGGTGGCGAGCGCGGTGCGCACCGAGGGCTGGGAGCTGGTCGAGGCCGCGCGCGCCGAGGGCGCCGGCATCCTCTTCATCACCCCGCACCTGGGCTGCTTCGAGATCACCGCCCAGTGCATCGCCGCCAGGATTCCGATCACCGTGCTCTATCGCCCTCCGCGCAAGGAGGTGCTGCAACCGCTGATGGAGGCGGGCCGGGCGCGCGGACAGATGCGTACCGCGCCGGCCGATCTATCCGGCGTGCGCAAGCTGGTCAAGACCCTGCGCAGCCACGAGGCGGTGGGCATGCTGCCCGACCAGGTGCCGGGCGCGGGCGAGGGCGTGTGGTCGACCTTCTTCGGCAAGCCGGCGTGGACGATGACGCTGGCCGCGCGCCTGGCGGCGGTGAAGGGCGTGCGCGTGATCTACACCTGGGCCGAGCGCCTGCCGCGCGGCGAGGGCTACGTGTTCCGCCTGCAGGCGCCTGCCGAGGCGCTCACCGGCGACATCGACACCGACGTCGCGATCATCAACCGCGAGGTCGAGCGCATGATCCTGCAGTGCCCGCAGCAGTACCTGTGGGGCTACAACCGCTACAAGGGTCCGCGGCGCGAGCGCGAGGACGCCGCCCCGCAGGGGGATGCGGGCGCCGATGCCGCCAACCCCTCGGCGACCACTTCCGCCGCCGACCCCGCCGGCACGGACGCGGAGCGCGCGCCATGAGCCGCCTGGTCATCGGCCTGATCTGGCTGCTGCACTGGCTGCCGCTGGTGCTGCTCGCACGCGTGGGAAGCGGTTTCGGCCGGCTGCTCTACTGGGTGGTGGTGCCGCGCCGCAAGGTCGCGCTGACCAACCTGCGGCTGTGCTTTCCCGAGCTCTCCGAGCCCGAACGGCGCGCGCTGGCGCGGCGCAACTTCGCCCTCATCGGACGCAGCATGCTCGAGCGCGGCCTGGCCTGGTGGGCGAGCCCCGAGCGCCTGCGCGCCACCGTCCGCATCGAGGGCCTGGCGCACCTGCAGCGCCTGCGCGCCGAGGGCCGCCCGGTGTTGCTGCTGGCGCCGCACTTCCTCGGCCTCGACATGGCCGGCACCCGGCTCACGCTCGAGGGCGACTTCGTCAGCGTGTATTCGCCGCAGAAGGACAAGGTCTTCGACCACTGGCTGCACCATGGCCGCAGCCGCTTCAACGACCAGCTGCTGCTGTCGCGCCACGATGGCGTGCGCGCCACGGTCAAGGCGATGAAGTCCGGCCGCCCTTTCTATTACCTGCCCGACCTCGACTACGGCCGCAAGGAGTCCATCTTCGTGCCCTTCTTCGGCGTGCAGGCGGCGACCATCACCGGCCTGCCGCGCCTGGCGCGCCTGGCGGGTGCGGCGGTGGTGCCCTGCATCACCCGCATCCTGCCCGGCGGACAGGGCTACGTGCTGGAGCTCGGCGCGCCCTGGGCCGACTATCCTTCGGACGACGTCGAGGCCGACACGCTGCGCATGAACGCCTGGCTCGAAGGCGTGGTGCGCACCATGCCCGAGCAGTACTACTGGGTGCACCGCCGCTTCAAGACCCGGCCCGAGGGCGAGCCGCGGATCTACTGAAACACTGGAACAGCAAGATGAAACTGCGCTTCACCAAGATGCACGGCCTGGGCAACGACTTCGTCGTCATCGATGCCACGCGTGCGCCGGTCGACCTCACCCCGGCGCGGGTCAAGGCGATCGCCGACCGCCATTTCGGCGTCGGCTGCGATCAGCTGCTGGTGGTCGAGCCCGCCGCGCGGCCGGATGTCGATTTCCGCTACCGCATCTTCAACGCCGATGGCGGCGAGGTCGAGCAGTGCGGCAACGGCGCGCGCTGCTTCGTGCGCTTCGTGCATGACAAGGGGCTCACCGACAAGGCCGAAATCCGTGTCGAGACCCGCTCCGGCATCATCGCGCCGCGCCTGCGCGCGGACGGCCTGGTGACGGTGGACATGGGCGTGCCGGAGCTGGCGCCGGCGAAGGTGCCGTTCGTGTCCGACTCGGACGCGGTCGTGCAGCCTTTGCAGGTGGGCGGCGACACGGTGGCGATCACCGCGGTGTCGATGGGCAACCCGCACGCGGTGCAGGTGGTGGCCGACGTCGATGCCGCGCCGGTGGTGGAGCAGGGCGCGCGGATCGAGCGCCACGAGCGCTTCCCGGCGCGGGTCAATGCCGGCTTCCTGCAGGTGGTCGATGCGCACGAGGTGCGTCTGCGCGTGTTCGAGCGTGGCGCCGGCGAGACCCTGGCCTGCGGAACCGGCGCCTGCGCGGCGGTGGTGGCGGGCATCCTGCGCGGCCTGCTGGAGACGCCGGTGCGGGTGCATACCCGCGGCGGCGAGCTGGAGATCGCCTGGGACGGCCCGGGCACGCCGGTGCGCATGACCGGACCGGCGGTCACGGTTTTCGAGGGCGAGATGGAGCTCGCCTGAGGGAGCCCGCCCGAGTCCGGATTTTGCCGGGCCGGACGCGATGCGCCTGTGCGGCATCGTGCCGGCCGACTCGCGGCCGACCGCGCCGTATGCGGCGGCCATCCACGAACGATCGACGCGGGGCGGCAGCCGCCTCGCCTGGAGTAGCATCGATGAATGCAGAAGATGTCGCACGCTACCTGCGCGAACACCCCGATTTCCTCAACCAGCATCACGAGCTCTTCAGCGAGCTCACCGTGCCGCATCCGCAGCATGGCGGCCAGGCGATCTCGCTCGCCGAGCGCCAGCTCCATGCCCTGCGCGACAAGATCCGTGCGCTCGAACTCAAGCTTGCCGAGCTGATCCGCTTCGGGGAGGAGAACGACGACATCAGCACCAAGGTGCACCGCCTGTCGGTCGCGCTGCTGCAGGCGGGCTCGGCCGCCGCGGTGCGCCAGGGCCTGGCCGACAGCCTGCGCGACGACTTCTCCGTGCCGCACGTCAGCCTCAAGCTGTGGGGAGAGGTCGGGGGCGGGGTGGTGCACACCGAGGCCTTCGGCGTCGGCGAAGCGGCGCGCCGCCAGGTCGAGAACCTGCGCCACCCGTGGTGCGGGGTGCCCGAGAGCATCGAGATGACGAGCTGGTTCGGCGAGGCCGCGCCGCACATCCGTTCGCTGGCGTTGATGCCGCTGCGCGTCGGCGGCAACTGCATCGGCCTGCTCGCGCTCGGCAGCGCCGAGCCCGAGCGCTTCTACGCCGGCATGGGCACGCTCTACCTGGGCCGCATCGCCGACCTCGCCGCCGCGGCGCTGGCGGCGCGCGCGGGCTGAATCCATGGGCCCGCGGCGGTCCGCCGAGGCGCCGGCCGCGCTGCCCGAGCGCATGCAGGCCTGGCTGGCCTGGCTCGCCACCCAGCGCCGGGTCTCGCCGCTGACGCTGACCGCCTACCGCGCCGGCCTGCAGGCCTTGCTGCGCCTCGCCGAGGAGCACCCGCCCGAATCCTTGCAGCCCGCCGACATCCGCCGCTTCGTCGCCCGCCTGCATGGCGAGGGCCAGCAGGGACGCTCGATCGCCCGCCATCTGTCGGCGTGGCGAGGCTTCTACCGCTGGTTGGTGCGCGAGCACGGCGTGCGCATCAATCCGGCGCTCGGCATCCGTCCGCCCAAGTCCCCCTCGACGCTGCCGCGCGTGCTCTCGCCCGAGCAGGCGAACGCGCTGCTCGATCCAGAGCCGCAGAATTTGCTAGAAATTCGGGATATTGCGATGTTCGAGCTTTTTTATTCTTCCGGTCTGCGAGTTGCGGAACTCGCCGGACTCGACATCGATTCCGGGCTGGACCTCGCCGAGGGCCTGGTCACGGTCACCGGCAAGCGCCAGCGCCAGCGCACCGTGCCGGTGGGCGGCAAGGCGATCGCGGCCCTGCGCCCCTGGCTGGAGATCCGCGCCGGCCTCGCTGCGGCGGGCGAGCGCGCGCTGTTCGTGACCCGCGACGGCCACCGCCTGAGCACCCGCGGCATCGCCAGCCGGCTGGGCACGCGCGCTCAGGCGCTCGGGCTCGGCGTGCATGTGCATCCGCACATGCTGCGGCACAGTTTTGCGAGTCATCTTCTGCAATCGAGCGGCGATCTTCGCGCTGTCCAGGAACTGCTCGGCCACGCCAGCATCCGCAGCACGCAGATCTACACGCATCTCGATTTCCAGCATCTCGCCGCGGTGTACGACGCGGCACATCCGCGCGCGCGCAAGTAGTCCGTCACGCGCTCGCCACCCCGGCGCGCACGCCCCGATCCGGGGAATCGCAGCGGCAGAAGAGGGCGGTTGGGGTCACAATATGACTCTCCCCATTATGGGTATTCCCGAGTATTGAGCCCGTTCGGCTTGGGTTATGCTCATGGCGTCTGTTAATTTAAGAATTTTCTAAAAAACGCCGCTAGCTCCCGGAATCAACAAAAAAGGGTGAAGCGTGCCATGACAGCCCAATGAGCCCAACAGCGCACCCGGAACACCCGAATGCGGCGTCGGCACGCCGCACGATCAAGGCGGTCGCGCTCGTGCTCGCGCGCCACGAGATCCGCAGCTTGCGGCGCTGGTTCGAAGACTTCGACCGCGACATCCTGCTCCCCATCCTGCTCGGCGAGATCGCACTGCATAATATCGGCGCCTTGCAGAACGGCGTCGCGCGCCGCGAGAGCACCCGTCCGATCACCGCGACGCCCTCGGTGCCGCGCGACACGCGCCCGGCGGATTGCGGCCTCAAGCCCTGCAACGCCTACTCGATCGCCGCCGCCACCGGTCTGCCGCGCGAGACGGTGCGGCGCAAGATCGGGCGCCTGATCGAGCTGGGCTGGATCTGTCGCGAAGACAACGGACACCTCTTCATCACCGAGATCGCGCTCGAGCAGTTCGGCTCCATGCTCAGCTCGCGCGCGCTCGGCGAGCTCCTCGAAACGGCCGACCACGTCCGCACCCTGCTCGACGACGAGCACGACTGAAGCAGGCCGCGCGCAGGGGCGTGCAGGCTTCTGCAGGAGGGACGCGAGCCGCAGCAGCCTCGCGCCGGGCAACGTGTGGCTTTGCGGCCGCAGTGCTCCCTAAGAACCCGTGCGCAAGGGCGCTCGATATTCCGGATTCGGCCCCACCTCGGCGCGCGCCAGCGCCGCGCCGATCAGCACCAGGGCGGCGAGCAGCAGGGCGAAGTGGCGGCGCTGCGCTGCCGGGCCGGGCAGGCGGCGCGGCATCGAGTAGTACATCGCGTGAAGATAGCCCGCTCCCGCGGCGGCGAGCGCCAGCAGCCCGGCGCCGAGCAGGCGCGAGGCGAGCGGATCGAAGCTGCGTCCGATCGAGGGGTCCCACTGTGCGGGCATGAAGAACTCGGGCGCTCGCACAAGCAGGAACATCCCGCCCAGCACGCACAGCATCAGCATCACCACCTGCAGCGAGCGCACGGTCGGCCCCGTCGCCTACTGGAAGAGGTCGCCGCCGATGCGCGGCGGCACGAGGCCGAAGTGCTGCCAGATCGACTGCGTCGCCATGCGCCCGCGCGGGGTGCGCTGCAGGTAGCCCTGCTGGATCAGGTAGGGCTCGATGACGTCCTCGATGGTGTCGGTCGATTCGCCGATCGCCGCGGCGATGTTGTCGAGGCCGACCGGGCCGCCGCCGAATTTCTCCAGCATCGCCGACAGCAGCTTGCGGTCCATCAGGTCGAGGCCCAGGTTGTCGACGTCCAGCATGCGCAGCGCCGCGTCCGCGACCGCGGCGGTGATGCGGCCACCCGCCTTCACCTCGGCGTAGTCGCGCACCCGGCGCAGCAGGCGGTTGGCGATGCGCGGCGTGCCGCGCGCGCGGCGGGCGATCTCGAGCGCGCCGTTGTCCTCGATTTCCACATTGAGCAGGCGCGCCGAGCGTCCGACGATGAAGGCGAGCTCGTCCGCGGTGTAGAACTCCAGCCGCGACACGATGCCGAAGCGGTCGCGCAGCGGGTTGGTCAGCATGCCGGCGCGGGTGGTGGCGCCGACCAGCGTGAAGGGCGGCAGGTCGAGCTTCACCGAGCGTGCCGCCGGGCCTTCGCCGATCATGATGTCGATCTGGAAGTCCTCCAGCGCCGGGTAGAGGATCTCCTCGACCACCGGCGACAGGCGGTGGATCTCGTCGATGAAGAGCACGTCGTGCGGTTCGAGGTTGGTGAGCAGCGCGGCGAGGTCGCCGGCGCGCTCGAGCACCGGGCCGGAGGTCTGGCGCATGTTCACGCCCATCTCGGCGGCGACGATGTGGGCGAGCGTGGTCTTGCCCAGCCCGGGCGGGCCGAACAGCAGCACGTGGTCGAGCGCCTCGCTGCGATTGCGCGCCGCCTGGATGAAGATCTCCAACTGTTCGCGGATCTTCACCTGGCCGACGTACTCGGCCAGGCGCTTGGGACGCAGCGCGCGCTCGATCGCGTCTTCCTGGCGGTCGGCGGGGGCGGCGGAGATCAGGCGCTCGGCGGGGGCGGCAGCCTTGAGCTTGTCGGTTTCGATCATGGGCGTGTCCTGGCCGAGCTTGCAGGGCGGCAGCCGACGGCGTGGCGAGCGGGGTGCATGCGCATCATGCCTTCGACAGCGCCTTCAGCGCCTGGCGGATGCCGTCCGAGACGCCGACGTCCTCGGCCAGCCCCTTCATCGCGGACAGCGCCTCGCGCTCGTTGTAGCCGAGCGCGAGCAGGGCGTTGAGGATGTCGCTCTTCGCGTCCGGGGCTGCGCCCGGTGCGGCCGCGGCGAGTCGCGCGCCCGTCATGCTGGGCAGCGCCTTGCCGAGCTTGTCGCGCAGCTCGAGCAGCAGGCGCTCGGCGGTCTTCTTGCCGATGCCGGGGATCTTCACCAGCCGCCCGGCCTCCTGCAGCGCCACCGCCTGGGCGAGGTCGTTCACCGACAGCCCGGACAGCACCGCAAGCGCCATGCGCGCGCCCACGCCCGAGACCTTGAGCAGCTGGCGGAAGGTGGCGCGTTCTTCCTCGGTGGCGAAGCCGAACAGGAAGTGGCCGTCCTCGCGCACGACGAAGTGCGTGTGCAGGCTGACCGTGCCGCCGGTGGCGGGCAGGTTGTAGAAGGTGCTCATCGGCACGTCGATCTCGTAGCCGACGCCGTGGGCGTCGACGAGGATCTGCGGCGGGTTCTTTTCCAGCAGGGTGCCGGTGATGCGTCCGATCATGAGGGGCGGGCGTGCGAAATGCGGATGTGCAAGTCTAGCAGGCCGCAGGCGTGCGGCCTGCGGTTTCATACAGCAGCGCGGGCCGGGGTGCGGCGTTTCGTGCGGCGCTACCGCTCCATTCATCGCCTTATCGCGACTCGCGTCGCTCCTACGGGCGCGTCGGAGAACCCGCCGTTCTTGTAGGAGCGACGCGAGTCGCGATGGCGGCCCGGGAGATTCGTATCGATGCCCAATCGAGGAGCCGATCGCGACTTGCGTCGCTCCTACGGGCGCGTTGGAGAACCTGCCGTTCTTGTAGGAGCGACGCGAGTCGCGAGTGCGGCCCGGGAGATTCGTGTCGATGCCCGGTTGAGGGGCCGATCGCGACCTGCATCGATCCTGCGGAGTTTGCCGAAGCCATGTCGTTCCTCCAGGGGCGGCCGGCGGCGCGAGGCGCGGCCGGGCTGGGGTAGAATCGGCGGCCTTCGCGCGTGGCGCGGCGCTTCGACGCCGGCGTTGCGAGCGGCAAAGAGAACAATCGAGGAGACCCCATGCTGCAGATGAAGAAGCTGTCCGTCGCGTTCGCCCTGTGCGGCGCTGCCGCCCTCAACGCCACCGCCCACGCCGCCGACATCAAGGTCGGTATCGCGCTCGACCTCTCCGGTCCCTTCTCGGCGCTCGGTGCCGAGGCGCGCGACGGTTTCGAGCTGGCGATCGAGAAGCTCGGCGGCAAGCTCGGCGGCCAGCCGGCGGAGTTCATCCGCAGCGACTTCGGCGGCAACCCGGAGCAGGCCAACCAGCTCGTCGCGCGCTTCCTGCAACGCGACGGCATCCACTTCTTCACCGGCCCGATCGGCTCCAACGCCGCGCTCGCCGTCGGCCCGGCGCTGTTCGCCGCCAAGGTGCCCTACCTGTCGGCCAACCCCGGTCCGAGCGCCTACGCCGGCGAGAAGTGCAGCCCCTGGTTCTTCGCCCAGTACCAGAACGACACCTACGACGAGGCCGCCGGCAAGGTCGCCAACGAGAAGGGCTACAAGAACGTCCTGCTGATCGCGCCCAACTACCCGGCGGGCAAGGATCATCTGAATGGCTTCAAGCGCCTGTACAAGGGTGCGGTGAAGGACGAGATCTACACCAAGCTCGGCCAGATCGACTACGCCGCCGAGATCGCGCAGATCCGCGCCGCCAAGCCGGACGCGGTGTTCTTCTTCCTGCCCGGCGCGATGGGGATCAACTTCGTCAAGCAGTTCGTCGGTGGCGGCCTCGAGGACATCCCGCTGATCGCCCCCGGTTTCTCGGCCGACGAGGACGTGATCCAGGCGGTGGGCGAGCCGATGCTCGGCGTGCTCAACACCGCGCACTGGACGCACGACCTGCAGAACCCCGCCAACGCCGCGTTCGTCTCCGCCTTCCGCCAGAAGTACGCCGGGCGCTACCCGTCGGTGTATGCGGCGATGGCCTACGACACCCTGATGGCGATGGACGCCGCGGTGCGCGACGTCGGCGGCAGGATCGACGACCGCGACGCGGTGCTGAAGGCGCTCAAGAATCCCAGCTTCAAGTCCCTGCGCGGCGAATTCCAGTACGGCGCCAACAACTTCCCGGTGCAGAACTACTATCTGCGCGAGGTCGGCAAGGACGCCGAGGGCCGCATCACCAACAAGCTGGTCGGCACCACGCTCGAGAAGCACCAGGACGCCTACGTGGGCGCGTGCAGAATGTGAGATCCGAGGTCCGCGCGCGCGGGGCATGGGGCCGCCGTGGGAGCGACGCAAGTCGCGATTCACCGCGATGCACCATCCGAACGGCAGCTTCATGATTTGGAGCTCACTGCTGCCCCGAGTGCGGCGGGATGCTCCATGGGCGGATCGCGACTGGCGTCGCTCCTACACAGAGGCTTCGGACGCGCCGGGCTGAAATCCGATGGATGCCATCTTCGTCTTCGAGCAGTTGCTCAACGGCCTGGGCTACGGGCTGATGCTGTTCCTGATCGCCGCCGGGCTCACGCTCGTGTTCGGCATCATGGATACCATGAACCTCGCCCACGGCTCGCTCTACATGGCCGGCGCCTACGTCGCCGCGCGCGTGCATGAGGCGAGCGGCGCGTTCGCGCTCGCCGTGCTGGTCGCGGTCGGCGTGACGGTGGCGATCGCGGCGGTGGCGGAGTTCCTCGTCATCCGCCGGCTGTATCGGCGCGACCACCTCGTCCAGGTGCTCGCCACCTTCGGCATCATCCTCATCGCCGACGACGCGGTGAAGGCGATCTGGGGCGTGGCGCCGCTGCTGGCCTCGACCCCGGCGGCGCTGGCCGGGCCGGTCGCGCTCCTCGAAGGCCTGCCCTATCCGTCCTACCGCCTGCTGCTGATCGGCGCCGGGCTGACGGTGGCGCTCGGGCTCCACCTGCTGGTCAACAAGACCCGCATCGGCATGCTGGTGCGCGCCGGCGCCTCGAACCGGCAGATGGCGGAGCACATGGGCGTGCGCGTGGGCGGGGTGTTCGCCTTCGTGTTCGCGCTCGGCGCTGCGCTCGCGGCGCTGGCGGGGGCGCTGATGGCGCCGATCAGCGCGGTGCAGATCGGCATGGGCGAGGCGATCCTGATCCCGGCGCTGGTGGTGATCGTCATCGGCGGCATCGGCTCCGGGCGGGG
>NZ_AMXD01000099.1 GCF_000310185.1 Thauera aminoaromatica S2 | reverse complement strand
GCCGCACGCCCGGCGCGCGCCGCAGCCACGGCGGATGTCGCTCCGGCGCGCGCGAGCGCGCCGAGGTCGGCGATCGAGGCCACGCCCGCCCAGGCGGTCGAAACGGCCGAAACAGCGCCCGCAGTCCTCGATACGGTGGACGCCGCCGAGCCGGCGGAGCCGCCCGTGCGCCCCCGGCGTGCCGCAGCACCCCGCTCCCACAGCAGCGAACCGAGTTCCGGCCTCGACCTCGCCTACGAGAAGACCCGACTCAACCCCGACTTCACCTTCGACACCCTGGTCACCGGCCGCGCCAACGACCTCGCCCGCGCCGCCGCCATGCAGGTGGCGCAGAACCCGGGCACGTCCTACAACCCGCTGTTCGTCTACGGCGGCGTCGGCCTGGGCAAGACCCACCTGGTGCACGCCATCGGCAACGCGGTGTTCCGTCACAACCCGCGCGCGGTCATCCGCTACGTGCACGTCGAGGACTACTACGCCGACGTGGTGCGCGCCTATCAGCAGAAGAGCTTCGACGCCTTCAAGCGCTACTACCGCTCGCTCGACATGCTGATCATCGACGACATCCAGTTCTTCAATAACAAGAACCGCACCCAGGAAGAGTTCTTCCACGCCTTCAACGCGCTCACCGAGGCGCGCAAGCAGATCGTCATCACCTGCGACACCTACCCCAAGGACATCCAGGGCCTGGAAGACCGCCTCATTTCCCGCTTCGACTGGGGCCTCACCGTGCAGATCGAGCCGCCCGAGCTCGAGATGCGCGTCGCCATCCTCAAGAAGAAGGCCGAGGCGCTGCGCGTGCTGGTCGACGACGACGTCGCCTTCCTGATCGCCAAGAACCTGCGCTCGAACGTGCGCGAGCTCGAGGGCGCGCTCAACAAGGTCGTCGCCTACGCACGCTTCCACGGCCGCCAGATCGGCCTCGAAGTCGCCAAGGAGGCGCTCAAGGACCTGCTGCACGCGCACAACCGCCAGCTGTCGATCGAGCACATCCAGAAGACCGTCGCCGACTACTACAAGATCAAGATCGCCGACATGCACTCCAAGAAGCGCACGCGCGTGATCGCGCGCCCGCGCCAGGTGGCGATGTGGCTGGCCAAGGAGCTCACGCCGATGTCGCTGCCGGCGATCGGCGAGGCCTTCGGCGGCCGCGACCACACCACCGTGCTGCACGCCTGCCGCACCATCACCGAGCTGCGCCTCGGCGACGCCCAGCTCAACCACGACGTCCACGTGCTCACCCAGGTCCTGCGCGGCTGAGCCGGTTGAACGCCAATCCATCGAACACTCCCGATCAACCCATCGACCCGATCTGACGCCATGCTCCTGCTCACCACCACCCGCGATGCGCTCCTGGCCCCGCTGCAGTCGGTCGCCGGCATCGTCGAGAAGCGCCACACCCTGCCCATCCTGTCGAACGTGCTGATCGAGAAGCACGCCGACCAGCTCACCATGCTGGCCACCGACATCGAGATCCAGATCCGCACCACCACCGGCGGCCACATCGGTGGCGAGGACGCCTCGATCACCGTCGGCGCGCGCAAGCTGCAGGACATCCTGCGCGCCCTGCCCGACTCCGCCGAGATCTCGCTGACGCTCGACGACAAGCGCCTCACCGTCAAGGCCGGGCGCAGCCGCTTCCAGCTCCAGACCCTGCCCGCCGCCGACTACCCGCGCCTGAACCCGCCCACCGATGCCGCTGCGCACCTGAGCATCGGCCAGCGCACCTTCAAGCGCCAGCTCGCCCAGGTGGCCTACGCGATGGCGCAGCAGGACATCCGCTACTACCTCAACGGCCTGCTGCTGATCGCCGACGGCGGCGAGCTGCGCATGGTCGCCACCGACGGCCACCGCCTCGCCTACGCCGCGTCCGACCTCGAGGCGCCCATCGCCACCCGTACCGAAGCCATCCTGCCGCGCAAGACCGTGCTCGAGCTCGCCCGCCAGCTCGCCGACAGCGACGACCCGCTCGAGATCCTGCTCGCCGGCAACCAGGCCGTGTTCCGCTTCGGCCCGATCGAGCTCGTCACCAAGCTCATCGACGGCAAGTTCCCCGACTACGAGCGCGTGATCCCGACCGCGCATCCCAAGCTGATCCACTTCGCCCGCCAGCCGCTGCTGTCCGCGCTGCAGCGCGCCGCCATCCTCACCAACGAGAAGTTCCGCGGCGTGCGCATGGTGCTCGAGGACGGCGTGCTGCGCATCGCATCGACCAACGCCGAGCAGGAAGAGGCCATGGACGAGCTCGAGATCGACTACCAGGGCGACAAGCTCGACATCGGCTTCAACGTCACCTACCTGCTCGACGTGCTCAACAACCTGAGCTCCGAGACGGTCGACTGGCGCTTCAATGACGGCAACTCCAGCGCCCTCATCACCCTGCCCGGCAACGACAAGTTCAAGTACGTCGTGATGCCGATGCGCATTTGAGTAGCCGCCGCACCGCAGCACCCGTTCTTTACGAATCACCGAGATGACCATGTCCGAACCGCAAGACCAGCCCACCGCATCCGCCAAGGCGCACGAAGACTACGACGAAACCAGCATCCAGCAGCTCGAAGGGCTGGAAGCGGTGCGCAAGCGCCCCGGCATGTACATCGGCGACACCTCCGACGGCACCGGCCTGCACCACATGGTCTTCGAGGTCGTGGACAACTCCATCGACGAGGCCCTGGCCGGTCACTGCGACGACATCGTCATCACCATCCACGCCGACAACTCGATCTCGGTCACCGACAACGGCCGCGGCATCCCGGTCGGCGTCAAGATGGACGACAAGCACGAGCCCAAGCGCAGCGCCGCCGAGATCGTCATGTGCGTGCTGCACGCCGGCGGCAAGTTCAACCAGAACAGCTACAAGGTCTCCGGCGGCCTGCACGGCGTGGGCGTGTCCTGCGTGAATGCGCTGTCCAAGTGGATGAACGTCACCGTCGCCCGCGACGGCAAGCGCCACCTGCTCGAGTTCGAGCGCGGCAAGCCGCAGAACCGCGTCATCGAGGTCGTGGATGGCGTCGAGGTCAGCCCGGCGCGCGTCATCGGCGAGACCACCAAGCGCGGCACCAAGGTGCATTACCTGGCCGACGAGGAGATCTTCGGCACCATCGAGTACCACTACGACATCCTCGCCAAGCGCCTGCGCGAGCTCTCCTTCCTCAACAACGGCGTCAAGATCCGTCTCATCGACCAGCGCACCGGCAAGGAAGAAGACTTCGCCTTCGCCGGCGGCGTCAAGGGCTTCGTCGAGTACATCAACCGCGCCAAGACGGTGCTGCACCCCAACGTCTTCTACGCCACCGGCACCACCCGCATCCCCACCGGCCACGGCCACGACGCCGAGCTCGCGGTCGAGGTCGCCATGCAGTGGAACGACAGCTACCAGGAACAGGTGCTGTGCTACACCAACAACATCCCGCAGGCCGACGGCGGCACCCACCTCACCGGCCTGCGCGCGGCGATGACGCGCGTCATCAACAAGTACATCGAAGAAAACGAGATCGCCAAGAAGGCCAAGGTCGACATCACCGGTGACGACATGCGCGAAGGCCTGGCCTGCGTGCTCTCGGTCAAGATGCCCGACCCCAAGTTCGCCAGCCAGACCAAGATGAAGCTGGTGTCGTCCGAGGCCCGCCCGGCGGTGGAAGAAGTCGTCGCCAGCAAGCTCGGCGACTTCCTGCTCGAGAACCCGCTCGACGCCAAGACCATCTGCAACAAGATCGTCGAGGCCGCGCGCGCCCGCGACGCCGCGCGCAAGGCGCGCGAGATGACGCGCCGCAAGGGCGTGCTCGACGGCGTCGGCCTGCCCGGCAAGCTCGCCGACTGCCAGGAAAAGGACCCCGCGCTGTGCGAGCTCTACCTCGTCGAGGGCGACTCCGCAGGCGGCTCCGCCAAGCAGGGCCGCGACCGCAAGTTCCAGGCGATCCTGCCGCTCAAGGGCAAGATCCTCAACGTCGAGAAGGCGCGCTTCGACAAGCTGCTGCAGAGCCAGGAGATCGCCACCCTCATCACCGCGCTCGGCACCAGCATCGGCAAGGACGACTACAAGCCCGAGAAGCTGCGCTACCACCGCATCATCCTGATGACCGACGCCGACGTCGACGGCGCCCACATCCGCACCCTGCTGCTCACCTTCTTCTACCGCCAGATGCCCGAGCTCGTCGAGCGCGGCCACATCTACATCGCCCAGCCGCCGCTGTACAAGATCAAGCACGGCAAGAGCGAGATGTACATCAAGGACGACAGCGAGCTCTCCAACCACCTGCTGCGCCTCGCCCTCGACGGCGCCGTGCTGGTGCCGCGCGAAGGCGCCGAGCCGATCAGCGAAGAGGCCCTCGGCGGCCTGGCGCGCACCTACCTGCTCGCCGAAGCCGTCACCCGGCGCCTGGCCAGCTACATAGACCCCGAAGTGCTGCAGGTGATGCTGGCGCACGACATCGAAGTCAGCCTCGACGACGAAGCCGCCGCCCGCGCCTCGGCCGAGCGCATCCAGCCCCACCTGCCCGAAGGCCTGCAGATCTACGCCGAATACCACGACGAAGCCGAGGGCTGGCGCCTCACCATCGAGCGCCTGCACCACGGCAACCGCAAGTTCGGCTGGGTCGAGCACGACTTCCTCGTCTCCGGCGACTACCGCGCCATCCGCAACGCCGCCGAAGCCATCTCCGGCCTCATCGGCCCCGGCGCCGAGATCCGCCGCGGCGAAAAGCGCCAGACCGTCTCCCGCTTCGCCGACGCCATCAAATGGATGCTCGCCGACGTCGAACGCGGCATCACCAAGCAGCGCTACAAGGGTCTGGGCGAGATGAACCCCGAGCAGCTGTGGGAGACCACCATGGATCCGGCGGTGCGCCGCTTGCTGAGGGTGCAGATCGACGACGCCATCGCGGCGGACGAGATCTTCACCACGCTGATGGGCGACAACGTCGAGCCGCGCAGGGCGTTCATCGAGGGCAACGCGCTGTATGCGCAGAACATCGATGTGTGACACCTTGTGTAGATGACCTCATAACCTGAGAATCCGGGACCTATAAATTGAAAAATTTATGGGTCTTTCTATATTCATAGCCCTAAACTACTAACGGCCTCTCGGAGCCCCTTCGGCTCCTTTGGAGGTTTACGGCCGGTAGCCATGTCAGCTTCTTCTCGCCGTACCTGTCGAGCGGAACAGGTTGCACATGTTTGGTATTGCGGTAATGCTGGCCCCCTCGGGTATGAAGCAAAGCAACGACTCCCATACCATCGACCTCAGACGTGCCCGGTAACCCAAGACCTCCGTTGCAGGCCTTATCAGGTAAATTCTTCCTTCATTTATCCCGTGGATTAGTGGGTAACGAACCTGCTGGAACTAGCTAGGTTTATGGCAAAATCATGGGGCGTCCGCTGGACGGGAGGCTATTAGCTATTCGGCGGGCTGTTTTATAAAGCTTTTCAAATGACAACGTTCAGATTCATCGACCTATTCGCTGGTCTGGGTGGATTTCATGTCGCGCTCGAAGCGCTCGGGGGCAAGTGCGTCTTCGCCGCCGAAATACAACCGCATCTGCAGTCGGTCTACGAGGACAATTTCGGGCTAAAACCTACCGGTGACATCCGTAGCGTTGTCCCCTCCGAAGTGCCTGACCATGACGTCCTTTGCGCAGGTTTCCCCTGCCAAGCCTTCTCGAAAGCTGGCGACCAGGCCGGCTTCAATTGCTCCCGTCAGGGAACACTGTTTTTCGACGTGGTCGCCATCCTTCAGGAGAAGCGCCCGCGCCACTTCATCCTCGAGAACGTACCCAACCTCCTCCAGCATAACGAGGGCAAAACCTATGCCCGCATCAAGCAAGACCTTGAGGCCTTGGGTTACTGCGTGACTGAAAGGAAGTTTTCCCCCCACCATTTTGGCATTCCGCAGGTGCGGGAGCGGGCGTACATCGTTGGCCGGCTCGGCTCACTGGCAGGCTTTGCCTGGCCAGAGCGGGAGGTGCAACCAACGGACATCACTGACGTCCTCCTCGATTCGCCGGACGATGCGAAACCCTTGTCCGAGAAAACGCGCCTTTGCCTAACAGTGTGGAACCGGTTTTTGGAGCTATCTCCTCCTGAGGTCGACCTGCCGTCGTTCCCAATCTGGTCCATGGAATTCGGTGCCACCTATCCGTTCGAGGAAACTACCCCTTACGCTGAGAGGGCTCGCGGCGGCGCGGAAGCTTTGAGCGCCTACTTGGGCACACATGGAAAGCCGCTGGCTGGACTGCCGCTCGACGAGCAGTGGAAAACGCTTCCAAGCCACGCCCGCACGGCTCAAGAACAGTTTCCGAAATGGAAGAAGGATTTCATCCGCGCGAATCGTAAGTTCTATGCGGACAACCGGCACTGGATTGACCCGTGGCTGCCCTCCGTAAAGCCCTTCGTCTCATCACATCAGAAGTTTGAGTGGAATGTGAAAGGCGGCGAGCGGAACCTGTGGAAGTACGTCATCCAGTTCCGCGCTTCTGGCGTACGTGTCAAACGTCGCACCACCTCACCCAGCCTGGTGGCGATGACGGACACTCAAGTTCCCATCATCGGTTGGCAGGAGCGCTACATGACGCCTCGCGAGTGCGCGAAGCTCCAAAGCCTGGGCCACCTCAAGTATCTACCCGAGCCGCAGGGGCGCGCCTTTGCGGCACTTGGCAACGCCGTCAATGCCAAGGTTGTCGAGAAGGTTGCCCGCGCATTGCTGCTCCAGCCGTGTCACTCCTTGGAAGAGCGAACTCCCCCTGAACGAGTAACCATCCTAGAAGCAGCATAGCCATGGACATGTCAGGCCGCGCCGTACCGAGAATTAACATCCGCCCGGAAGTCAGCATGCTTTCCGTGCTAAAGCATCTCAACTACAAGGCGTGGTTTGCTGTCGCAGAGTTCATCGACAATAGCATTCAGAGCTACCTCGCCAACGAGGATGCCTTGAGGGCGGTTGAAGGCCCTGACTTCAAGCTACGAATCCATATTGGACTCGACGCGTCGGCAGGCCGCATCGAAGTCAGCGATAACGCGGCAGGAATTGCATTGTCGGACTTCCCCAGGGCTTTCCGGCCCGCCGAGGTTCCTCCAGACAGGTCCGGCCTTTCCGAGTTCGGCATGGGCATGAAGGCCGCCGCATGCTGGTTCACCGACCTTTGGCAGGTCCGCACCAAAGCGCTCGGGGAGCCTGTTGAACGCATCGTGCGTTTCGACATCAGCGACATCGTTAACCACAAGACGGAGACTCTCCTTGTCGAGGAAGTTCCGGCCGACCACACGGCGCATTACACAGTCATCACACTGGAGCAACTGGGCCCCCGCTTCCCGCCAGCCCGGACCCAGAAAAAGCTGAAGGACCACCTCACCAGCATCTATCGCATGTTCCTGCGGCGTAACGACATCGAACTAATTTGGGATGTCGATGGGCACACCTTAGAGTTCGCCGAGGTGGCCATCCTCGATGCGCCGCCTGCCACGAACCCACATCTACCAGCGGTTGAATGGAGAAAGGACGTACATCTGGACTTCGGCGAGGGTCGCATCATCCGCGGATTTGCGGCACTCCGCGCAGAGGGTTCGACAACGCACGCCGGGTTCGCCTTGTTCCGCAGGAACCGCCTGATAGTCGGCAGCGACGATGAGACTTTCCGCCCGCAAGACATATTCGGGAACACCAACAGCTATCGCTATCAGCGGCTATTCGGGGAACTGCAGATAGAAGGCTTCGAGGTCTCCCACACCAAGGACGGCTTCAAATGGAACGAACTCGAGCACGACGTACTTGAGCGCCTACGCGCCGTTCTGGAGGAGGAGCCATTAAATCTGCTCAGGCAGGCCGAGCAACATCGTACGCGGCAAACACGCGCCACCGCCAAGCCAGCCGCCCAGAAGGCGACGGAGGCCGTAACCACCGACCTGAAGAAGGCAGCCGGCGAGGTGCTCAGTGCTACTCCGGCGGCTCCGGAACTGGAACACGTCGTCCCACCGACTTCTGGACATCTCGACTCCGACCCGGTGTCGGAGCGTTCGGTGGAAATCCTCGTGGACGGCAAGCGTTGGCACATCACCCTGCGCATGACCCTGGACCCAAGCGTCAACGAATGGCTACGCTTCAGCGATGAGAAGGTCCCTCAGCTGTTCGACGACTTGGAGGACCATCACCTCACCGTAGACGTCTCCCTCGCCCACCCGTTCGTTGAGCAGTTCGTCGGCCCGGACAACGAGAACATGGAACTAATGGTCCGTTTTGCCACGGCGATAGCGGTGGCACTGACCAAGATGAAGCACAGCGGCGCCGACCCGCGTCTGCCGCTGCACTACATCAACCGCCTCTTGCGCGATTCCCTCTCAGGCAAGCTGCCATGACAATCACCATCGAAGAACTACGCGGCATCAAGCCGGACCTGCGTTGGGAGCCGATGCAGGGCGAGGTTACCGAGGACTTCCTGCGGCGCAAGGAAGCCGCCGGTGAAGCCCGCGCCGATGAGTTGCATACCGTCGCTTTCGAGGCTCACCGCATCTTGGGACGTTGTGTCCCGCCCACCGAGCCGCGCGGGGAGGCCACCGGACTGGTGGTGGGGTATGTGCAGAGCGGCAAGACGCTTTCCTTCACCACACTAACCGCCTTGGCGCGCGACAACGGCTACGGCCTCGTCATTCTCATTGCGGGCACAATCGATACGCTAAAAAGTCAGTCTGAGGAGAGGCTCATTCAGGACCTCGGCCTCTCCGGCGACAAGCCGGGACAGCCGTGGGTGCATATAGCCAACCCCGCTACAGGAACCAGCGATTTCGAGGCACTAAAGCTCATGGTGTCCCGTTGGAAGTCCAAGGCTGTACCGGTCCGCAAGAAGAAAACCATTCTCATCACGGTGCTCAAGCAGCATCAGCGCCTTGCGAGCCTCGTGGAGTGCCTTGCGCACAAGTCACTCAACCTGCAAGGCGTGCCTTGCCTCGTTATCGACGACGAGGCGGACCAAGCGAGCCTCAACAACTTCACGGCCAAGAATCAGAAGACGCGACAGAACAGGGTCAGCGCCAACTACCGCGAGGTTACCAACCTCAAGTCAGTGCTACCGCATCACACCTACTTACAATACACGGCGACCCCACAGGCTCCGCTTCTAATCTCGCTCGTGGACGCACTTTCGCCAGATTTCGCTGAGACGCTCACCCCGGGCGCAGCGTACGTCGGCGGCAGCGTCCTCTTCGCTCCCCGCTCGCCCTACGCCCGTGAAATCCCCACGGCCGAAGCCACGGCCGTGGCCGCCACCTACCCAATGACGCCCCCGACGCTGTTGGAGGCGCTGCGTCTGTTCCTACTCGGGGCATGCGCGCATGCATTGTCCGGGGCAGATTCCAACCGTTCGATGATGGTGCATCCGTCGCAGCAGACCGCACCGCACACGCAGTATCTAAGTTGGATAAAAGCACCACTTGTTGCGTGGAAGGAGCAACTGGGGAATAACGAATTGCGTAGCATCCTAAAGGAGGGCTTCAAGGCAGCCTATGCGGACCTGAAAAGAACCGTCGGGGACGCCTTGCCGCCACTGGACGACTTGTTTGGGATGATGGACGAGGTGCTGGCCACCGTGATGGTTCGGGAGGTGAATTCCACCGGCAAGGGGGCTGACCCCATTCGCTGGGGCGACAATGAGTACTGGATATTGGTGGGCGGCCAGAAGCTGGACCGCGGTTACACCGTCAAGGGCCTGACGGTGACCTACATGCCGCGACCACTGGGGGTGGGCAACGCCGACAACCTGCAGCAGCGCGCCCGGTTCTACGGGTATAAGCTCGGATACCTGGGCTTCTGTCGGGTATATGTGCGGGAGGACGTGAAAAGAGCTTTCGAAGCCTACGTCGAGCATGAGAACCTCATCCGAACCGAACTCGACCTGACCCGGGGCCAGCCACTGAAGGCATGGCACCGCAAGTTCATTCTGGCCAACGGATTGCAACCGACCCGCCGTAACATCATGGGCATCCAACTCGACGAGGTGGTGACGTCAGAGTGGTTGCATCCGAAGACGGCCTACGCAAACAAGAGCGCTGTCACGGCGAACCGCAGATGCTTTGCTGCCTTTTTATCCTATCTCCGCACACATTTCGACGAGGTAGAGGCACAGGAGGCAGACCCGGAGCGTTACCTGGATAAACGCACGGATTCGCCGCGCAACAAGTTGTTTGAAGCCGTACCCCTGTCGGAGGCCTATTCGCGTCTATTGGATGCAATGCATCTGGACGATGTGCGGGACGCAACCGAGCGCGCGGCTCTCCTCGTCGCACTGGGGCAACTGCTAACGGCAACACCAGACGCGAAATGTGATGTGTTCCTAATTGGGGACCTGCAGTCGCAGAACCGTTCCCTGGCGGCTAAAGGAGCAATCAATCAGGTGTTCATGGGTAAGAACCCCAACACCGACGACCGGGCACGACTGCGCTATTGCGGCGACCGGGACCTGCGCACCGAAAGCCGAGTCACGCTGCACTTGCGAAAATTCAGTTTCCCGAAGTCCCCTGTTTCCCCGGACGATGAGAGCTTGGATGTACCCTGGTTCGCCCTGCACATTCCCGACGCATTGAAACGGCGCGTCTTGCTTGAACCGGGCCGCGCTGCATGACCACCTCCTTACTGTGGGAACGGTTTACAGCGCTCGGGCAGAATGATGATACCGGCGCACTGACAGCCCTTCGTCTGTCGGGGCATGGCACTCATTTCCTGGCAAAAGGGTTGGCCGGTGAGCCAGTCCTCCTGCTACGCGCTGGCAAGCGCCGGGTGCCGCGTATCCCGCTCGGCTTGCGCCACATGCAAGTAGAGTTCGACGTCGAGTGCACGGTTCGCGACACAAACGGGGATGCCGCTCCTACACGGGTCTCCGCAACCTTCTGCCGCGCCGCCTGCGACCCCGGCACCCCTGGGCTGCACCCGCTGTTCGTCCATGCCTTGGCGGGTGCCGTCGAGAACCTTCCCGCAGAACTGTCGCCGGGCGAAGTAGACCACTTCTTCGACGACGCAGTGGAGTTGTTCCGTGCGTTCGCTGCTCCCGCACGCACGTCGGTGCTCGGCTTATGGGGCGAGTTGTTCCTCATCGCGGCATCGCCCTGCCGCGAAACCCTGTTGGCGGGTTGGCATGTATCGCCCGACCAAGCATTCGACTTTGCCTTCCCGAACGCTTTCGTGGAGGTCAAGACCACGGCCCGGCACAATCGCCAACACGAGTTCGCGCTCACTCAATTGCGCAACACTCATCTGCCGGTTTTCATCGCCAGCATTGTCGCGGAGCAGAGCGATGCTGGGGAGTCAGTTTTTGACCTGGCCGCCACCATCCAGGACGGCTTGGCACCTGCCAATCATGCCAAGCTTTGGCGACTTGTGGCGGAGTCTGTCGGCGGCGACGCAGAAGGGGCGGCTGACCTGCGCTTCCTGCGAGCGGCAGCGGTCAACTCTCTGCGCTTCTACGCCGCTGCAGCTCTACCAGCACCTGAGGTGCCCGCTGCCGTCACGCCATGCATTTCCGCCGTGAGGTTCAGCCTTGACCTGGACCGCGCACCAACTTTGGCGCCAATCTCCGCATCTGAGGTCTGGCAAAAGCTGAAATAGACGGCCATCTACGAAGCCACGTAACAGTAGCACTCTGGCTTGGCACGTATATCGATAAGCGTATAGGCGAGAACCAACAGATGACCGACAGTTCAGCACGCAAGTGCTTGTTTCAACTGAATCACACTTCCATAAATGCCACCATACGACGCCCATCACGGCCCGGCCACGACTTGTCCCTGACCCCCCCTCTCCGCGAGACACCTTGAAAAGCGCCCTCTTCGTCGACTTCGACAACGTCTATTCCGGCCTGCGCAAGCTCGACCCGGCCATCGCCGACCGCTTCGCCCGCCAGCCCCTGGAGTGGGTGAACTGGGTGATCGGCGCGCTCGAGCTGCCCGACCACGCCCCCGCCGGCGCGCGCCGCCGGCTGCTGGTGCGGCGCTGCTACCTCAATCCGCAGGCCTACCAGCGCTTCCGGCCATCCTTCAACCTCGCCGGCTTCGAGATCATCGACTGCCCCGCGCTGACGAGCGAGGGCAAGACCAGCACCGACATCCACATGGTGCTCGACATCATCGACCTGCTGCAGCACGAGGCCCGTTACGACGAGTTCATCGTGTTCTCGGCCGACGCCGACTTCACCCCGGTGCTGCGCAAGCTGCGGCGCTGGGATCGGCGCACCACGGTGCTGGCGATCGGCTTTCCGTCCGCGGCCTATCGCGCCTCGGCCGACCTGCTGATCGACCCCGACGAGTTCGTCCGCAACGCCCTCGGCTTCAAGGACGAGGACGAGGCGCCCGGCGCCGGCGCGCCCCCTGCCGACGTCGCCCCGGAAAGCCTGTCGCTCGCAGCGAGCGCACGTTTCGCGCAGGCGTCGCCGGAAGCGGCCCGGAGCGTTCCCCCGGCCTCGCTCTCCAGCGGCGCCGACGCCCTCGACCACGACCTCGCCGAGATCGTCGAGACCATGCGCGTCGAGGTCGCGCGCTCGGCCGCGCCCGTCCCCTGCAGCCGCCTGGCGAGCCTGATCACCACGCGCCACCCCGCCCTCGCCGCCGACTGGAACGGCAAGGGCAGCTTCCGCAGGTTCGTCGACAGCCTCGACCTCGCACCGCTGCGTTTCGACTGGAGCAACAGCGGCGGCTTCGTCTTCGATCCCGCCCGCTCCGGCGCCGGCATGCAGGACGGCAGCGTCACGCCCGACTGGGGCGAGGACCAGGACATCCTGCCGCTCGCCATGCAGATCCACGAGGTCTCCGGCGTCCCCCTGCTCGGCCCGGCCGAATACCGCGCGCTGTTCTCGATCATCGAGGACGACGTCGGCCGCCATTCCTTCGACCTCAAGGAAACCGGCAAGCGCGTGCGCGACCGTCTGCGCGAAGCCGGTCTCGGCGGCAGCCGGCTCGACGTCAACTGGATCCTGCGCGGACTGCTGATGCGCGGCCACGCCTTCGGCGAGGGGCAGGACCGCGCCGCGACGCTCGCCACCAAGACGGCGAACAACGTGCGCTCGCTCTGCCTGCGCGAGCAGATGATCCTCGACCGCGCGGCCGAGACCGCGATCGCGCGCTGGTTCGGCACCCATCCGGCTCCCACCCGCAGCGGGCAGTGAGCCGATGCGGGTGCCGCGGCCCTCGACTCCGCCTCCCACACGCTTCTGAGCTATATTGCGTCGCAACAGATCCAGCACGAGGACCACCCCCATGGCCAGTCGCAACCCCTCCTTCTTCCGCCGCATCGGCCTCGCCTTCTCCGTCCTCTTCGGCGCCGAGCTCGCCGGCCGCCTCGTCCGCCTGCGCGAGGAAGGCGCAGACACCGAGGCCGCTGCCGGCACCGAGGACGCCGCCGCAGCCGCCCAGCCCGCCATCGTGCGCGAGACCACCCCCGAGGCCGCGCTGCAGCTGCTCGGCCTGCTCCAGCGCGACGCGCGCTTCATCGATTTCGTCCAGGAAGACATCGCCGCCTATTCGGATGCCGACATCGGCGCCGCCGCGCGCGTAGTGCACGAGGGCTGCCGCAAGGTGCTCGACGAGCACTTCGCCATCGCGCCGGTGCGCGACGAGGCCGAAGGCAGCCGCCTCACCCTGCCCGAAGGCTTCGACGCCGCGGCCGTGCGCCTCACCGGCAAGGTGGTGGGCAAGCCGCCCTTCACCGGCACCCTCGGCCATCGCGGCTGGCGCGTGACCGACACCCGCCTGCCGGCGCTGGCCGAAGGCCACGACGCCAGCGTGATCGCCCAGGCGGAGGTGGAGCTGTGAGCGCCCCCGCCCGCTACACCCTCGGCATCGACCTCGGCACCACCCACTGCGCGCTCTCCTATGTCGACCTCGAAGCCAGCGACGGCGACCAGGCCGCGCAGCAGGTGCTGGAGATCCCCCAGCTCACCGGCCCGGGCAGCATCGAGGCGCGCCCGCTGCTGCCCTCCTTCCTCTACCTGCCGCACGCCGACGAGCTCGCCCCCGGCGACCTGAGCCTGCCCTGGGGGGCGACGCAGGATCACGCGGTGGGCGAGTTCGCCCGCAGCCGCGGGGCGGCCACGCCGATCCGCCTGGTGGCCAGCGCCAAGAGCTGGCTGTGCCACCCCGGCGTCGACCGCCGCGCCGACATCCTGCCCGCCGAGGCGCCGCCCGAGGTGGCGCGCATCTCGCCGCTGACCGCCTCGGTGCGCTACCTGTCGCACCTGCGCGCGGCCTGGAACGCCGCCCATCCCGAGGCGCCCTTCGACGCCCAGGACGTCACCGTCACCATCCCGGCCTCCTTCGACCCCGCGGCGCGCGAGCTCACCGCCGAGGCCGCGCAGGCCGCCGGCTACCCGCCGATCACCCTGCTCGAGGAGCCGCAGGCGGCGCTCTACAGCTGGATCCAGCGCAGCGCCGGGCAGTGGCGCAAGGAAGTGAAGACCGGCGACCTGATCCTGGTGGTCGACGTCGGCGGCGGCACCACCGACCTGTCGCTGATCGCGGTGCTCGAGCGCGAGGGCAACCTCGAGCTGCACCGCGTGGCGGTGGGCGAGCACATCCTGCTCGGCGGCGACAACATGGACCTGGCGCTGGCCTACACGGTCACGCGCAAGCTCGCCGAGCAGGGCACCCGGCTCGACCCCTGGCAGACGCGCGCGCTCGCCCATGCCTGCCGCGGCGCCAAGGAGGCGCTGCTGAGCGACTCCGACCTCGACAGCGTGCCGGTGGTGGTGCCGAGTCGCGGCTCGAAGCTGATCGGCGGCTCGATCCGCACCGAGGTGCGGCGCGAGGAGCTGGTCGCCACCCTGGTCGAGGGCTTCTTCCCCCGCGTCGCGGTCACCGAGATGCCCATCACGCGGGCGCGCGCCGCGCTCACCCAGCTCGGCCTGCCCTATGCGCAGGACGCGGCGGTCACCCGCCACCTCGCCGCCTTCCTCACCCGCCAGCTCGGCGCCACCGCCAATCTCGAAGGCTTCGCCGCGCAGCCCGAGGGGAGCGTCTTCCTGCACCCCACCGCGGT
>NZ_AMXD01000098.1 GCF_000310185.1 Thauera aminoaromatica S2 | reverse complement strand
CGGGCGCGGCGCGGCCGCGCGCCTCGACGAGGAAGCCCGCCGCCATGCGGCGCGGCCCGGCATCGGTGTCGATCTCCAGCTCATGGCCCCCTGGCGCGGGGTGCAGCGCCGTCACCCGGCCGCGCACCACGGGCACGCCGAGGCGCTCCAAGTCCTCGAGCAGCCCCTGGTCGAAGCGCTGGCGGTCGACCAGGCTCTCCACGTTCGCCTCGGTGTAGGTGCCATTCCACACCGCCCGCCGCGGCGAAGGCGGCGCGAACGCCGTCAGCGCCCGCTGCAGGCCGAGGCCGCGCAGCGCGTCGATGACGCGCGCCGAGACGCCCTCGACCGCGGCGAAACGGCGCGGCTCGCCCACCAGCACCACCGGCTCGCCCATCCGCGCCAGTCCGATCGCCACCGCCGCGCCCGCGGGGCCGGCGCCGAGGATGACGATGCCGTCAGCCGCCATGCTGTCTTCTCCTCGGGTCGTCCACACCGTGGTGGCGCGCCTGCTCGACCAGCCAGGCACGCAGTGCGTCCGCGTCGCCGCCCCGCGCGAAGTGCCGCGCGGCCAGTCCGGTGAACCAGGCACAGGCCATGCTCGCACCCGCGCCGGCGAGGCTACCGTCGAGCGGCCGCACATGGGCACCGAAATCGATCTCGGCGGAGCCGATCGCGGCGAGCTCGCCGGGTGCGCAGCGCGCATCTCCGGTCACCCGCAGCACGCCCGGAAAACCCGCCGGATACACGGTCTGGCCGCGCGCGGGCGCCGCCGCGCACAGCACGGTGCCGGCCGCCAGTGCGCGCGCGCAGGCCTCGGCCAGCACCGGCCGCGGTTCGCGCAGGCCCAGACTCAGATTGACGAGCTGGGCGCCGTTCGCCACCGCCCAGTCGATCGCCGCCGCCACCTGCGCCGCGGTGGTCGTGAGGCGCTCGCGGAACACCTGGACGACCAGCAGCTCGGCCTGCGGCGCGCAATGCAGCAGGATCCCGGCCACGCGACCGCCGTGGCCGAGCGCGTCGGCGGTGGCCGGCGCCTGGCGCACGGCACGGTCTTCGAGCACCAGGGCGACCGCGTCCCGCACCTGCAGCGCCTGTGCTGGCGTGCACCCGCTATCGACCACGGCGATCCGCACCGTCATGACCGCACCGTCACCGCCGCCGGCGGCAGCACCTCGAGCCGCCCGCGCTCGAGGTGCACGCGCAGATCGCAACCGGCGAGCGTCGCCGCGCGGTGGCTGATCAGGATCCGCGTGCGTCCGGCGAAGAGCGCATCGACCTCGGCGATGATCGCCGCCTCGGTCGCCTCGTCGACCGCCGAGGTCGCCTCGTCGAGCACCAGGACGCACGGCTCCTGCAGCAGCGCACGCGCGATCGCGATGCGCTGGCGCTGGCCGCCGGAGAGCTGCTGACCGCGCTCGCCGAGCGCTGTCTCCAGCCCCTGTGGCAGGCTTGCGATCAAGGCGTCGAGGTGCGCCCGCCGCGCCGCGGCACGCACCGCCCCCTCGTCCGCCTGCGGCGCGGCGTAGCGGATGTTCTCGGCGAGCGTGCCGCGGAACAGCACGATGTCCTGGCTCACCACCGCCACCGCGCGGCGCAGCGCGCCGAGCGGCAGCGCGCGCAGGTCGGCGCCGTCGAGCCGGATGGTCCCGGCCTGGGGGTCGTAATGACGGTGCAGCAGGTCGATCAGCGTGGACTTGCCGACGCCCGAAGCGCCGCTCAGTGCGACCTTGCTGCCCGCGGGTACCGTCAGTCGGGCGCCGTCGAGCACCGCCTCGGCGCGTCCCTGGTGGTGGAAGACGACCGCATCGAACTCGATCCGGCCCTGCCACGCCGGCACGGCCCGCTGTGCCGCGCCGGGGGGCGCGCCATCCACGACGTCGGCCGGCGCCTCGCGCAGCTCGCTCACCCGCCGCAGACTCACGCTCATGCGCTGGATCGCGACATACAGGCCGAGCAGGCTGTTGACCGGCCCGGTGGCCATGCCGAGGTAGGTGGAGAACGCGATCAGCGCGCCGAGCTGCCAGCTGCCCTCGATCACCCACCAGCCGCCGATCATGAACGCGGCGGCGCGCGTCGCCGAGGTCAGCGTGGACGGGATCGCATGGGTGAGGAACTCGGTGCGCTGCAGGCGCAGCAGATCGTCGAGGTAGCGCGCGCCGAGATCGTCGAGCCGGCTGCGCTCGTCGGCCTCGCGGCGCGAAGCCTGGATGAACTTCATCGCCGGCAGGGTCTCGACCAGAAAGCTCGAGACATCCGCCGCGCGCTCGCGCACGGTGCGCGTGCGCGCCTCGACCTTGCGCCGCATCCGCCGCAACCACAGCGTCTCGAGCGGCACCAGCACCAGCACCAGCAAGGACAGCTTCCACGACAGGCTCAGCATCAGCGCCACCGCGCCGAGCAGGCCGATCACGCTGCTCACCGCTGCGAACAGGCTATCCACAGCGAAACGCTGGATCTCGGCGACGTCGCCGTCGAGGCGCGACAGCAGGTCGCCCATGCGCTGACGGCCGTAGAAGGCGGGCGACAGCGTCTGCAGGTGGCGATAGAGGTCGCTGCGCAGCGCGAACAGGATGGAGCCGGACAGACGGGTGTGCAATTGCCGGTTCACCCCGGCGAGCACGGTGCCGACGATGCCGACCGCGATCATCGCGCCGGCGACCATCAGCAGGGTGCGGTAGTCGCGCGCGAGCAGGCCCTCGTCGATCAGCAGCTTGGTCAGCCAGGGCTGCAGCAGCACCAGCAGGGTGGCCGCGCAGGAGAGCAGCAGCAGGCCGGCAATGCGGCGGCGCTGCGGGCGCACGAAGCCGTACAGCCAGCGCAGGCCGCGGCGCAACTCGTCGGGCCGCTCTGCATGGATCAGGCCGGCGAGCATGACCCGGCTCGCGACGACGACGCGTCCATCGGGCCCGCTGCGCATTGGCGGTCGCACGCGACGAAGAGGCGGCCAGGCACGCGCATCGCCCGCCTCAGCTCGCGACCAGCATGCCGTGCTCGCGCCGCGCCACACCGGCGCGCTCGAGCTCCTTCACCAGCCAGGCGGCGAGCGCATCGGCGTCGAGGCCGAGGAAGCGCGCGTTGGCGGTGCGGTACAGCGGGGTCTCGTCGAGATGCCGCGGCAGCTCGACGAGCGCCATGCTGCGCACCTCGAGCAGCTTGAAGGTGATGCAGGCGCGGATCGCGTTGCGTGCCATGCGCGCGCCGTCGTCCTCGAAGGCGCGGAGGCGCGCGAAGGCGCGCTCGAGCGCGTCGTCGAATTCGGCGAAGGGGGCCCCATGGCCGGGAATCACCGCATCCACCGCGAGCCGGCCGATCGCCTCCAGGGTGCGGCGCGCCTCGCCGAGCGCGTCGCCCTGGCCCATCACCTCGGCGAACAGGATGCCGAAGCCGTCGCGCCAGAGCGCATCGCCCGAGATGAGAATGCGGCGATCGGGGTTGTAGTAGGCGAGCGCGTCCATGTCGTGGCCGGGGGCGGCCACCGCCTGCCATTCGAGCTCGCCGGCGACGAAGCGCGCCCCGGCCGCGAGCGTCGCGTCATGGCGGAAGCGCTCGCCGGCCTGCGCGCCGACGCTCAGCAGCAGCGCCTCCTCGTCCCACTCCTCGACCGCGCGCGCCATGCCCTCGGGCACCGTGATGCTGCAGCCGAAGGCGCGCTGCACGCTGGCGTTGCCGCCGATGTGGTCGGAATGCGAGTGCGTGTTGATGAGGCGGCCGAGACTGCGGCCATCGAGCGCGGCGCGCACCAGCTTCACCGTCTGGTCGGCATGGCTCACGTAGCCGGAGTCGATCAGGGTCGCCTCGTCGCCGTCGAACAGGAGCACGTTGTTGGCCGACAGCCAGCCGCGCTCGAAGACCTGCAGGCTGGCAGGCAGATGCGGACGCGCGCTCAATCGCTGCCTTCCCCGACGCGGGCCGCGACGTTGGGCGGCAAGGGCACGCCGGCCGCCTGCGCCGGGGACGCCGCCGCATCGGGCTGCCCCGCGACCTGCGCTCCGGGCACCGGCGTGGGCACGCCGTTGATCTCTTCGGCAGTGCGACCGCAACCCAGGCACACGCCCGAGTCCCAATCGATCATGCACACGCCGACACAGAGCGCGTCGCCGCTCATGTGCGCAAGTCCACGGCGGGGGAAGCCGCGGCCAGGCGCGTGCGGCGCTCGGCCACGGCGGCGAGGATGGCGCGGCGGTCGTCGTCGGTGCTGCGGCCCCAGCGCGTGATCTCTTCGATCGTGCGTTGGCAGCCCTCGCACCAGCCCGTGTCGGGACTCATGCGGCAGAGGTTGATGCAGGGGGAAGGAACGCTCATGGCAGTCATCTCTGTAGGGCGGCGGGCGGGCCATGCGTGTGGTCCGCCTCGTGATCCGGAAGCCGGATTATGAAGCAGTCGGCAAGCCATGGCTCGCGAGGACCGCGTTCGACCGCCTCCCCGCCCGCGTCGCACGCACCCTCCGTCGCTTCATCCCGCGCTCAGGCGCAGGCCGTCTTGGCGCGCTTGGCCAGCACCGCACGCGCCACACGCGAGGCAGGCTCGCGGCCAAGCTGGGCGCTGATCCAGGCGGCGGTGTCGACGAGCGCCTCGAGATCGATGCCGGTATCGATGCCGAGCCCGTTCATCAACCAGACCACGTCTTCGGTGGCGACGTTCCCCGAGGCGCCCGCCGCATAGGGGCAACCGCCCAGGCCGCCGACCGAGGCGTCGAACACCGCCACGCCCATCTCCAGCGACGCGAAGACGTTGGCCACCGCCATGCCGTAGGTGTCGTGGTAGTGGCCGGCGAGCTTGTCCACCGGCACGCGCTTCGCCACCGCTTCGAGCATGCGCCGGATGCCGGCCGGGGTGCCGACGCCGATGGTGTCGCCGAGCGAGACCTCGTAGCAGCCCATCTCCAGCAGCGTCGCCGCCACGTCGGCCACCGCCTGCGGCGCGACCGCCCCCTCGTAGGGGCAACCCACCACGCAGGAGACGTAGCCGCGCACCCTCACGCCGGCCGCGTGCGCCGCCTCGGTGACCGGGCGGAAGCGTTCGAGCGACTTGGCGATCGAGCAGTTGATGTTCTTCTGGCTGAAGGACTCGGAGGCGGCGCCGAACACCGCAACCTCCCGTGCCCCGGCCGCCAGCGCGGCCTCGAAGCCCTTGAGGTTGGGGGTGAGCACCGGATAGGCGACGCCGGGCGCCGCAGCGGCGAGCACGCGCGGCAGCAGCTCGGCGTTGTCGCCCATCTGCGGCACCCACTTGGGCGACACGAAGGACGTGGTCTCGATCGCCTTCAGCCCGGCGCGCTCGAGGCGGCGCACGAGCTCGAGCTTGGTGTCGGTGGAGACGAGCTGCTTCTCGTTCTGCAGGCCGTCGCGCGGCCCCATCTCGACGATGCGGACGGCGGCGGGAAGGATGGAATTCGCCATGGAGGGGGTCTCCTCAAGAAGCGTTCAATTGGGCTGCAGGAGCAGCGATCAGCCGTCTTGGCCGATGCGGCCACGCCGACAAGAACACGCGAGCACGACAGACCCGCGATCAGGCGGTCTTCGCCTCGTCGAGCCCGAGCTCTTCCTTCATCCTCTGGCGGATCAGGAACTTCTGGATCTTGCCGGTCACCGTCATCGGGAAGCTGTCGACGAAGCGGATGTAGCGCGGGATCTTGTAGTGGGCGATCTGGCCCTTGCAATACTCGCGCACCTCGTCCTCGGTGAGGCGCTCGCCCTCGCGCGGGATGATCCAGGCGCACAGCTCCTCGCCGAACTTCTGGTCGGGGATGCCGACCACCTGCACGTCGAGCACCTTGGGGTGGGCGTAGAGGAACTCCTCGATCTCGCGCGGATAGATGTTCTCGCCGCCGCGGATCACCATGTCCTTGATGCGGCCGACGATGTTGCAGTAGCCCTCGTCGTCGATCACCGCGAGGTCGCCGGTGTGCATCCATCCGCCGGCGTCGATCGCCTCCTTCGTCCTGGCCTCGTCGTCCCAGTAACCGAGCATCACCGAATAGCCTCGGGTGCACAACTCGCCGGACTGGCCGCGCGGCACGATGCGGCCCTCGTTGTCGACGATCTTCACCTCGAGATGGGGCTGGATGCGGCCCACGGTGGATACGCGGCGGTCGATGGGGTCGTCGGTGCCGCTCTGGAAGCTCACCGGCGAGGTCTCCGTCATGCCGTAGGCGATGGTCACCTCGGACATGTTCATCTTGCCGATCACCCGCTTCATGACCTCGATCGGACACGGGCTGCCGGCCATGATGCCGGTGCGCAGGCTGGAAAGGTCGAACTCCGCGAAGCGCGGATGATCGAGCGCGGCGATGAACATGGTGGGCACGCCGTAGAGGCCGGTGCATTTTTCCTGGGCCACGGTCTCCAGCACCGCCAGGGGCTCGAAGGCCTCGCCCGGATAGACCATGGTGGCGCCGTGGGTCAGGCAGCCGAGGTTACCCATCACCATGCCGAAGCAGTGATAGAGCGGGACCGGGATGCACAGCCGGTCGCCGGGCATCAGCTTGATCGCCTCGCCGACGAAGAAGCCGTTGTTGAGGATGTTGTGGTGCGACAGGGTCGCACCCTTGGGGTGGCCGGTGGTGCCGGAGGTGAACTGGATGTTGATCGGGTCGTCGAACTGCAGCTTCTCGGACAGCACGGCGAGCGCGGTCAGTTCCTCGCGGCTGGGCGCGCGCAGCAAGTCGTCGAAGCTCATCATGCCGGGCGACTTCTCTGCGCCCATGCGGATCACCATCTCCAGGCTGGGCAGGCGGTGGCTGCGCAGCAGGCCGGGCTCGCAATGGCCGAGCTCGGGCGCAAGGTCGGCGATCATCTCGAGGTAGTTGCTGGTCTTGAAGGCGGGCGACAGGATCAGCGCGCGGCAACCGACCTTCTCGAGCGCGTATTCGAGCTCGGAGCGGCGGTAGGCGGGGTTGATGTTCACCAGCACCAGGCCGGCCTTGGCGCTGGCGAACTGGGTCAGCGCCCACTCCATGTTGTTCTGCGACCAGATGCCGATGCGCTCGCCCGGTTCCAGGCCGAGGCGCATCAGGCCGCAGGCGAGCGCGTCGACCTTGCTCTTGAGCTGCGCGTAGGTCAGGCGCACGTCCTGGTGACGCACCACCAGCGCCTCGCGGCCGGCGTGGCGGGCGCAGGCCTCGTCGAAGAAGCGGCCGATGGTCTGGCCGATCAGGGGTTTGGCGGAAGCGCCGTGCACATAGCTCGCAGTGCTGCTCATCGTGTCGTCCTCTCTCCTGTTCTTGTCGTCGCGCGGCATGTCGCGCTCGCAATCCTGTCCATCCCGTGCCCGCGCCACCACGGAACCGCTTCATTCGCGACTTGCGTCGCTCCTACACGGCGCCCCAGACGCGCGCACGGTTTCCGTCATCACCGACCCACCCCATCGCAAGCGGGCGGGGAGCCCCACACGCGCGCGGTTTTCCGGCATCGCCGACGCACCCCATCGCAGGTGGGCAGGAAGCGCCAGATGCCCGGCGCTTCCCGTACGAGCGACGCAAGTCGCGATCGGGCGGCTGCGCGGCACAGGCGTGGCGCCGGTGCGCCCTGCGGCATGCTTGGACGCCTCCTGCGGAAAACCGCCGCGCCTCGGGGGCCATGTGGGAGCGACGCCAGTCGCGATTGCCGCCGGGCACCCGCGACCGCGCCGAACAGGCGCAGGCGCCCCGCCACGGCGTTGGCCTCAAACCGCCGCGGCTTCGAACTCCACCAGCTCGGCACCGTCGCCGACCTGGTCGCCGACGCCGAAGCGGAAGGCCTTGACCGTGCCGGCCGCCGGCGCGGTGATGGTGTGCTCCATCTTCATCGCCTCCAGGATCAGCAGCGGCGCGCCCTTCTCCACCTTCGCCCCCTCTGCGGCGACCAGCGCGATCACCTTGCCCGGCATCGGCGCCATCAGCCCGCCCTCGGCGCCACCGCCCTCGCCACCGTGGTGCAGCGGGTCGACCGCGGCCAGTTGCCAGGCGCGGCCCCTGGCGAAGACGTGGCGACGGCCGGCGGCGGCGATCACGGTGGCGTCCATGCGGGTGCCGTCGAGCTCGACCCGCAGCAGGCCGCGCGGGTTGAGCTCGCCGCGCGCGACCACGCTGCTGCTGCCCACCGTCAGCCGCCAGGCGCCGGGCAGGTAGGCCACCTCGACCGCGCGCTCGCTCTCGCCGTGGCGGAACAGCAGGCTGCGGCAGGCGGTGGCGTTCATGCGCCAGCCGTCGCGGGCATGCCAGGGCGAGGCCGGATCGGCGCCGCGCGCCGCGCGGCGGTCGGCGAAGGCGGCGTCGCGCAGCAGCTCGGCAAGCGCGGCGATCTGCAGGACCTCGGCCGGCACGGCCTCGTCGGCTGGAAACAGGTAGGCCTTCTCGCGCTCGATGAGCCCGGTGTCGAGGTCGGCGCCGGCGAAGGCCGGACAGGCCGTGAGGCGCGACAGGAACTCGATGTTGTTGGCCACGCCCACCACCCGGTAGTCGGCGAGGGCCTGCAGCATGCGGGCGAGCGCGCGGTCGCGGTTGATGTCCCACACGATCAGCTTGGCGATCATCGGGTCGTAGTGCGGGCTGATCTCGTCGCCCTCCTCGACGCCGGTGTCGACGCGCACGTGCAGGCTCTCGGCCGGCGGCGCCAGATGCACCAGCTTGCCGGTCGAGGGCAGGAAGCCCTTGGCCGGGTCTTCGGCGTAGATGCGCGCTTCCAGCGCATGGCCGCGGATCTGCAGTTGCTCCTGCGCCAGCGGCAGCTTCTCGCCCGAGGCGACGCGCAGCTGCCACTCGACGAGGTCCAGCCCGGTGATCATCTCGGTGACCGGGTGCTCGACCTGCAGGCGGGTGTTCATCTCCATGAAGTAGAAGGAGCCGTCCTGGTTGGCGATGAACTCCACCGTGCCCGCGCCGACATAGCCCACCGCCTTGGCCGCATCGACCGCGGCCTTGCCCATCGCGGCGCGGCGCTCGAGCGTCATGCCGGGCGCGGGGGCTTCTTCGAGCACCTTCTGGTGGCGGCGCTGCACCGAGCAGTCGCGCTCGAACAGGTACACCACGTTGCCGTGGGTGTCGCCGAAGACCTGGATCTCGATGTGGCGCGGCTTGGTGATGTACTTCTCGACCAGCACGTGGTCGTCGCCGAAGCTGGAGATCGCCTCGCGCTTGCAGGAGGCGAGCAGATCGATGAAGTCCTCCGACCTGTCGACCAGGCGCATGCCCTTGCCGCCGCCGCCGGCCGCAGCCTTGATCAGCACCGGGTAGCCGATGGCGTCGGCCTGCTGGTGCAGCCAGGCCGGGTCCTGGTCGTCGCCGTGGTAGCCGGGCGTCAGCGGCACGCCGGCCGCCTCCATCAGCTTCTTGGCCTCGGACTTCGAGCCCATGGCGCGGATCGCCGACACCGGCGGGCCGATGAAGACGATGCCTTCGCGCTCGCAGGCGTGGCAGAAATCCTCGTTCTCGGACAGGAAGCCGTAGCCGGGGTGGATGGCCTGGGCACCGGTCTGCCTGGCGGCGGCGATGATCTTGTCGATCACCAGGTAGCTCTCGCGCGCCGCCGCCGGGCCGATCAGCACCGCCTCGTCGGCCAGGCGCACGTGGCGGGCATTGGCGTCGGCCTCGGAATACACCGCGACGGTCTTGATGCCCATGCGGCGGGCGGTCTTGATGACGCGGCAGGCGATTTCCCCGCGGTTGGCAATCAGGATCTTGTCGAACATTTCGTCTCCAGCGTGTCTTGTGTCGGTTCGGCACGTCGGCCGCTCAAGCCTGCGCGATCCACGCCGCGGGGCGCTTGTCGAGAAACGCCGCCAGGCCTTCCTTGGCCTCGGGCGTGGCGCGCAGGCTGGCGATGCGGCGCGCGGTGTCTTCCACCAACGCATCGCTCAGCGGCCGGTTGGCCACCGCGCGGATCAGGTCCTTGGCCGCGGCCTGCGACTTGGGACCGCCCTGCAGCAGGGCCTCGACGACCTCCTTCACCTTGGCGTCCAGTTCCTCGCTCGCCACCGCCTCGTGCGCCAGGCCGAGTTCGGCCGCGCGCGCCGCGCCGATGCGCTCGGCGGTCTGGAAGTAGCGGGTGGCCTGACGCTCACCGATGGCGCGGATCACGTAGGGGCTGATCGCCGACGGGATGATCCCGAACTTGACCTCGGAGGTCGCGAACACCGCCTTGTCCCCGGCGATGCAGATGTCGCAGGCGCTCGCCAGGCCCATGCCGCCGCCCAGCGCCGCGCCGTGCACGCGCGCGATCGTGGGCTTGTTCATCTCGGCCAGGGTGCGCAGCATGCCGGCAAGCCGCATCGCGTCGGCGAAGTTCTCCGCCTCGCTCGCCTCGCCGGCAGCCTTCATCCAATTGAGGTCGGCGCCGGCCGAGAAGCTTTTTCCCCGCCCGGCCAGCACCACCGCGCGCACCGCCTCGTCGGCATCCAGTTCGATGCAGGCCGTCGTGAGGTCGGCGATCAGTTGCGCGTTGAAGGCGTTGTGCACGTCCGGGCGATTCATCCAGATCGTCGCCACGCCGGCTGCGCGCACGATCTCCAGGGTCTCGTAGCTCATCTCGCCCCCTTACATCCGGAACACACCGAACTTCGTCTGCGGGATCGGCGCGTTGAGCGTGGCCGACAGCGACAGGCCGAGCACGCGGCGCGACTGCGCGGGGTCGATCACGCCGTCGTCCCACAGGCGGGCGGTGGCGTAGTAGGGATGACCCTGCACCTCGTACTGCTCGCGGATCGGCGCCTTGAAGGCTTCTTCGTCTTCCTTGCTCCAGGTGCCGCCCCTGGCCTCGATGCCGTCGCGGCGCACCGTGGAGAGCACGCTCGCGGCCTGCTCGCCGCCCATCACGCTGACGCGCGCGTTCGGCCACATCCACAGGAAGCGCGGCGAGTAGGCGCGGCCGCACATGCCGTAGTTGCCGGCACCGAAGCTGCCGCCCATGATCATGGTGATCTTCGGCACCTGCACGGTGGCGACCGCGGTGACCATCTTGGCGCCGTCCTTGGCGATGCCGCCGTTCTCGTACTTGCGCCCGACCATGAAGCCGGTGATGTTCTGCAGGAACAGCAGCGGGATGCCGCGCTGGCCGCACAGCTCGACGAAGTGCGCGCCCTTCTGCGCCGACTCGCCGAACAGGATGCCGTTGTTGGCGACGATGCCCACCGGGTAGCCGTAGAGGCGGGCGAAGCCGGTGACCAGGGTGGTGCCGTAGCGCGGCTTGAACTCGTCGAAACGCGAGCCGTCGACGACGCGCGCGATGACCTCGCGCACGTCGTAGGGCTTGCGCGGGTCGGCGGGGATGATGCCGTAGATCTCCTCGGGGTCGTAGGCGGGTTCCTCGCTGTCGGCGAGCGCCAGTTCGACCTCCTTGCGCTGGTTGAGGTTGGAGACGATGCGGCGCGCAATGTGGAGCGCGTGGCTGTCGTTCTCGGCGAGGTAGTCGGCCACGCCCGAGATGCGCGTGTGCACGTCACCGCCGCCGAGGTCCTCGGCGCTCACCACCTCGCCGGTGGCCGCCTTCACCAGCGGCGGACCGCCGAGGAAGATCGTGCCCTGGTTCTTGACGATCACCGCCTCGTCCGACATCGCCGGCACGTAGGCGCCGCCGGCGGTGCACGAGCCCATCACCACCGCGATCTGCGGGATGCCCTGGGCGGACATGTTGGCCTGGTTGAAGAAGATGCGGCCGAAGTGGTCGCGGTCGGGGAAGACCTCGTCCTGCGTCGGCAGGTTGGCGCCGCCCGAGTCGACGAGGTAGATGCAGGGCAGGCGGTTGGCCTGGGCGATCTCCTGCGCGCGCAGATGCTTCTTCACCGTCATCGGGAAATAGCTGCCGCCCTTCACGGTGGCGTCGTTGGCCACGATCATGCATTCGAGGCCCTGCACGCGGCCGATGCCGGCGATCACGCCGGCGCTCGGCGCGTCGTTGTCGTACATGCCGTAGGCCGCCATCTGGCCGATCTCGAGGAAGGCCGTGCCGGGGTCGAGCAGGTGGCCGACGCGGTCGCGCGGGAGCAGCTTGCCGCGCGCGGTGTGCTTGGCGCGCGCCGCCTCGCCGCCGCCGAGGCTGACCTCGGCGGCCTTGGCGCGCAGGTCCTCGACCAGGCCGCGCATGGCGCTGGCGTTGGCCTGGAAGTCGGCGCTGCGGGTGTTGATGCCGGATTTGATCACGCTCATGGGGGTGGCTCCGCTCAACGGGTCTCGGAGAAGAGTTCGCGGCCGATCAGCATGCGGCGGATCTCGCTGGTGCCGGCGCCGATCTCGTACAGCTTGGCGTCGCGCCACAGGCGGCCGGTGGCATATTCGTTGGTGTAGCCCACGCCGCCGAGGGTCTGGATCGCCTCGCCGGCCATCCAGGTGGCCTTCTCGGCGGTGTACAGGATCACACCGGCAGCGTCCTTGCGCAGCGTGCGCGCATGGTCGGTGCGGTCGCAGGCCTGGCCCACGGCGTAGGCATAGGCGCGGCAGGCGCTCCAGGTGGAGTAAAGGTCGGCGACCTTGCCCTGCATGAGCTGGAATTCGCCGATCGGGGTGTCGAACTGCTTGCGCTCGTGCAGGTAGGGCACCACCACGTCCATGCACGCCGCCATGATGCCGAGCGGGCCGCCGGAGAGCACCGCGCGCTCGTAGTCCAGGCCGCTCATCAGCACCTGCACGCCGCGACCGATGTTGGCCTCGCCGCCGAGCACGTTCTCCGCCGGCACCTCGACGTCGTCGAAGAACAGCGGGAAGGTGTTGGAGCCGCGCATGCCGAGCTTGTCGAGGTGGGTGCCGTGGCTGAACCCCTTCATGCCCTTCTCGATGATGAAGGCGGTGATGCCCTTGGGGCCGGCGGCGATGTCGGTCTTGGCATAGACAACCAGGGTGTCGGCGTCGCCGCCGTTGGTGATCCACATCTTGCTGCCGTTGAGGATGAAGCGGTCACCCTTGCGGTCGGCGCGCAGCTTCATGCTCACCACGTCGGAGCCGGCGTTGGGTTCGGACATCGCCAGCGCGCCCACGTGCTCGCCCGAGATCAGCTTGGGCAGGTACTTCTGCTTCTGCGCCTCGGTGCCGTTGCGGCGGATCTGGTTGATGCACAGGTTGGAGTGCGCACCGTAGGACAGGCCCACCGAGGCCGAGGCGCGCGAGATCTCCTCCATCGCCACGATGTGCGCCAGGTAGCCCATGTCGGTGCCGCCGTACTCCTCGCTCACCGTCATGCCGTGCACGCCGAGGTCGCCGAGCTTCTTCCACAGGTCGGCGGGAAACTCGTTGACGCGGTCGATCTCGGCCGCGCGCGGGGCGATCTCGGCGGCGCAGAAGGCCTGCAGGGTGTCGCGCAGGGCGTCGATGGTCTCGCCGAGGTTGAAGTTCAGGCTGGGCACGTTCATGGGGTGTCTCCTTCTCGAGGTTGTCCTGGCGCGTGGGGCGGTGCGCGGAAAATCCATTATGGACGGCACATGCCCGCGGTTGGGGCGAGATTAACCGGGCCGCTCGCGCGGCGAGTGCCATCGAGGTTGCAATTCGTGCCACGCCGGCTAGCATTCCGGCACATGAAGATCCTCGCCCCCTCGCCCGCCGAACTCACCCGCGGCCGCGCCGCCACGCCGATCGCCTTCATCCGTGCGATCGTTTCCGGGTATCGGCTGCGGGGCATGGATCCGGCCAGCGCGCTGGCGCAGGCGCAGATCCCGCCCGCGCTGCTGGAAGATCCGGCCGCACATGTCACCGCCGCGCAGATGGAGCTGCTCTCGGGCGTGGCGATGCAGGAGCTCGACGACGAGGCACTGGGCTGGTTCTCGCGCCGCCTGCCCTGGGGCAGCTACGGCATGCTCTGCCGCGCCTCACTGACCTCGCCGACGCTGGAGGTGGCGCTCAAGCGCTGGTGCCGTCACCACCGCCTGCTGACCGAGGACATCGTCTTCGAGCTCGCGCAACGCGGCGGCATGGCCACGATCCACGTCGCCGAGCACGCCGGACTCGGCGAGCTGCGCGAGTTCTGCCTCGTCAGCACGCTGCGCTACCTGCTCGGCTACGCCTGCTGGCTGGTCGATTCGCGCATCGCGCTCGGCGAGGCCGCCTTCCCCTTCCCTGCCCCGGCGCACGCCGACGCCTACGCCTACCTCTTCGCCGGCCCGGCGCGTTTCTCCGCCGCGGCCGCCTGCATCCGCTTCGACGCGCGCTACCTCGCCCTGCCGGTGCGCCGCGACGAGAAGGCGCTGCAGGCCATGCTGCAGCGTGCGCTGCCGCTCACCGTGCTGCAGTACCGCCGCGACCGCCTGCTGGTGCATGGCGTCGCGCAATTGCTCGCCGCCAACCCCGCCGCCGCCCACACCGCCGAGGAGGTTGCCGCACAGCTCAACCTGTCGGTGCGCACCCTGCACCGACAGCTCAAGGAAGAAGGCGTGTCGCTGCAGCGCCTGAAGAACGCGGCGCGGCGGGAGCATGCGGTGAAGCTGCTGCTGCAGAGCGCCAGACCGGTGAAGCAGATCGCGGCCGCCGTGGGCTTCGACAGCGAGAAGAGCTTCGCGCGCGCGTTCCGGGAGTGGACGGGGGTCGCGCCAAGCGCGTACCGGTCAAACGCAGAGCCCGCCTGCTAGCGGACGCCTTTCATCCACGGCCTAGATCAGGTTGCTCGGGTTGGAGCACGCCGACTTCGACACCGCCGGCGCAGGCGGCCGCCCCGAGAGGTCGATCGTCGCAGCGTAATAGGAATTGGAATTCGCGAAGGGTGCGATGCGCTGTCCGAGCTCGAGCCGGAACGGTGCCCGTCCCGGCGCGCTGCCCGAGAACACCCGTTGCCACTCGCCGGCGCCGAATTCCTCGCAAGCGATCTCGGTGAGCGTGACGCCGCGCACGCGCATTGCACCGACGATGTCGTAGGGTGGCTCGGCGCCGACCTCCATCCAGCTCATTCCCAGGGTTTTCGCGGCGGGCGAACCGGTCACCGAGACCTCGAACTTGCCCAGGCGACCGCTCGCCGACAGCTCTCGTGAGCGGGGCCTGGCCGCCCAGCGCACGCCGGCCAGGCGCTGGCGCAGACTCGCCAGCGGCACCGCTTCACCCGCCGAGGCCGGCAGGGCGGCCAGCAGTGCATCGGTCGCCTCCGCACTCTCGGTGACCTTGCCCCAGTCCGCCACACATTGCTCGTCGGCCCAGCGTGCAGCATCCGCACTGCGCGAAACATAGGCCTGGCGGCATCCGGCCAGGAAGCGCGAACGCGCCGCGGGCGGCACCACCAGGGGCGCGGGCGGGGAACCCGCCGCTGCGCCGACACCTGGCGCCGCCGGCACAGGCGCG
>NZ_AMXD01000097.1 GCF_000310185.1 Thauera aminoaromatica S2 | reverse complement strand
TCACGCTGCGCCGCCACGGCCCCGGCTCCGCAGCGAGCGCCTGCAGCAGCGCGAGCGCCCGGCTCGCCCGCCGCGCCGCGCAAAGCGCCTCGCCGCCCTTCGGGGCGACGCCAAGCAGCGGATCCTCGTCCTCGTCACTGACGCCGTCGGCGCGACGCAGGCCAGGAGGCAGCGCGAGCGCCACCACCTCGCCGAGCGGCGCGTGGTAATAGCGCGCCACGAAGGACACCAGCTCCAGCCAGTCCGCAGGCAAGGCCGGCACGCCGCGCTGGATGTGCAGCACGGGCTTGATCCGTGCGAGTTCCACCCCCGCTTCGTCGCCGATACCGACGATCAACCCGGTGCGTTCACCGCGCCCGAACGGCACCTTCACGCAGCGCCCGACGTCTCCCACGCCCGCATCCGCGGCCGTGTAATCGAAGGCTTGCGGCAGCGGGATCGGCAGGGCGACGCGGACGATGGCCATGGAGCGGCGGAGGCTGGAGAAAAAATTGTTCTTCTTCAGCGACTTGTACGACTTCGCTGAGAGCGGGCCGAGAAAACGGCGGGCAAGTGGCTGGCGGGAAATGAGGCTTCCAGCTTGTCCACAAAACCTGTGGATAAGTTTGTGGGAAAGCTGGGTGAATCGGGCTCAAACCTGCGCCGCACAAGGGGTTTCGTCACAATGCCTTAACATTGCGCGAATTTTTCTATTTTATTTTCAATGACTTATGAAATCTATCGGGCAAAGCCCGTTATGGGCGGCATTCCCGGGCAGAACCCGTGAAATGTGCATAAGTCAAGCCCGGAAAACACGAATTCGTGCTTGACAGATGGCGGCGGAGGCCTGTCCTGCAGCGCACCGCCGCCCGCACGCCTCAAGCCCCGGCGCGGATCGCCCGGCTGTGCGCGTGCACGGTGTCTACCAGCACGCTCACGCTCTCCGGAGGGGTGTACTGCGAGATGCCATGGCCGAGATTGAAGACGTGTCCCGGATGGTTGCCGAAGGCATCGAGCACCCGGCGCGTCTCCGTCGCGACCGCCTCGGGCGGGGCGAACAACACGTTGGGGTCGAGGTTGCCCTGCAGCGCCACCTTGTCGCCCACCAGGCGACGCGCGCGGCCGATGTCCATGGTCCAGTCGAGGCCGACCGCGTCGCAACCGATCGCGGCGATCGACTCCAGCCACAGGCCGCCGCCCTTGGTGAACACGATGCTGGGCACGCGCTGGCCGTCGCGCTCACGGATCAGGCCTGCTACGACCTGTTCCAGGTAAGGCAGCGAGAACTCCTTGTACGCGGCCTCGGACAGCACACCGCCCCACGAGTCGAACACCATCACCGCCTGCGCGCCGGCCTCGATCTGCGCGTTGAGGTACTTCACCACCGCCTGCGCGGTGACGTCGAGGATGTGGTGCATCAGGTCGGGGCGGCTGTAGGCCAGCGACTTGACCTTGCGGTAGTCGTCGGAGGAGCCGCCCTCGACCATGTAGCAGGCCAGGGTCCACGGGCTGCCCGAGAAACCGATCAGCGGCACGCTGCCGTCGAGCGCACGGCGGATCTCGGCGACCGCATCCATCACGTACTGCAGCTCGGCGTGGGGGTCCGGCGCGCTGAGGTTGCGGATCTCCCACTCGTCCTTGAGCGGGCGCTCGAAGCGCGGGCCCTCGCCCTCGGCGAAGTACAGGCCGAGGCCCATCGCGTCCGGCACGGTGAGGATGTCCGAGAACAGGATCGCGGCGTCGAGGTCGTAGCGGGCGAGCGGCTGCAGGGTCACCTCGCAGGCCATCGCCGGGCTCTTGCACAGCTGCAGGAAGCTGCCCGCGCGCTTGCGCGTCTCGCAATATTCGGGGAGGTAGCGCCCGGCCTGGCGCATCAGCCAGACGGGGGTGTATTCGGTGGGCTGGCGCAGCAGGGCGCGCAGGAAGGTGTCGTTCTTCAGGCGGCTCACGTCGAGTCCTCTATCGGGGCGTTCATGCACAAGCCGGGATTATCGCCTGTCCGGCCCCCGAACGGGCTTGTCGTCGGTCAAGCAGTCGCGGCAGGGCCGCTCAGCGCCGCCAGAACGTGGGGGTGAGCACCACCAGGAAGGTGAAGATCTCCAGGCGGCCGAGGATCATCGCGAAACACAGCACCCACTTGTGGAGGTCGTCGAGCCCCTGGTAGTTGGACGCCGGCCCCACCAGGCCGAGCCCCGGGCCGGTGTTGTTGAGGCAGGCCACGACCGCCGAGAACGCCGTCACCAGCTCCAGCCCAGCGGCGGAGAGCACCAGGGTCAGGCTGACGATGCTGACCATGTACATGAAGCTGAAGCCGAGCACGGCGTGCAGGATGTGCTCGGGCACCGGGTTCCTGCCCATGCGCACCGGGCGCACCGCGTTCGGATGCAGCGAGCGCACGATCTCGCGGATGACCTGCTTGTACAGGATCATCGCCCGCATCATCTTGATGCCGCCGCCGGTCGAGCCCGAACAGGCGACGAAGCTGCCCAGGAAGAGGATCCAGATCTGCGCGAACATCGGCCACAAGGTGTAGTCGTGCGTGGCGAGCCCGAGCGAGGTCGAGATCGAGACGACGTGGAAGGCGACGTAGCGCAGCGCCTCGCCGAAGTCGGTGAAGATGCCCTGGGCGAGGAGGTACGCGGTGAGCATCAGCGTGGAGAGCGCGAGGACGCCGAAATAGAAGGGGATCTCGGGATCGCGCCGATAAGGCGCCGACGAGCGCCGGACCAGCGCGAGATAGTGGGTCGCGTAGTTGAGTCCGGCGAGCAACGCGAAGCCGGCGGTGACCAGCTCCACCCCGACGCTGTCGAAATGCCCGAGCGAGGCGTCGCGGTTGGAGAAGCCGCCCAGGCCGGCGACGGAGAACGCGTGGATCACCGCATCCCAGGGCGCCAACCCTGCCCACCACAGGCTGAATCCGCAGGCGATGGTCAGCAACACGTAGGTCAGCCACAGCCCCTTCGCCGTCTCGGCGATGCGTGGGGTCAGGCTGGAGTCCTTCATCGGCGTCGGCACCTCGGCCTTGTAGAGCTGACGACCACCGATGCCGAGCAGCGGCAATATCGCCACCACGAGCACGATCACCCCCATGCCGCCGACCCAGTGCATGAAGGTGCGCCACAGGTTGATCGAGATCGGCAGGTGCTCGAGCCCGGTGAGCACCGTGGCGCCGGTCGCGGTGAGTCCGGAGACCGCCTCGAAGTAGGCGTCGGTGAAGCCGAGATCGGGGATGTAGGCCAACAGCGGCAGCGCGCCGAAGAGCGGCAGCACCACCCAGGTCGCCGCCACCAGCAGGAAACCGTCATGCACCCGCAGATCGCGCCGCTTGCTGCGCGTCGCCGCCCACAGCAGCAGGCCGGCGACGAAGGTGACGAACAGGCCCTGGTCGTAGGCCAGGGTCGCGCCGTCCCCCAGCGCGGCCGACACGACGAGCGGGAAGCCCATCAGCAGCCCGAAGATCATGATGATCAGGCCGAGGGCGTTGAGCGCGGGGTAGTACGCGCGGGCGCGGGCGTCGGACGACATGTCAGAGGAAGTGGAAGCCGACCTGGAACAGCTTCTCGACCTTCTGCACCAGCTTCTTGTTGGTGCAGAACACGATCACGTGGTCATCCTCGCGGATCACCGTGTCGTGGTGCGGGATGATCACCTCGCGGCGGACCACCCTGCCCTCCTCGTTCTTCTCGTCGCGCACCACCGCGCCGATGCTCGCGCCACGCGGCAGGGCGATCTGCTCGATCGGGCGCCCGACCACCTTGGAGTCCTTGCTGCTGCCGTGGGCGATGATCTCCAGGGCCTCGGCGGCGCCGCGGCGCAGGCTGTGCACCGCGACCACGTCGCCGCGGCGCACGTGGGCAAGCAACGTCCCGATCGAGGTGTGCGCGGGCGAGATCGCAATGTCGATCGGTCCGCCCTGCACCAGGTCGACATAGCTCTTGCGGTTGATGAGCGCGAGCGTGCGGCGCGCGCCCATGCGCTTGGCGAGCGAGGCGGACATGATGTTGTCTTCCTCGTCGTTGGTGAGCGCGACGAATAGGTCGGTCTCGTCGATGCCCTCGGTCTCGAGCAGCTTCTCGTCGGTGGAGTCGCCGCGCAGCACGAGCGCATTCGACAGATGCGAGGCGAGCATCTCGGCGCGGGTGCGATTGAGCTCGAGGATCTTGACGTGGTGGTTCTCCTCGATCGACTGCGCGAGCCGGAAGCCGATGTTGCCGCCGCCGGCGATCATGATCCGCCGCATCGGCCGGTCGGAGCGGCGCAGCTCGCGCATCACCTGGCGGATGTGCACCGTGGCGGCGAGGCAGAACACCTCGTCGCCGGGCAGGATGATGGTGTCGCCCTCCGGCATGATCGGCTCGCCGTTGCGATAGATCGCGGCGATGCGGACCTCGACGTTGGGCAGGTGGAAGCGCAGCGCCTTGAGCGGATGGCCGACCAGCGGCCCACCCTCGAAGGCGCGCACGCCGATCAGGCTCACCACGCCGTCGGCGAACTCGAGCACCTGCAGGGCCTCGGGGAAGGCGATCAGGCGCTTGATGTAGTCGGTGACGACCTGCTCGGGACAGATGGAGAAATCCACCGCGAAGTTGTCGTCGTCGAGCAGTTCGGGATGGTCGACGTAGTCGGTCGAGCGCAAGCGCGCGATCCGCGTCGGCAGGTTGAACAACGCCTTGGCGATGCGGCAGGCGCACAGGTTGGTCTGGTCGGACTGGGTCACCGCGATGAGCAGGTCGGCATCGTCCGCGCCGGCCTCGCGCAGCACTCGCGGCGAGGCGCCGTTGCCGCACACGGTGCGGATCTCGAGGCGCTCGCGCAGCGCGCCGAGATACTCCTCGCTGGTGTCGACCAGGGTGATGTCGTTCGCTTCGGAGACGAGGTTCTCGGCCACCGAGGCGCCGACCTGGCCTGCACCCAGAATGATGATCTTCAACGTTGTATCCGGAAGTGTCCAAGCCGCCGATTCTACGCCCCCCACCCGGCCCGGCAAACGCAGACGTTGCGCCGCAGCAACCGCCGGATCCTGCCGAGCCGTGGCGCAGCGGCAGGAGAGCGCGCAGGGTTCAGGACTCCTCGTGCCGGCGCCCGGCCTGCAGGCCGAGTTGCTTGAGCTTGCGGTAGAGGTGGGTGCGCTCCAGGCCGGTCTTCTCCGCCAGGCGGGTCATGTTGCCGCCCTCGAGGCGCAGATGATGTTCGAAGTACATGCGCTCGAAGGCCTCGCGCGCCTCTCGCAGCGGCTGGTCGAGCGACACGCCGCAGGCGCCGGCGCCCAGATCCGGTGGCAGCAGGCGACGCACTTCGCCGGCGCCGATCTCCTCCTCCAGCGTGCCGAGCGCGAGCGACTTCACCGCGGCGCGCAACTCGGGGTAGCCCCCCGGCCACGGCAGGTTGCGCAGCTGGTTGAGCGCGGCGGTGGAAAAGCGCCGCAGCGGCACTTCACCCGCCTCCACCAGATGCAGCAGCATCTGGCTGGCGAGCTCGGGCAGGTCCTCGCGGACGTCGGCGATCGAGGGCGGCGCGAGGCTCACCTCGAACAGGCGGGCGAGCAGCCCCTCCTCCCAGCCCTCGCCGACCAGGGCCTCGAGACTGCGGTCGGTGGCGACGACGAGGCGCAAGTCGTAGCGCTCGAGGCGGTCGAGCGCGAAGGCGAGGTTCTTTTGCTGCGCGCGCGACAGGCGGGCCAGCTCGCCGACGAACACCACACCGCCCTGGGTGGACTGCAACTGGGTGATGTCGAGCGGCGCGGTGACGGCGGCGAGGTCGAGCCAGGGGGCGTTGGCTGGTTGCACGCTGCGTGCGACCAGTTCGGCGAGCGACCCCGCGCCGACGCGCAGCAGCAGCACGCGAGAACTGCCGGCGATCTGCTCGAGCCGGCGGCGCAGCTCGCGCAAGGGCACGGAGCGATGAAAGGCGGCGAGCGTCGGTGCCGACTGCACGCCGGGCGCCTGCGGACGCTGCAGCCCGCGCTTGACCGCGGCGAGCAGCTTCTGCAGCGCGATCGGCTTTTCCAGATAGTCGATCGCGCCGATGCGGGTGGCCTCGACCGCGGTGTCGATGGTGCCGTGCCCCGACATCATCACCACCGGCATGTTGAGCTGGCCATTGGCCGCCCATTCCTTGAGCAGGGTGATGCCGTCGGTGTCGGGCATCCAGATGTCGAGCAACACCATGTCCGGACGCACTGCGTTGCGTGCTGCGCGCGCGGCGGTGGCATTCTCGGCGAGCAGGATGTCGTGCCCCTCGTCGCGGAGGATCTCCGAGAGCAGTTCGCGGATGCCGATTTCGTCGTCAACGATCAGAATCTTTGCCATTTTTCTTCGTCATGCTTCCTTGTTTTCGGCCAGCCGCAGGCGGATGCGCACTTCGGCGCCACCGCCCTCGCGGTTGCTGAGGCGGACCTCGCCGCCATGCTCGTCGACGATCTTCTTGACCATCGCCAAGCCCAGGCCGGTGCCGCGCGACTTGGTAGTGAAATAGGGCTCGAAGGCGCGCGCCAGGACTTCGGGCGGGAAACCCGGGCCATTGTCGCGGCACAGCAGCAGCGCGCTCTCGCCGTCACGACGGGTGATCACCGAGATCTCCGCGTCCTCCTGCGCGCCAAGCGCGTCCTGCGCATTTTGCAGCATGTTGTGGATCACCTGCCGGATCTGCGTCGGATCGCCCTGCACCGGAGGCAGCGCTCCCCCCAGCTCGGTGCGGATCTGCACCGCGGCACTCTCGTACAGGTGGAGCACCTCGCGGATCAGCGCGTTGAGGTCGAGCGGCGCGAGCTGGGGCGCCGGCAGCCGCGCATAGTCCCTGAAGGCGTTGACCAGGTTCTTCATCGCCTCGACCTGATTCACGATGGTGGTGGTTGCGCGCTCGAGCATCTCACGCCCGTTGTCGTCGAGGCGATTGGCGAGCTTGAAGGAGAGACGCTCGGCCGAAAGCTGGATCGGCGTCAGCGGGTTCTTGATCTCGTGCGCGAGCCGGCGCGCGACCTCGCCCCACGCCGCCGTACGCTGCGCGGCGATCAGGCTGGAGATGTCGTCGAACACCACCACCAAGCCGCCCCCCGTGCTCTCGGGCAGGCGCGAGCCGCGGATCAGCAGGGTGCGCGGCGGGCGGTCCCTGACCGGCAACTCCATCTGCTTCTGCCAGTCTCCCGTGTTGGCGGTGAAGCCCTCGCGCAGCATGTGGCCGAGCTCGGCCTGGCGTGGCCAGGCCTCGAGCGGGATGTCCTCGAATCCGCCCAGATCATCCTCGAGGATTTGCAGCGCACCATGGTTGGCGGCGCGCAGATGACCGTCGGCCGAGAAGGCGAGGACGCCGGTGGACAGATTCGCCAGCACCGACTCCAGGTAGGCGCGCGCAGCCTCGACCTCGGCGCGATTGCGGTCGGCCGCCGCGCGCGCCTCCTGCAGCTGGCGCGTCATGCGGTTGAAGGACTGCGTCAGCACGCCGAGTTCGTCGTTCGCCGGCAAGGCCTGGCGCGGGCTGAAATCGCCCTGCGCCACCGCCTGCGTGCCCTCGGCCAGGATCAGCAGCGGTTGCGCCAATCGACGCGCGATCAGCACCGCGACCGCGAGCGCGCCAAGCAGCGCGAGCAGCAGGGTCAGGCTCAAGGTGACCGTGTAGATGCGCTTGAGCCCGCTGCGTCCGAGCGTCAGCTGCTGGTATTCACGGTATGCCTCCTGGACCGCCTCGGCATTGCGACCGAAGGATTCGGGGACCGGCTGCTGCAGCATCAGCAGATTGGACTCGCCCGCCAGCGTGCGCACCGGGATCGGCGTCAGCACGCGGATCACCAGGCGACCGTCGGGTTCGGCGATCACAGAATGAAAATGGCGGCTCTGACGGGCCTGTCGCAGTTCGGCCGTGCCCGGAAGCTCGGGAAGCAGCGTCCGACCCGACTCGGCCGCGGTGGCGAGCACCTGGCCCGCGGGGGCAAGGATGGTGGCGCTCGCGATCCCGGCCTGCTCGCGCAGCCGATTCAGCCGGGTACCCGCGCCCTGCCCGGCCCCCTCGAGCTCCAGCACCATGTCGTCCGCCTTGTCTCGCACCTGGCTCACCAGGTAATCGAGCGCGTTCTGGCCGAGCGCGATCCCGCCTTCGAGCGCCGAATCGACCCGCACGTCGAACCAGGATTCGATGCTGCGCACCACGAACTGCAGGGACACGCCGTAGATCACCAGCCCCGGCACCACGCCCATCAGCGCGAACATCAGCACCAGGCGCATCTTGAGACGGGAACCGAACTGCCCCTCGCGGTGCTCGCGCAGCAGGCGATGCAGCTGCATGCCGACGAGCGCGGCGAGGACCACGGCCATGCCGCCGTTGAGCGCGAGCAACCAAGGATAGCTGGTCGCGAACAGGGTGGTGTTCGAACTCGCCGAGGTGAGCAGGAACAACGAGATCCCCGACAGCGCTGCGGCGACGGCGAGCAGGACGCGCTTCATCGGAACCCCGGCGCCCCCGGCAGGAAGGTCCAGCGCACCCACTCGGTCTCGACGTTCCAGTCGTTGCTGCCGATCGCGGTGACCTGAAAGGGCTTGGGAAGCTGGCTGGTGTCGAGCCGGAAGCGAAGGGAAACCTCGTGCGAGACCCCGGACTGGAGGACGCCGGTCTCCGCGACAAGCCAGTTGCGCACGCGCTGCATGGTGCGCAGCGCCTCGTCGAGTTCGTCGAAGTTCTGGTGCAGATTGCCGACCGAGAGCCGGAAGCTGCGCGTGATCGCGTGGTAATAGAGCCGGTAGTCCAGGCTACGACGCGCCACCGTCTCGTTGAGCCAGTACCAGCGCGGGCGCTCGATCAGCACCTCGGTGGTGAAGTAAAGCGAGACGCCGCGCGTGACCACGTCGATCAGGCGGGGATTGAGATCGATCGTGATATCCGCGTTGAGGACATAACCGCCGTCACCGGGCACGATCTCGGCGCTGCGGATGACGCTCTCCGCGCGTACGCTCAGCGCCCACAACAAGAGCAGCGCGGCCACGGCGAAGCGAACGGCGCGCTCAGGGCCGCTTGCGGAGGAGCGCGTAATAGAAGCCGTCATGGTCGGCACAAGGCAGCAGCTGCAGGTCGGAAGATCCGCGAATCGGGAGTCGCTCCGCGTCGGCATGGCGGACGCAGAAGCCGGCGACCTGACCGGCGTTTTCCTCGTCGAACACCGAGCAGGTGACGTAGAGCATTGTGCCACCCGGGGCGAGCGTGCGCCAAAGTGCCTCCAGGATTTCCGCCTGCTGTGCGGCAAAGTTGGCGATATCGCTGTCCCGGCGCAACCACTTGATGTCCGGATGTCGGCGCACCACGCCGGATGCCGAGCACGGCACATCGGCCAGGATGCGGTCGAAGGGACGACCATCCCACCACGCTGCCAGGCGGCGGCAGTCGGCGACCTTCAGCTCCGCGCGCAGGCCGAGGCGGTCGAGGTTGCGCGCCACCCGACCCGCCCGCAGCGGATCAAGCTCCAGCGCGAGCAGGTCCGCATCGGCCCTCTCGAGGATGTGTGCAGTCTTGCCGCCGGGGGCTGCGCAGGCGTCGAGCACACGCTCGCCGGCTCGAGCATCAAGCAGTTGCGCCGCCCACTGTGCCCCCGCGTCCTGCACCGACAAGCGCCCTTCGGCGTACCCGGGCAGGCGTGCGACCGCCAGCGGACGCGCGAGCACCAGCGCGTCGTTGTCGAGTCGCCGGAACTCCAGCCCGGCTGCGGCAAGCTCCGCCTCGACCTCGGCCAACGTGGCACGGCGCGGATTGACCCGCAAGGCCATGGGGGGACGCGTATTGCCGGCCGCGAGCAGATCCTGCCAGGCCTGAGGATGCGCGCTGCGCACACGCTCCACCCACCAGGCCGGAAAGGCATGACGCGCCTCGGGCTCGGCCTCGATCCAGCCTTGCCACTCCGGCTGCCGACGCAGCGCATTGCGCAGCACACCGTTGACCAGGTTGCGCAGGCCGGGCATCGCCACGGCCGTGGCGCCCACAGCCTGATCGACCACCGTGTGGGCTTGCTCGGGGCGCTGCGTCAGGCGCTGCAGGGCAACCAGCAGAAGCGCCCGAATCTCCACCGGAGGAGGACTATGCAGCAGGCGGGAAAGGATCGCATCACCGCGCCCGAACTCGCGCAAGGTCGACCAGGCGAGGTCGCGCACGGCGCCACGCGTGCCTTCCGGCCACTCCGGATGCCCGGCCTGCATGCGCTCGAAGGCGTCGGTCAGGTTGGCGCCGTCGATCACGCCGGCGACCAGTTCGGTTGCCCGTGCGAGCGCGTAGCCGAGGCTGTCGATGGGCTGTTCCGGAGCACGGCGTGGGGCACCACGCACACCGGCTGTGCGGGAGCGGGGCGAGCCGGCGGCCGGCAGGGCGGACCGTCGGTCTTTGGGGTGGGCTGGGGTCAAGGTCTGGAGAACGGCCGAAGAAGCGGCACTGGCTCAGGCCAGCAAGGCACGCAGATGATTGGGCAGGGCGAACTGCGCACAGTGTACCGCACCATTGAAGTGCTGCAGTTCGCGGATGGCGCGCTCGGCAAGACGGCGGTCCACCTCGTTCGCGTCGAGCGCAGCCGGGTCGAGCGTATCGGACGCGCAGGCCATGCCCCAGAGGCTCCCATAGAGCGGAATGTAGAGGAAGTACGGCCGCACCCGCGCAAACACCCGACGCAGGCGGGCGAGCAACTCTCGCACACGCTCGGGCTGGAATACCGGCGTACCGATATGCAGCGTCAGCGCCCCGCCCTCGGCCAGCAGGGCCTTGCAGGCTGCGAAGAAGTCGGCGGTGTAGAGCGCTTCCGCCGGCCCGATCGGGTCGGTCAGATCGAGCACGATCAGGTCGTAGCGCTCGCCCGTGGCGGGAGCATGCTCGCACACATGGGCCATCCCGTCCCCGATGTGGATCTCCACGCGGGGATCGTCGAGGGCGCCATGATGCACGGCATCGAGGTAGCGCCGGGCGATGTCGACCACCTTCGCGTCGAGCTCGGCGATCACGATACGCTCGATGCCCGGATACTTGAGCAGCTCTTCGGCCGAACCGCCATCCCCTCCCCCGATGAGCAGCGCCCGGCGCAGGGCAGGATGGGCAACCCCGGGAACGTGGATCAGGTTCTCATGGTAGTGGAACTCGTCGCGCTCGGACGTCATGAAACAGCCATCGAGGCGAAAGAGCTTGCCGAAGCGCGGCGTTTCCCAGACCTCGTAGTCTTGCCACTCGGAGCGGCCGGACTCGAGCAGGCGCGCACCACGGAGAAAGTAGCCGGCATCCTCGCCGAGGAGCTCGGCGAGGACATCCTTCGGCAGATCGGCAAACCAGGACGCTCGGCTCATGATCTTCTGCACTCCACAGCTTTCTATTTCAGGCAGCCACGACCACCTCCCGCCGCCACCCCGGCCGCGTCAAGCCGTACCCCCATCCAAACACGAGGTGCATCCGCACGCGCGGCTGTTCCACGTGAAACAGCCCGTCAGCGCAGGAAGGTATCGTAGGCAAGGCGAAGGATCAGCACCGCCACCACTGCAAGGAACATCTTTCGCACAAAACCCGTACCGTGCCTCAGCGCCATCCGGGAACCGAGGATCGAGCCGCTCAGATTGCACACCGCCATGAGCGCCGCCAGCTTCCACATCAGCTCCACATTGCCGACAAAGAAACTGATCGCCGCGAGGTTGGTCGCCACATTCACGATCTTGGCCGAAACCGATGCGCGGAGAAAGTCCATCCCCAGCAAGCGGATGAAAAGGAAGATCAGGAAGCTCCCGGTTCCAGGCCCGAAGAAGCCATCGTAGAACCCGATCACTCCACCCACGCCGAGCCCGATCGCAACCGAACGCGCCCCGTGCTCCGGCTCGGACGAGACCGCGCCGAGATCCTTGCGCAGGAAGGTGTACACGGCCACCAACACCAACAGTGCCAGAATCAACGGACGCAGGATCGCGGGATCCAGGTAGACCACCGCCTTGGCTCCGTACCACGACCCGACAAGCGCAGCCAGGGCACCCGGCGCCGCGACGCGCCACGGAATCTCGACCCGTCGGCTGTACTGGACGGCGGCACTGGTCGTGCCGACGATGCTCGCGAGCTTGTTGGTACCGAAGAGCGTCGCAGGCGCGGTCGTCGGAAAGGCCGCAAAAAGTGCGGGCAACTGGATCAAGCCGCCACCGCCCACGATGGAGTCCACGAAGCCGGCAAACAGCGCAGCGACGCCGAGGACGAGGAAGAGGAATTCGGTTTCCATGGGAGGGGTGTTTCACGTGGAACAGAGAGACTGCCGAGGAGGATCGCGACGGTTTGACGCGACGGCGGGACGGCGCGCACGCGACACCGGATCCCGGCATGACCGTCGACTGTCGGCGCGCCTCTGTTTGCGACTTCCGCTGCGCCAACCGACCGACCGACGGTCAGCCCACTTACTTTCCGATGCAGAAGCGGGCGAAGATCACCCCGAGCAGGTCGTCGGCGCTGAACTCGCCGGTGATCGTGCCGAGTTCCTCCTGCGCGAGGCGCAGCTCCTCGGCAAAGAGTTCGAGCGCACCGAGTTGCGTGCCTGCAGCCTCCACATGGCGGAGCGCCTCGCGCAGCGCGAGCAGATGACGCTCGCGCGCAAGAATCACATCCTCGCCGTGCGCATGCCAGCCGGCGATCCGCAACAGCTCCTGGCGCACCAGCTCGACACCCTCACCGCTTCGCGCCGACACCTGCAGGCGAACCCGTCCGCCCGCCTCCACGCGGCCCGCGGGCAATCCTGCGAGGTCGATCTTGTTCGCCACCACGATACGCTCGACCCCTTGCGGCAGACGCTCGTCGAGATCCCCCTCGGACGCCACCCCGGCCTCGACCAGGTGCAGGATCACGTCGGCGCGCGCGATCTCGCGCCAGGTGCGCTCGATGCCGATGCGCTCGACCCGGTCCTCGGTCTCGCGCAGGCCGGCGGTGTCGATGATGTGGAGCGGGATGCCCTCGACCTGGATCGTCTCGCGCAGCGCGTCGCGGGTGGTGCCGGCGATGTCGGTGACGATCGCGCGCTCCTCGCCGGCGAGCTGGTTGAGCAGGCTGGACTTGCCGACGTTGGGCGCACCCACGAGAACCACGTCGAGCCCGCTGCGCAGCAGCGCCCCCTGGCGCGCACGGTCGAGCACGCCCTCGAGCGCCTCGCGGATGGATTCGAGCCGGGGCATCGCGCGCGCACGCTCGAGGAAGTCGATCTCTTCCTCGGGAAAATCCAGCGTTGCCTCGACCAGCATGCGCAGGTCGATGAGCGCGTCGACGATGCGATGGACTTCCTCGGAGAACTGCCCGGACAGCGAGCGCACGGCCGAGCGCGCAGCCGCCGCGGTCGAGGCCTCGATCAGGTCGGCGACACCCTCGGCCTGAGCGAGATCGAGCTTGCCGTTGAGAAAGGCGCGACGGGTGAATTCGCCGGGCTCGGCCAGGCGGGCGCCGAGTTGCAGACAGCGCTCGAGCAGCATCTGCATGACCACCGGGCCGCCGTGGCCCTGCAGCTCGAGCACGTCCTCGCCCGTGAAGGACGCCGGTGCGGCGAAGTAGAGCAGGATCCCCTCGTCGATCGGCCGCTCGTGCTCGTCGAGGAAGCGCGTGAAGTGCGCGATGCGCGGCTGCGGCGTACGGCCGCACAGCGCGAGCGCGAAGGCGCCGAGACCGGCACCCGAGACGCGGACGACACCGATGCCGCCGCGGCCCGGTGCCGTCGCGATCGCGGCAATCGTGTCAGGCGGGCTTGCCGGCCGACTTTCCACTTTCGATCATCCGCGTGATCTGCCACTGCTGGGCGATCGACAGGCAGTTGTTCACCACCCAGTACAGCACCAGGCCGGACGGGAACCACAGGAACATGAAGGTGAAGATGATCGGCATCGCCATCATGACCTTGGCCTGGATCGGATCCGGCGGCGTCGGGTTGAGCTTCATCTGCACGAGCATGGACACGCCCATGATGATCGGCAGGATGAAGTAGGGGTCCTTGGCCGAGAGGTCCTGGATCCAGCCCAGCCACGGCGCGTGGCGCATCTCGACGCTGCCGAGCAGCACCCAGTACAGGGCGATGAACACCGGGATCTGCACCAGGATCGGCAGGCAGCCGCCGAGCGGGTTGATCTTCTCGGTGCGGTAGAGATTCATCATCTCCTGCTGCATCTTGGCCTTGTCGTTGCCGTACATCTCCTTCATGCGCTGCAGGCGGGGGCCGAGCACGCGCATCTTGGCCATCGACTTGTAGCTCGCCGCCGACAGCGGGAAGAAGATCGCCTTGATCGCCACCGTGACCAGGATGATCGCCCAGCCCCAGTTGCCGGTGAGGCTATGGAACCAGGACAGCACCCAGAACAGCGGCGCCGCGATCACGGTCAGCCAGCCGTAGTCGACCACCAGGTCGAGGCCCGGGGCGATGCCTTCGAGCTTGTCCTGCTCCTGCGGGCCGGCATACAGACGATTGGACACCGTACCCTCGGCACCCGGGGCGATCGCGGTCACCGGCAGGATCACGCCCGCCGAGAACAGGTTGTTACCCAGCGCGCGCGCGAAGTACTCGCGCTGCAGGCCCTGCTCCGGCAGCCAGGCGCCGACGAAGTAGTGCTGCACCATCGCCACCCAGCCGTCGCTGGCCGTCTTCGCGAACTTGGCGCTGCCGTCGGTGATGTGCTCGAAGGTAACCTTCTGGAACTTGGCCGCATCGGTGTAGAAGGCCGGGCCCGTGAAGGTCCGCACGCCGAAGGCCTCGACCTGCTCGGCCGGGTTGCCGTCGCGGGTGAGCTGGAAGTAGGCGTGCGGCGCGAGCGCCTGGCCCGATCCGTTGCGGATCTCGTAGGACACGTCGATCAGGTAGCTGCCGCGCGCGAAGCGCATCACCTTGGTGACCTGCACGCCGTTCTGCTCGGGCGCCTGCAGACGCAGCTCCACGCCGTTCTCGCCGTCCTTCAGGCGCAGCTCGCCGGCCGGAAGCTGGAACAGGGTCTTGTGGGTGGGCAGGCCCTCGCCGATCAGGCCCGACTGCGCGGCGTACTGGTGCCGCGTGGTGCCGTCGTCGAGCAGCACGAAGTTGCCGCCCGCCTCGCCGCTCGCCTTGTGCTGCTTGAGCTCGAGGCGAACGATGTCACCGCCCTGCGCCGAGACCTCGGCACGCAGCAGATCGGTCTCGACCACGGCACGCGGCGCGGCCGCAGCCTGGGCGGCCTGCTCGCCCGGCACCACCGGCTGGCCGGGCGTGGCGCTCAACGTGGGCGTGGGCACCGCGCCGTCGGCCGGCGCCGC
>NZ_AMXD01000096.1 GCF_000310185.1 Thauera aminoaromatica S2 | reverse complement strand
GACCCAGCCGATCGGCAACGCCGCAAGGTTTTGTAGGAGCGACGCAAGTCGCGATTTGGGCGCCGGGAATGGGCGGCGGCGGTTGGGGAGGGCTGCAATCGCGACTTGCGTCGCTCCCACAGCGGCAAATCGCACGCGGCGCAAGGTTTTGTAGGAGCGACGCAAGTCGCGATTTGGGCGCCGGGAATGGGCGGCGGCGGTTGGGGACGGCCGTAATCGCGACTTGCGTCGCTCCCACAGCGGTTGGAGCCGCTGCAATCGCGACTTGCGTCGCTCCTACACGTGGGTGGCGATGCGGTGGACTTTTTTGCCTGGTCGTGCGCGACGGTGATGTCGCGGTACGGGCGGGCGTGGATTTTTGACTACGGGCGATTTTTCGATGCTGAACACTCCTTTTAGCCCCTGGCCTTCCTTCACCACCGAAGAGGCCGACGCGGTGCGCGATGTGCTGCTGTCGAACAAGGTGAATTACTGGACCGGTACCGAGTGCCGCGCGTTCGAGAAGGAATACGCCGCCTGGGCGGGCACGCGCTACGCGGTGGCGCTGGCCAACGGCACGCTGGCGCTGGACGTGGCGCTGCACGCGCTGGGCATCGGCCCCGGCGACGAGGTGGTGGTGACGCCGCGCACCTTCATCGCGAGCGTGTCGTGCGTGGTCAATGCGGGGGCGACGCCGGTGTTTGCGGATGTGGACCCCGACAGCGGCAACCTGTCGGCCGAGACCATCGCGCGCGTGCTGACGCCGCGCACGCGGGCGGTGATCTGCGTGCATCTGGCGGGGTGGCCGTGCGACATGGACCCGATCATGGCGCTGGCCGAACAGCATGGGCTGAAGGTGATCGAGGACTGCGCGCAGGCGCACGGGGCGCGCTACAAGGGGCGCAGCGTGGGCTCGATCGGGCATGTGGGGGCGTGGTCCTTCTGCCAGGACAAGATCATGACGACCGGCGGCGAGGGCGGCATGGTGACGACCAACGACGAGGCGCTGTGGCGCGACATGTGGTCGTTCAAGGACCACGGCAAGAGCTACGCGGCGGTGTACGAGCGCGAGCATCCGCCGGGCTTCCGCTGGCTGCACGAGGGTTTCGGCACCAACTGGCGCATGCTCGAGATGCAGGCGGCGGTGGGGCGCATCCAGCTGCGCCGCATGGCGGCGTGGACGGCGGCGCGCGAGGCCCATGCCGAGGCCATTCTGGCGGTGTGCCGGCGGCATGCGGTGCTGCGGGTTCCCGAGTTTCGCTGCAATGCGGCAAAATGCGATCCGGGTTGCGCGGCAAGGTCGGGTTGCGTGCACGCGCAATACAAGTGCTATGCGTATGTGAACCCCGAGCGCCTGGCCGAGGGCTGGAGCCGCGACCGCATCGCCGCCGAGATCAATGCGCGCGGGGTGCCGTGCTACCAGGGCTCGTGCTCGGAGGTGTATCTGGAGAGGGCCTTCGACGACACCGGCTGGCGGCCGGCCGAGCGCCTGCCGGTGGCGCGCGCGCTGGGCGAGACTTCGCTGATGTGGCTGGTGCATCCGACGCTGACGGCGGCGGAGATCGACCAGACCTGCAAGGTGGTGGACGAGGTGCTGGGGCTGGCGGCGCGCTGATGCGGGCGGTCGGGCCAAAGGCGGAATCTGATGCGTAATTCATTGTTGGGGTTGCCGCGGCCTTACAAGCGTGCGCTGCAGGTGGTGGCGGACGTGGTGCTGGTGTGGGTGGCGCTGTGGCTGGCGTTTTACCTGCGCCTGGAGGACGTGCGCGCGATCGAGCCCTTCGGCGGCCATCTGCGCGTGTTCCTGCTGGCGCCGGTGCTGACGCTGCCCTTCTTCGTGGTGCTGGGCCTGTACCGGGCGGTGCTGCGCTATGTGGGGCGGCACGCGCTGATCACGATCGGCAAGGCGGTGACGCTGGCGGCGCTGGTGTTCTGGCTGGTGGTGCTGGCGCTGCCGGCGCAGCAGCCGCCGGTGCCGCGCTCGGTGCCGCTGATCTATTGGGCGACGGCGATGCTGCTGCTGGGCGGGCTGCGCCTGGTGATGCGCAATGTCTTCCTGGGCGAGTGGACGCCGCTGCCGCCGGCCGTGCGCGGGGTGCGGGGGGCGCCGCATCGTGTCGAGGGCGCGCAGGAGCGCCCGCGCGTGGTGGTGTACGGCGCGGGCAGCGCGGGCAACCAGCTGGTGAGCGCGCTGCGCGCCGGGCGCGAGCTGCGGCCGATGGCCTTCGTGGATGACGATGCGTCGCTGTGGGGCACGGTGGTCGATGGTCTGCCGGTGTATGCGCCCGAGGACATGGGCCGCATGCTGGCGGAGACGGGGGCGACGCAGGTGCTGCTGGCGGTGCCGTCGGCGTCGCGCCAGCGCCGGCGCGAGATCCTCGATCTGATCGACCCGTATCCGGTGCATGTGCGCACGCTGCCGGGCTTCAAGAGCCTGGTCGATGGCAAGGTGAAGGTGCAGGACCTGCAGGAGGTGGACATCGCCGATCTGCTGGGGCGCGAGCCGGTGGAGCCGGACGAGGCGCTGTTCGAGCGCTGCATCCTGGACCAGGTGGTGATGGTGACGGGGGCGGGCGGCTCGATCGGTTCGGAGCTGTGCCGCCAGATCGTGACCTGCCGGCCGCGCGGGCTGGTGCTGTTCGAGCATTCGGAATACGCGCTGTATTCGATCCACACCGAGCTCGAGCGCTACATCAAGGAGCGCGGGCTGGTGATCGAGCTGGTGGGGATGCTGGGCTCGGTGCGCAACGGCGGGCGCATGTTCGATGCGCTGACGGCGTGGAAGGTGGATACGGTGTATCACGCGGCGGCGTACAAGCATGTGCCGATCGTGGAGCACAACATCGCGCAGGGCTTCTTCAACAACACCATGGGCACGCTGCACGCGGCGCAGGCGGCGTTGCGCGCGGGGGTGCGCAACTTCGTGCTGATCTCGACCGACAAGGCGGTGCGCCCGACCAATGTGATGGGGGCGACCAAGCGCCTGGCCGAGCTGGTGCTGCAGGGGCTGTCGGCGGAGCCGGCGCCGGTGCTGTTCCGCGAGGATGTGGAGGGGGCGGTGCCGAACCGCACGCGCTTTACCATGGTGCGTTTCGGCAATGTGCTGGGCTCGTCGGGTTCGGTGATTCCGCTGTTCCGCGAGCAGATCCGCCGTGGTGGGCCGATCACGGTGACCGACCCGCGCATCACGCGCTATTTCATGACCATCCCCGAGGCGGCGCAGCTGGTGATCCAGGCGGGTTCGATGGGCGAGGGCGGGGACGTGTTCGTGCTCGACATGGGCCAGCCGGTGAAGATCGTGGATCTGGCCGAGCGCATCGTGCATCTGTCGGGCCTGTCGGTGAAGTCGAAGTCGCACCCGCAGGGCGACATCGAGATCGTCTTCACCGGCCTGCGCCCCGGCGAAAAGCTGTACGAGGAGCTGCTGATCGGCGACAACGTGCTGCCCACCGCGCATTCGATGATCATGCGCGCCAACGAGGAGCGCCTGTCCTGGCGCCAGCTCACCCTCGGTCTGGACGCCATCATCCAGGCCATCAAGAACGGCGACTACCCCGCGGTGCGCGAGGTGCTGAAGCTGCTGGTGAGCGGCTACGAGCCCGACGAGCGCCTGGTGGATTTCATCTACCTGAAGCGCAATCAGGAGCAAGACCGCCCGTAGGAGCGACGCAAGTCGCGATAGCAGCCCGGCCGCTGCCGGGTTCCGTAGGAGCGACGCAAGTCGCGATAGCAGCCTCTCCGTGCCCGACGCCGCCGGTTTGCCGCATCCCGGGCCGCTGGATCGCGACTTGCGTCGCTCCCACGTCCCACCCCAAGCGCCGGCGGTTTTGTAGGAGCGACGCAAGTCGCGATTGCGACCGCCGCACCCCAAGCGCCGGCGGTTTTGTAGGAGCGACGCAAGTCGCGATAGCAGCCTCTCCGTGCTCGACGTCGCCGGTTTGCCGCATCCCGGGCCGCTGGATCGCGACTTGCGTCGCTCCTACGTCCCACCCCAAGCGCCGATGGTTTTGTAGGAGCGACGCAAGTCGCGATTCCAGCCCCCCGTCATCCACGAATCCCTGCTGTCGTCGTGGTTAATGCTCGCCTATATTGGGGTTGGGCTGTCGCGGAAGATTCGCTTCCCGATCGGGCTGCCCCGCGGCGGTCCGGCGTGGGGGGCGGCGCGTGGTGGTGGCGCGGCCCTCCGCTGCAGGTTGCGCGCCTGGGCCCGGACAGTCGGGCAGGGCAGCCGCATCGATCGGCCATCGACCAACCCCGAGGGAGGTTGTGATGTCGGCGATCGTTTGTGCGGACGGGGCGGCGAGCCTGTCCATGCAGTGGGGTGTCGGCCCGTGCCGGCCGGATCATTCCGAGTTTCGCAAGGTGGGCGAGGACGTGCTGGGCGCGGTGAAGTACCTGCTGTGCGCCCTGGCCGTGCAGCCCGTGTGCCGGGTGGCGACGGATTCGCTCGAGGCGGCGCTGGCGGAGGGGCTGGCGGCGTTGCCCGAGGTGCGTCGGGCGCGTTACCGCGAGGGCGCCGCCTTGCTGCTGGGTGCGGACGACGCGATCCGCGCGCGCATCTTCGGGCGCCATGCGGCGGTGCCTGTCGAGCGCGTGCGCGAGCTGGGCTTCGACGCGCTGCTGGCGGCGACCCGCGCGCCGGTGCTGGACGCGAAGCTGCTCGGCATGCCGCGGCGCGAGGGCGCGGTGGTGTCGTTCGAGCGCCTCGAGGCGGTGTGGGGGCCGATGACGGCGGTGTCGGCGGTGTCGTTCACGCCCGAACTGGTGGGGGCGGTGGTGCCGATGACCGGCGGCTCGTCCGGCATCGATCCGGAGGTGCCGTTCCCGGGTTATTACCGCAAGCTCGAATTCAGCGTGCGGCAGCTCAAGTGCTTCGACGAGACCAACCCGGAGTCCTTCGGCGACGACGAGATCGGCATCGGCGGCACGGCGGTGCATACCGACGGTACGGTGACCCAGGTCGGAAGGAAGACCTACGATGATTTCTCGGACGGCGACTCGGAGTGGCTGAACTGGACCTTCGCGTCCTTCACCCGGACGAAGCCGAAGTCGGGCGGAATCGTCTATGACACCTATGGCGTCTTCATCGCCTTGGCGGAGGTCGATTCGGGCGGGTTTCAAAAGGCGCTCGACAAGATCTACGCGCAGGTGCAGGACAAGGTGAAGGCGGCGATCGCCACCGCGGTGACCGCTGGCGCCTCGCCCTTCGTCGGCCCCTTCCTCGGCGCCGTCGCGGGCGCGGTGGCGGCGTGGGTGGCCGACAAGCTCATCGAGTGGGTGATCAGCTGGTTCGGCGACGACCTGTTCCCCGTCAAGTACGCCACGCTGACCGGCCCCCGCGGCTTTGCCTTTTACCCTTCCGACAAGTGGATCCACGAGGGCACGGGGTATCGCAGCAAGGACGAGTGGCTGAAGTTCTACGGCCACGGCGGACACTATGGCGTGCGCTACTACTGGCGCGTGAGCGACTGGGTGAACGGCAGCGCGCCACAGTGACCTCCGCGCAATCCCCAGCGCCGGATCGCGACTTGCGTCGCTCCCACAGCGCCAGATTGACCGCGGCGGTTCCCGTAGGAGCGACGCAAGTCGCGATAGCAGCGATGCAGCCCTCCTACGGTGCCGCCCGGTCGCTGGCCTCAGATTGGCCACGGCGGTTCTCGTAGGAGCGACGCGAGTCGCGATAGCGGCTTTCCCGCCCCGACCACGCCCCACGCCACCGCACCGCCCGATCGCGACTTGCGTCGCTCCCACAGCGCCTCCTTGACCGTATTCGCCTCATCCCCCGCGACGGTTTTCATGTAGGAGCGACGCAAGTCGCGATAGCCGCCGCCGTACCTCAGGCGCTGCCGGGTTCCGTGGGAGCGACGCAAGTCGCGATCCGGGCGTTTCGCAAACGACCCACCTACCCCGGCAGCCAGACGGCGTCCCAGTGGGGATAGGCGCGCACGCTGGCGACCAGGCCGGCGCGCAGGGGGTTGGCGACGATGTAGCGGGCGAGGGCGGGGAGGTCTTCCTCCTCGCGCAGCGCGTGGTCGTGGAAGCCGGTTTGCCAGCGTGGCTGGCCGGGGGTGTGGAGGAGGTGGTTGATGGCGCGTGCCGATGCCGCCTTGAAGCCTGCGACGAGCCGGGAGAGGCTGCCGCTCTCGAGCTGCACGAGCCAGTGCAGGTGATCCGGCATGAGCACCCAGGCCAGGGTGGTCGAGCGGCCTTGCGCGTCGGCGTGGCGCAGGTGTGCGATGGTGCTGCGGGCGAGACGCAGGTCGTCGAAAAGCCGTGCGCGGCCGTGCGTGACCGTGGTGATCAGATAGATCCGCCCCGTTTCCGAAACCCGACCGCGGCGGAGGTGATGAGTGTGCGGAAGCATGCCGATAGAATAACGGAGGATGTGATCGGCATGGAAGACGCGCGCAGCGGTCCCGGCCAGCGTTCAGGCGGACCGCCCGATCGCGACTTGCGTCGCTCCCACGAGAACCATCAGGCTCCGTTCAGCGCCTGGAATTGCTTGTAGGAGCGACGCAAGTCGCGATTCCGGCCTTGCAGTTCTTGCCAGGCGCGCATCGCCCGCCGGATCGCCCGATCGCGACTTGCGTCGCTCCCACGAAAACCGTCACGCGCCGGGCGATCGGGGCGTTCTGCCCCCTTATTCCGTATCGACGAAGCCCTGGGTGCTGAAATCCGCGGTGGCGGGGCGGGTGAGGGTGGGGTTCTGGCGGGCGTACTGCAGGAAGGCGTCGGCGTAGGCGAGGAAGGTCTCCTCGCGGCGGTCGGCGCCGAGCGTGCCGAGGGTGGTGTAGCCGTCCTGGCCGGCCGCGATGAAGTCGTTGGTGATCATGCGGTAGGTCGCGGCCTCGTCGAGCGCCACCCACTGGCCTTGGGCGTTGCGATGCTCGAGCGCGCCGATGCGCTGGCCGAGGGGCTGGCGCAGGTCGACCTGCCAGCGCAGCGCGCCGGCGTAGGGGTAGGAGCCGGTGTTGCCGGCGACCACGCTCTGCATGGCGTCCTCGAGGGTGGCGCGCAGCTCGGCGCCGGTGAGGCTGAGCGCGACGAGCGTGTTCTTGAACGGCAGCACGGTGTAGATGTGCCCGACCGTGACCGTGCCCGCGGCGAGGTCGACGCGCACGCCGCCGCCGTTCTGCAGCGAGAGGTCGGCGCCGCCGAAGCGCTGGCCCTGGCGCAGGAAGGCTTCGGCGACGAGCTGCTGGACGTCGCCGCCGTGCGCGATCACGTGCGGATCGAGGTTGCAGCCGTCGAGCTTCGAGCGCGAGGGGTCGCGCCGGGTGCCGGGGACGCGGCGCAGGCAGAGGTTCTGCTGCGCGACGGCGACCGGCTCGGCGCCGAAGGCCTCCACCTGGCTGGCGTAGTCGGCGAGCACGGCGCTGGCGGCGGCGTCCGGTTCGGTGACGCGCAGCGCCGGCTGGCTGGCGAGATCGGCGCGGGCGGCGGCGAGGGCGTCGCCGGCGAGCGTGCCGAGCGTGCTGCCGATGAGGATGTGCGGCTGGCCGGCGCAGGACTTGACCTCGCCCTGGCCGTCGAAGAGCACGTCGAGCTCGCCGACCACGGCGCTGTATTGCGAGGCCTGGACGACGCAGACCGCGTCGCCGTCCTTGTTGTGCGCGGCGGTGGGGTAGGCGCCGGCGGGCGAGAGGCCGAAGGTCTTCAGGCTGTCGTCGCCGAGCAGGCTGTGCGAGTCGCCGCCGACGATGACGTCGACGCCCGAGAGCTGCGCGGCGATCGCCTGGTCCTGGGCGTAGCCGAGGTGCGAGAGCAGGACGATCTTGTCGATGCCCTGGGCGCGCAGGCGGTCGATCTCGCGCTGGGCGGAGTCCGCCTCGTCGAGCAGCCGGGTGCCGGGGTCGGGGCGCGAGGCGTTCTGCGTCTTGGCGGCGGTGGTGAGGCCGACGATGCCGATGCGCTCGCCGCCGCGCTCGACCACCACCGAGGGGCGCACGCTGTCGCTGCCGAGCGGCGAGCCGGCGCGCGGGGCGAGGTTGGCCGAGAGCACCGGGGTGCGGCAGTCGGGGGCGGACCAGAGGTGGTCGATGAAGGTCTGGAGGCCGGCGTCGCCGGAGTCGAGCTCGTGGTTGCCGACGGCCATGGCGTCGAAGCAGACGCGGTTCATCAGCGCGGCGTCGGCTTCGCCTTCGCTGAGGGTGTAGTAGAGCGTGCCGGTGATGGCATCGCCGGCGTGCAGCTTGAGGACGTGCTCGTGGCGCGCGGCGAGCTCGGTGATCGCCGTGGCGACGCGCGGGAAGCCGCCGAGCTTGACGGTCACGGTCGCGCGCGTGTCGTCGCTGCCGGTGCGCAGGCGCAGGCTGGCGTCGGATTCGTCGAGGTTGGAGTGGTGGTCGTTGATGTGGAGGATGGCCAGGCGGTAGTCGGGCCTGGGCGCATCGGGCTGCGCCGCTGCGGGCACCGGCTCGGCGTCGGCCTTGGCCTCGCCGGAGGAGGTGTCGGTGCAGCCGGCGAGCATGATCGCGCCGGTGAGCAGCAGCAGCTTGGGGATGCCGGGGTGACGCATGGCGGAGCCTCTTGTCCGTTTCGAGGATGGACGGAGGATCGCGAAAGGAGGTTAAGTGGTGATGAAAGCCGCCGGGTGGTTCGGGCAATCGCGACTCGTGTCGCTCCCACGAAAACCATCGCGCTGGTCGTGCGCCGGCGCCAGATCGCTCACGGCGTTTCCCGTGGGAGCGACGCAAGTCGCGATATCGACCATGCCGCCCTTGCCGCCGCGCATTGCCTGCGGAATCGCCCGGTCGCGACTCGCGTCGCTCCCACGAAAACCATCGCGCTGGTCGTGCGCCGGCGCCAGATCGCCCACGGCGTTTCCCGTGGGAGCGACGCAAGTCGCGATATCGACCATGCCGCCCTTGCCGCCGCGCATTGCCTGCGGAATCGCCCGGTCGCGACTCGCGTCGCTCCTACGAAAACCATCGCGCTGGTCGTGCGCCATCGCCAGATCGCCCACGGCATTTCCCGTAGGAGCGACGCAAGTCGCGATATCGACCATGCCGCCCTTGCCGTCGCGCATTGCCTGCGGAATCGCCCGATCGCGACTCGCGTCGCTCCCACGAAAACCATCGCGCTGGTCGTGCGCTATCGCCAGATCGCCCACGGCGTTTCCCGTGGGAGCGACGCAAGTCGCGATATCGGCCATGCCGCCCTTGCCGCCGCGCATTGCCTGCGGAATCGCCCGGTCGCGACTCGCGTCGCTCCCACGAAAACCATCGCGCTGGTCGTGCGCCGGCGCCAGATCGCCCACGGCGTTTCCCGTGGGAGCGACGCAAGTCGCGATATCGACCATGCCGCCCTTGCCGCCGCGCATTGCCTGCGGAATCGCCCGGTCGCGACTCGCGTCGCTCCTACGAAAACCATCGCGCTGGTCGTGCGCCATCGCCAGATCGCCCACGGCATTTCCCGTAGGAGCGACGCAAGTCGCGATATCGGCCATGCCGCCCTTGCCGCCGCGCATTGCCTGCGGAATCGCCCGGTCGCGACTCGCGTCGCTCCTACGAAAGCGGCGTTGCAATGTGGGTGGTGCGGGAAATCCTGTGATTCGGGAACGGCATCGATTGGGCAATCCGCTCCCGGCTTGATGGCAATCCGGATGCCGCGGTGTTCTGTTCGGCTCGAAAGAGAAAGCCCCGCCCGGATGATTGACCTTGTGATGTGTCGTCATCGGGGCGGGGCTTTTGACCGGGGAAATGATGCCCCGGCCGATGTGCGGAAACGGATTAAATCAGGAATTCATCCTTGTTGCGGCCGGCTTCGAGGTAGGCACGCATCCACTTGGGCGTGGCGCCGCGGCCGACCCAGGTTTCGCCGGTGGCGGGGTCGCGGTATTTGGCCTTGAGCGCGGTCTTGGCCTTCTGCGGGGCGGCGGTGGATTCGCGGCCCGCCTGCAGGCCGAGATCGGCGGCGCTGAGGCCATAGGCGGCGATCTTCTGCTTGACGTCGGCGATGATTTCGGCGAGTTCGCGCTTGCGCAGTTCTTCGGCCTGGGATTGGAGTTCGGCGATTTTTTGCTGCAGTTCGGCGTAGGTGGTCATGATCGTTATGTTTTGTGGTGATGAAAACGTGCCGATTGTACGCCGATGAAAAACGTTTTTGAAAGCCTTGGAGAGACTTTTTCGGATTAATGTGCCCGGCGTTAATTGGCAAGGTCTGTGAATGCCCTTGCCGAATGAAGCAATTAAGCGGGACGGATAGGGCATGCGGAGTGGTGCGATGGTTTTTGCAGGAGCGACGCAAGTCGCGATCAAGCATGCAGGAATGCCGCACCGCGGTATCCATTCGACGTCGGGGGCATCCATTCCACCCAGAGAGATCGGATACGTCGGGGGCATCCATTCCGCCCAGCGCGATCGGATACGCCGCAATCGCGACTTGCGTCGCTCCTACGGGGGCCTTCGGAAGCGTGGGCGTTTCGTAGGAGCGACGCAAGTCGCGATCAGCGGCGCCCCGAATCCCCGCCGCGTCCTTTCTTTCGCCCGTGCGTGCGCGCTGATTCGCGCGCTCAAAGCTTGCCGATCCACTGCTCGGCGGTGTGCGCGATGATGTCGTAGGCGAGCTGGTGGTTTTCCTCGGCGAGGCGATAGGGGTCGGGCACCTCGGCCTTGTCCCAATGGCCGAGCAGGAAGATCTTGCCGCGCGCGCTGGGGTCGAGGCGGGTGGCGTATTCGAGGTGGTGCTTTTCCATCACCAGGATGAGGTCGGCCCAGCGCGTGATCTCGGGGGTGAGCTGGCGCGCGACGTGGGGCGAGAGGTCGATGCCGTGGCGCAGGGCGACGCGCTGGGTGGTCTCGTCCGCGGGATGGCCGACGAGCGCGCCGATGCCGGCCGAGGCTACCGTGGCCGCACGGCCGCGCGCGGCGAGGCGGTCGCGCAGCAGGTACTCGGCGAGCGGGCTGCGGCAGATGTTTCCGGTGCAGAGGGTGAGGATCTTGTCGAACATGGCGGTGTGCGAGGGCGTCGGGTGTGCGCCTGGCGCGGCGCGGTGGAGCGCGATCGCGGGCGATCGGCCTGGCCGGGGAGTGTAAACGCAAAAACCGGCACCCCCTCGCGAGGATGCCGGTTTGCGGTACTGCAGCAGCCGAGGGTCAGGCCTGCTTGCGGCGACGCATCGCGCCCAGACCGGCCAGGCCGAGGCCCAGCAGGGCCAGCGAGGCGGGCTCGGGGACGGCGGTCACGGCGACGTTGCTGACGCGGAAGGTGCCGTCGGTGCGGTTGTAGGTCGGGCTCCCCGCGTAGGCAAGGCGGTTGGCTGGCGTGTCGGTAAGGCCTTGGGACTGCAGGAACATGCCATAGTCGGCCGAAGCGAGCAGCGCGCCGGCACCGGGCCAGTTGGTCGCCGTTTCGACGACGTCCATCACGAAGCTGTTGTTGGTGACGGTGCCGGTGATCGCCACGGTGCCTGCGCCGGTGGGGTCGCTGAAGCTGGTGCCGAGCAGGCCGTTGAGCAGGCCGAGGACGCCGGAGGTGGTCGCGCCGTCGTACGAGCCGCCGAAGTTGAAGCCGTACGAGAACGGGGTGCTGCCGCCGAAGGCGAAGTTGTAGATGCCCGGGGTGAGGCCCGTCGGGGTGAGGTTGCCGGTGAAGATGCCGACGTTCGAGCTGATGCTGCGCGTGACGGTGCCGCCGGTGCCCGTGAAGAAGGTGGCGGTGGCGGTGCCGGTCGGGCCGGCGCTGCCGGGGCCGACGCTAACGGTGTAGGTGCCCGCCGGGCCGGCGGCCAGCGAAAGGGCGCCGCTGAGGTTGGTCAGCGCGATCTGGTAGGTGCCCGGGGTGCCGTCGGCGAACCCGGTGACGGCGAAGTCGCCACCCAGGTTGGCAGTGCTGACATAAGCGGCCGAAGCACCGGTGGACACGGCTGCGAGCGACGCGGTCGCTGCGATGAGAGCAAGTTTTTTCATTGGCGCAATCCTTTAAAACTGGGACGTACCAACCCGGGGGCCGGCGTCTTCGTTGTTGAAAACAGGGCGATTGGTCACCGCTGAAACGTACAAAGCAATATCAGTGCCTATTTTGCAAGTGATTGATTTAAAGGATTCTGTTGCTCTTGAGGGGGCGCGAAGAGGGGGCGGGTGTAAAAAAATTCGACACTTCGGAGCAGGTGCTGCGCCGCCGCATCCACGGCGACGCGCAGCCATCGAGGCGCATCACCTGCCGCGGCGCTGGGTCGCGACTTGCGTCGCTCCTACAAGAGATGCCGGGGTGGCGGTGCTTGCGGGCGTTCGGGGTGCGCTGTGGGAGCGACGCGCGTCGCGATCGCGGCCGTCCCGCAGCCATCGAGGTGCATCGCCTGTCGCGGCGCTGGGTCGCGACTTGCGTCGCTCGTACATGAAACGCCGGGGTGGCGGTGCTTGCGGGCGTTCGGGGTGCGCTGTGGGAGCGACGCGAGTCGCGATCACGGCCGTCCCGCAGCCATCGAGGCGCATCGCCTGCCGCGGCGCTGCAATCGCGACTTGCGTCGCTCCTACGTGAAACGCCGGGGTTGCGGTGCTTGCGGGCGTTCGGGGTGCGCTGTGGGAGCGACGCGAGTCGCGATCACGGCCGTCCCGCAGCCGCCGAGGTTCATCGCCTGCCGCGGCGCTGGATCGCGACTTGCGTCGCTCCTACATGAAATGCCGGGGGCGATCAGCTGGCGATGCGGGCGAAGGCTTCGACGACCTCGGGCGGGGCCTGGACAAGTTCGACGAGCACGCCCTCGCCGCCGATGGGGAATTCGTCGTTGCCCTTGGGGTGCAGGAAGGTGATGTCGTAGCCCGCCGCGCCGCGACGGATGCCGCCGGGCGCGAAACGCACGCCGTTGGCGCCGAGCCATTCGACCGCCTTGGGCAGGTCGTCCACCCACAGGCCGACGTGGTTGAGCGGGGTGGTGTGCACCGCGGGCTTCTTCTCGGGGTCGAGCGGCTGCATCAGGTCGACCTCGACCTTGAACGGCCCGGAACCCATCGCGCAGATGTCCTCGTCGACGTTCTCGCGCTCGGACACGAAGTTGCCGGTGACCTCCAGGCCGAGCATGTCGACCCACAGGGTCTTGAGCTTTTCCTTGCTCGGACCGCCGATGGCGATCTGCTGGATGCCGAGGATCTTGAACGGACGCTGGGACATGGTGCCTCCTGGGTGGGCGGTTGTGTCAAGAATTCATAATTATAGAGGAATCGAGCCGGCGCTGCGTCGGGAGGGCCAATGGCCGAGCGCCGGTTTCGTGGGAATCGCGACTTGCGTCGCTCCCACGTCCCACCCCGGACGCCGGGCGCGAGGATGCGCGCGCCGGTTTTCGTAGGAGCGACGCAAGTCGCGATCGGGCGCTGCATCTGCGAGGAGCGTTCATAGGACGACGTGGGTGGGAATCGCGACTTGCGTCGCTCCCATGTCCCACCCCGGACGCCGGGCGCGAGGATGCGCGCGCCGGTTTTCGTAGGAGCGACGCAAGTCGCGATCGGGCGACCTCCCACCCCGCGCGGCGGTGTCCGCCTTGTTTTGCCCGCGGCCGCCTTTGCCGCTAAGCTTGCGCCCTCTCTGCTTCGAGGTGCCCGCGTGTGCGCGGGAGAATCGGGAAGGCGGTGCAATTCCGCCGCGCGCCCAGCGCCGTGTAGGGGATTGTCCGGGCGAGGTTCGCCCAGCCACTGGTCCACGAGGACCGGGAAGGCGCCCGGACGAGACGATCCGCAGCCGGAAGACCGGCCTCGAAGTGCATCCCGCAGTCGCCTGGTCGGTGGCTGCCCACTGCTCGACGACAAGGGGAATACTTCATGAGCAGCCCGACGCAGGCGCAGTGCGCGCCGGCGAGCACCGACGCGTCCGCACCGATTCACGACCCGGCCGCCGCGCGCTTCCAGGCCAATCCTTTGTTCGACGCCGCCGAGCGCGCCGCCGTCTATCGCGCCATCCACACCCGGCGCGACGTGCGTGGCGAGTTCCTGCCCGACGCGATCCCCGACGAGGTGCTCGCGCGCGTGCTCACCGCCGCGCATCACGCGCCCTCGGTCGGCTTCATGCAGCCGTGGGATTTCGTCGTGGTGCGCTCGCGCGAGGTGCGCGCGAAGATCCACGCCGATTTCCTCGCCGCGCACGCCGAGGCCGAGCAGATGTTCGACGAGGGCAAGCGCGACACCTATCGCAACCTGAAGCTCGAGGGCATCCTCGAGTCGCCGGTCAATATCTGCATCACCTGCGACCGCAGCCGCCACGGCCCGGTGGTGATCGGGCGCACGCACATCGGCGCGATGGACGTGTACAGCGCGGTGTGCGCGGTGCAGAACCTGTGGCTGGCGGCGCGCGCCGAGAACCTGGGCGTGGGCTGGGTGAGCATCCTGCACCAGCAGGCGCTGCGCGAGGCGCTCGGCATCCCGCGCGAGATCGTGCCGATCGCCTATCTGTGCGTCGGCTACGTGCGCGACTTCCACGCGCAGCCGGAGCTCGAGGCCGCAGGCTGGTTGAAGCGCGTCCCGTTGCCCGAGCTGCTGCATTTCGACGGCTGGCAGCGCGGGCCCGATGCGGTGGGCGAGGGCTTGATCGAGGCCATCGGCCAGCTCCGCCCGAGCCCTCGAAGCGCCGCGTAGCCCCTTGTGGGAGCGACGCGAGTCGCGATCGCACGATTCCGCGTGCGGCAGCGGGCGGTGGGGGCGGCGGGGCCGTGATCGCGACTTGCGTCGCTCCTACGGCAGCGCCAGGCGGCGGCGCTGGAAGGGAGCGCTGGTTCTGGTGGGAGCGACGCGAGTCGCGATCGCACGATTCCGCCTGCGGCAGCGGGCGGCGGGCGGCGGGGCCGTGATCGCGACTTGCGTCGCTCCTACGGCAGAGCCCAGGCGTCGGGCTTGCACGGGACTTGCTTGGGGGGATGTGCGGCCGCCGGTCGCAGACCCTCTTCTTGCCGGAGCCCTGCATGGAATCGATCCTCGCCTTTTTGGTCGCTGCGCGCCGTTGTGAGCTGCGCGAGCTCGAGCAACTGGCGCGCAGCTGCGAGCTGGTGCGGGCGGTGAGCGAGCTGGTGCATCGCCTGCAGGCCGAGCGCGGGTGCTCGAATCTTCACCTCGCCGCGGGTGGCAGGCACTTCGATGGCGATCGCGCGGCGTGCGTGGCGGCCAGCATCGAGGCCGATGCCGCGCTGCGGACCTGGCTGGAGCAGGCCGACGTCCTCGACGCGAGGGGCGGCGCGGCGCCGACGGGCGGCTCCCGCCTGCTCACCCGGATCGCGCTCGCGCTGCACGCCCTCGACGGGCTGCCCGCGCTGCGCG